>DASYOS010000283.1:0-10306 GCA_036007525.1 Chitinophagaceae bacterium | reverse complement strand
GGTTGGACAACTGATGAATTAAACAGTAATCAATTCAGTAGTAAAGAAGTTCAAAGAAATGTAAAGTCGATCTTTAAAAAATTTGATGTGGCAAGCAAATAACCAGCGCATTGCAAAATATTAATCCCGCCAATTGGCGGGATTTTTTTTATCATCAGTACCACGTACGGACAGACTCACCACAAAACCCTCAGTAAAGCCTTTTTTCTGCCTTCCAAAGAGTATTTTTTTGCATCCCATGACAAGCTCTACCTGCCGAGCGAACGTTTTTATTTTAAATCAGTGTTTTTTCAATAAAGTATTTTCCAATTGATTGCAATTCCTAATGTATGTTACTAATTAATAGAAAAAGTTAATTACTTTACATTAAATGCAGATTAATATGAGTAAGAAAGCAATTAACAGGTTGAAAGCTGTTCTAGCAGAACAAGGCAGGACCAACAAATGGCTTGCAGAAGAATTGAACAAAAACGAAACAACTATTTCTCGTTGGTGTACAAACGAGGTTCAGCCCTCAATGGATAACCTTGTAGCAATTGCGACGCTCTTAAAAGTTGATGTAAGAGAATTGATTAACTCAACTAAAACGACAAAGTAACCATGCAAGTAGAAATAAAAAACAACAAAATCAAAGTGCCATTAAAAGGCGAAGATGAATGGTTGGTACTAAAACCAGAAGAGCAAGTTCGCCAAGAATATGTTTGTCGATTAGTAAACAATTATGGCTTTGACTTAGAGCAAATGGCTCAAGAAATGCAAGTTAGTAATTCTAAAAGAGGACAAGGAAGAGCAATGGCTGATATTGTAGTTTGGAAAAATATTAAAGATAAAAGAGAACACAACAGTCCAGTTATTGTAGTTGAATGTAAAGCCGAACATATCACAGTTAGAGAAGAAGATTACTTTCAAGGATATAATTATGCTTCGTGGGCTGGAGCTGACTTTTTTGTGACAACAAATTTAAAAGAAACAAGGATTTTTAAAGTTGTAAAGGGCAAAATTCCCAAGAAACTTGAAGAAGTTGTAAATATTCCTGATGCTAAAATGGCAAATGATGAAAAAAGAATAAATGAATTATTAAAGAAAACTAAGGCATTTACAAGAGATGAGTTTAGTAATCTGCTTTTCAAATGTCACAACATTATTCGTAACAATGATAAACTTTCACCTGAAGCAGCGTTTGATGAAATCAGTAAAATTCTTTTTATAAAAATCAGATACGAAAGAACGAATTCCGAAAATCAAATTTTTTCGAAAGAAGCATTTGAAACTGACAAAGCCAGTTACCAAAAATACAAACCAAAAGACGGTAAAGATTTTTATCAATTTTTATTTGAACAAACAAAAGAAGATTTTAAAGACGATGATCTTTTTGAACCAAACGAAATAATCAGAATTAGAGAAAATAGTTTTGAAGCAATTGTAAAAGAATTACAGATTTATAACCTCTCTACAACTTCTGATGATGTAAAAGGTATTGCGTTTGAGAAATTTTTGGGTAAAACCTTTAGAGGTGAATTAGGACAATTTTTTACCCCACGAACAATTGTGGATTTTATCGTTTATGTTTTAGACCCTCAGGAAAGTGAAGTCATTTGCGACCCTTGTTGTGGGAGCGGTGGCTTTCTAATTAAAGCATTTGAATATGTACGAGCCAAAATTGAAAACGAAATTCATTTAGCTAAAGAAAAAATCAAGACTGAATATTATAGTGACGCATACGAGAAGCTAAGTGATAAAAAGAAAGAAGAAGTTGACAAAACAGTAAATGATTTATTTTCTAAACTCAATGCTGAATTAGATATTAACAATCAAAAAAGCAGAATTAGAGAATTAAGCTACGACTGCATTTTTGGAACGGATGCAAACCCTAGAATGAGCCGAACCGCAAAAATGAATATGATTATGCACGGTGACGGACACGGTGGCGTACATCACAATGACGGACTTTTGAATGTAAACGGAATTTTTGAAAATCGCTTCGACATCATTCTCACAAATCCACCTTTTGGAAGCAGAGTTGAAAAGTCTTTAAAAATTACTGAAGCCGACAAATACACAGACATTGAACGTATTAAAAACTATCGCAAAAGATATGGAAGTGCTTACGATGAAGCATTAAGGCAAGTTAATGACAACATCGGAAAATCTTTATTAGGCTTATACGAAACAGGTAGCATGAGTACACTGACTGAAGTCCTATTTATAGAACGATGTTTGAATTTGTTGAAACCTGGTGGCAGAATGGGAATTGTATTACCTGAAGGTGTTTTGAATAATACCAACTTACAGAAGATTAGAGATTTCGTAGAAAGCAGAGCCAAAATATTGCTCATAACTTCAATACCCCAAGATGTGTTTATTGCAAGTGGTGCAACAGTAAAACCAAGTTTGTTATTCTTCAAAAAATTTACAGAAGAAGAAGCTAAACAATGGAAAGCCGTTGTGAATAAGGCAAAGAAAGACATCAATAAGAAATATGAACCTAAAACAAAAGCAATACTTACAGAATTGGAATTAAAAGGTAAAGCAGCACAAGGCATTGAAGAGAAAAAGAAACTAAGAGCAGAGCTAAAGCAAATTGAAGAAACAATTAGTTATGAAATAAAGGCACAATTAAAAAAGGATTTCGATTATCAAATTCCAATTGCAGAAGTTGAAAAAGCTGGGATAAGCACAACAGGGAGCGTAATTGAAAATGAGTTAGAGCCATTGGCAAAGGAATTCAAAAACTACCGGGAAAAAAATAAGTTGTGGAAAACTTATATAAAAGAAATCAGCTACCAAATTGCTGACGAAGAAATTGGGAGAGTTAGAATTGTTGACGGAATAGTTTCCGAACCAGAAGTGTTTTACGGTAAATCAAAGCAATAAATGGAATTAACAGCAAACACATATTTGAAGTTTATACCCTATTTACAGTTTGATTTATGGGATACTAAACGCTATACTTCAAAATCTATTTCATCAATTTATGATGTTGTTGATTTAAGTATTTGTATAAAGGAGGAGAACAAAAAGTATAAACTTTTTGAGGAAGAGGATAAAGACTTTGGGATTTTAGGGGTCAATAATAAAGAAGGAATATTTGATGCTTATTTACAAAAGGGAAAAGATATAAATCAAGCCTATAAAAAAATGGAAATCGGCTGGCTTGCTTATAACCCGTATCGAATCAATGTAGGTTCAATCGGTGTAAGACTTAGTGAGCATACAAATGAATATATTAGCCCTGCCTATGTAGTTTTTAGCTGTAACAGTAACATAATGCCAGAATTTCTATTTTTATTATTCAAAACAGAAATATTTAATAAAGTAATAAATGAAAGTACTACTGGTTCTGTAAGACAAAATCTTACCATTGATATACTAAAAAAGCTAAAAATACCATTGCCACCAATTAAGGAACAGAATATATTAGTAACGAATTATCATAAAAAATTAGCTGCTGCGGAAAATCTATCAAAACAATCAAATGACCTTGAAAGCGAAATTGAAAAATATTTTTTAGAGCAATTAGGCTTAAAACCTTTTAGCTTAAAAGAGAAAATTACAACATTGCAAACAACAGATTATGCTTCTTTAGATCGTTGGGATTTCTTTTCAACAGATACAAGAATTGCTATTGAACTAAAAAAGTCAAAGTTTGAATTATCCTCAATAGGTAAATCATTCCATTTCGCTAAACGTAGTTTCAATAAATCACTTTATAAAAAAGATACTTTCAAATACATTGAAATTGGAGCAATAGATCCAACCAAAGGAATACTTGAAGCTAAAGAAGTGGAATTAAAAAAAGCACCAAGCCGAGCAACGCAGTTGGTGAAAGAAGGTGATTTGATTATTGGAACTACACGACCTTATTTAAAAAAGTTTGCAATCGTTTCAAATGAATATGATAACGATGTTTGTTCTTCTGGCTTTAGTGTAATAGAACCGACAAAAGAATATCATCTTCCATACTTGCATCAGTTTTTAAAGTGTTCTTATGGAATTGAGCAATTAAAAAACAAAATGACTGGCGGACTTTATCCAGCCATAACTGAGCCCGAATTGAAAGCGATTAAAATCCCTTTTCCAAAAGTTGAAGTACAAAAGGAAATTATGACTTTAATAGATTTGAAGAAAGAAAATATTTTAAACAATAAAGAATTAATTGTTTCCATAAAAATAAAAGCGGAGCAAGAATTTGAAAAAGCCATATTCAACAAGTAATAAATGAAAATAAATTCATTATACATAGACAATTACAAATTGTTGAAAAGCTTTACAATTAATTTCAGTAAAGATGTTTCAATACTTATTGGCATAAACGGTTCCGGTAAATCCAGTATTTTAGAATGCCTGGCACAAATCTTTAGCGATGCATATTTGCAAGAAAAATCAAAATTTGGCTTTAAGCTTGAATACGAATTACGTTTGGAAGAAATTGTTGAACAAACCGCAACAACAAGTGAATTTAAAACGGATTATATAAAAGTTGAAATCTATGCAGAAAATAAAGATGAAAAATTGCTTTACAAAGTATATACTGGAAATGATGTTTTAGAAAAAGAAATCGATATTGAAAAAAAGTTTGGAAGTCTTGAGAAGATATTCCCAAGTAACATTGTAATCTATTATAGTGGCGTTGCAGAAATTATGAAAAAAATCTGTTTACCCCACGATGAAAAGTTGTCAGTTAATTTCAGAAAAGGCAATACAAATTTGCACCGACCTTTCTTTTATTTTGAACCCCCTCTGTTTAATCTAATACTTATCACTCTCCTATCGTATGAATTTGGTGATATCCCACAATTTCTTTTCGATAGAGCAAAAATAAAAGGAGTTGAAAGTATTCAGATTAATCTTAAAAAGCCATCTTGGGGGAAAGGCAAAATAACCGAATGGTGGGGAGCCAAAGGAGAAGTAAAAACGTTTTTAGATTTCCTTGATAGTATCGGTTCACCACTAATAATAGAAGATGAAAAGCAAAGGAGTAATATCAATGGTAATGTAGTTATTGAGGCTTGGCAAAATGAGGCATTAATCATTACAATTATCGGTCATGAAAAACTTTTTGAAATTAGAGAAAATTTTGTTGAAGAGAGGACATTATTTAAAATCTTAAACACATTACTGATAGATGGCTTTCAACCAGAAGTTAAATTCTCTTTAATACAAGAAGATGCTTCTGGCAATCATTCCTTTAATGTTTTAAGTGAAGGTGAACAACAAGCAATTATTATTAGAGGACTCATAGAATTAGTGAATAATGAAAATACACTGTTTCTATTTGATGAACCTGACACTTATCTGCACCCTTCTTGGCAAAGGAATTTCATTGAAAGCATCAATGATTTATCAAAAAATGCGGAATACAACAACAGCCAGTTTGTAATTACAACACATTCGCCGCAGTTACTAAGTAATGCAGACCCAGCAAACAGCGATGTTCAAATAATGGAAGATGGTGAAATTGTTAAAATAACTCCGAAGTATTATGGCAGAGACATAAGCACAATTCTTTACGAAATGATGGGTGTTGAAAGACGCAATAAAAAAGTTGCAAAATTCTTGAGTGTGTTGTTTAATCATATTGAAGATGAAGAATTAGAAAAATCGAAACAAGAATTCATTAAACTTGCTGAATTGTTAGGGGAAGATGACCCTGCAATTATAAGAGCTAAAACACAAATAGATTATTTAGAAGAAGCAAAGAATGAAACAAATAAATAAAATTGCCGAACCACAGTCTTTAATTGAGCATAGAGCTAATCAACCGGCATATTATTATGGATTAAGATTGCAAGCGAAAGAAGATCTAAGACAAAATTTATTATCAGAGCAAGGGCATATTTGTTGCTATTGCCTAAAACGCATTCCTGAAAAGGTGGAGAAAGATGGTCGGGTTAGTTATGTTATGAAAGTGGAACATTATCAATGTCAAGACAATTTTCCTTTACTTCAGTTAACCTATTCTAACTTATTCGGGGCTTGCACAGGCAATGAAGGGAAGCCTAAGAATCTTCAAACTTGTGATACACGGAAAAGAAATGAAACCTTAACAATCAACTTACTGACCAACGCCCCAATTTGCGAAACTCTTTTTTAATATAATGCCGAAGGGGAAATAAGTTCTGTTGACGATAACGAAAGAATAAATCTCCAGCTTAACGACATATTAAACTTGAATATGCAAACACTTAAAGACGGTAGAAGGCAGATTTATTTAGAGGTTCAAAAAAAAGTTGAAGCCGAGAGCAAACAGATAGGAACAGGGCATTTAAAACTAAAATACTTTGAAACGGAGAAACAAAAATGGTTGAATAGAAGCGAGAGTAAATACAAGCCCTCTTGTATGGTTGCTACATATTTCTTGACAAAGAAAATTAGACAATATCAAAATTGACAACTATTTGTGAGTTTGCCAAAACATTCCATCCGTCCCCTGTACCGTCCCCCAAAACATAAAAAAGCCTTGAAACTCTTAGTAACAAGGCTTTATTTTAATTTTCAGTACCACGTACGGGATTCGAACCCGTGATTCCTCCGTGAAAGGGAGGCGTCTTAACCCCTTGACCAACGCGGCATTTATTTTTAAGAGGACGGCAAAGATACTCTCAGGCATTTTCGCTGCCAAATTTTTTATACTATAAAACTGCTTATTCATTTATTGGGTGCGATTTTACTATTTTTGAGCATCTCATATTCAATTATTTTCAGAATTAATTTATAGTATGTCAGTATTAGTTAACAAGAATTCCAAAATTTTAGTGCAGGGTTTTACAGGTACCGAAGGTACTTTTCATGCAACACAAATGATTGAATATGGAACTGATGTTGTTGGCGGTGTTACCCCAAACAAAGGCGGCTCAATTCATTTGAATAAACCTGTATTCAACACAGTTGCAGAAGCAGTACAAAATACAGGGGCCAACGTAAGTATCATTTTTGTGCCGCCTGCCTTTGCTGCGGATGCTATTATGGAAGCAGCCGATGCCGGGATTGCTTTGGTGATCTGTATTACTGAAGGTATTCCTGTTCAGGATATGGTTAAAGTGAAAAATTATTTACTGGATAAAGAAACAAGATTAATAGGTCCAAATTGCCCGGGGGTTATTACTGCAGACGAATGTAAAGTGGGTATAATGCCGGGGTTTATTTTTAAAAAAGGAAGAATAGGAATTGTTTCCAAATCTGGAACATTAACTTATGAAGCCGCTGACCAGGTAGCAAAAGCGGGATTGGGAATATCAACCGCTATTGGTATTGGTGGCGATCCTATAATAGGCACAACCACTAAAGAAGCTGTTGAATTATTTATGAATGATCCCGACACGGATGCTATTGTAATGATTGGTGAAATTGGTGGTGGCATGGAAGCAGAGGCTGCACATTGGATAAAGAGTAGTGCCAATAAAAAACCTGTAGTAGGTTTTATTGCAGGACAAACAGCACCTCCCGGCCGCAGAATGGGCCATGCCGGGGCAATTGTTGGTGGTGCTGATGATACCGCAGCAGCAAAAATGAAAATATTGGGAGAATGCGGGATTCATGTTGTAGCCAGCCCTGCTGATATCGGTAAAACAATGGCTGAGGTAATGAACAAATCATAATCATTTTAAATATATCTGTTAAACCCATCTTATAAAATAAGGATGGGTTTTTAATTTGTATGCAATTACAACTATTTTGCATCATAAGCAGTCAACATTATTGTATGCATCTTTTTGATATTCCCGCTTAATTAAACTTGTTATGAATTATAAAAAATACAGTCTTCTCCTGGTATTTATTCTTCTATTCTCTTTTATTGAAACAAATTTATTTGCACAGTTATCCAATGATTATGGTAAAGAATGGAAGCAGGTAGATGAGCTGATAAAGAAAGGTCTTACCAAATCAGCCATGGAAGAGACAATAAAAATTTATGAAATTGCTAAAAAAAACAATAACGATCCTCAAATAATTAAAGCCTTACTCTTCCGTATCACTCTAGGAAGAAACCTGCAGGAAGACGCAAATGTAAAAAGCATAGCACTTGTTGAAACAGAAATACAAACTTCCAGGCAACCTGCCAGATCAATACTGAATAGCATTCTTGCTGAAATGTATTGGAATTTTTTACAACAGAACAGGTATAAGTTTTACAACCGAACCAAAACTGTTGATTTTAAGAAAGATGATATACTAACATGGGGTATAGCTGATTTACATAAAAAAATTGGCGAACTCTATTTAGCATCAATTAAAGAAGAAAAATTACTTCAACAGTCCAGGTTGGAGCCATTGGATGCAATTATTATAAAAGGAAATGTGCGTTACCTGCGGCCCACCTTGTACGATCTGTTAGCTCACAGTGCATTGGATTATTTTAAAAATGATGAACGGGATATAAACAGGCCTGCGTACGCTTTTGAAATTAAAGATAAAGAAGCTTTAGCGCCTGCAGTCGTGTTTGCTGCTCATAGATTTATAAATAAAGATTCTGCTTCTCTTCATTATTATGCGCTGCTTATATATCAAAAACTTTTAAAATTTCATGCTGCTGATGCAAAACCGGATGCATTAATTGATGCCGATATAGAGCGGATAAATTTTGTAAAGCAATATGGGGTGATGAATAACAAGGATGGGTTATACCTTCTTGCGCTTACTGAAATTACCAAAATTAATAATGCTGCCTCAGCACAGGCTACGTACCTAATAGCCCAGGAAATTTATAACCTTGCTTCACAGGTAAAAGCAGGATTTGATTCTGCATCAGAAAAATATTCAATTAACCATGCAAAAAAAATTGCAGATGCAGTAATAAAGCAGTACCCCGAAAGCGAAGGTGGTATCAATGCAAAAAATTTATTGAACCAGATTCTGCATAAAGAATTAAATCTCACATCTGAGAAAGTGAATGTTCCGGGAGAGTCTTTCAGAACATTGGTGACTTACAAAAATATTAACACAACAAATTTTAGAATAATTCAAGTAACCCCGGAATTTAAAAACCTGATCGAGATAGATTCTGATAATGATAAGCTTTGGAATAAACTTATTTCACAGCCACCTCTCAGAAGCTGGAAGCAGGCTTTGCCTTTGCCTGATGATTATAAAACGCATTCTACAGAAGTTAAAGTGGATGCATTGCCTGTTGGCGACTATGCTTTACTGGCAAGTGCTGCAGAAGATTTTAATCTGAATAAAAACCCATTGTCAGCTCATTATTTTCATGTCTCTAATATTAGTTATGTAAACAATGGCAATGAATATTTTGTATTGGACCGTACAACCGGAAAGCCTTTAGCTGGCGCTAAGGTGCAGGTATGGAATCAGCGATATGATTACAATTCAAGAAAAAATATTTTTGAGAAACTAGAACTTTTAACAGCTGATAAAAATGGTTATTTAAAATTGTCCAACAAAAAAAATACTGAGCGTAACATCCGTTTAGAGATCACTTATCAAAACGACAAATTATTTTTAGGTGATTACCAGTATAGCTATAATTATGATAATAGTGATGAGCCAGGAGATGAATACGACGATCAAAAAAAATATGAGAATAACAAAACCAGGATATTTTTATTTACCGACAGAAGCATTTACCGCCCCGGGCAATTGGTTTATTTTAAAGGAATTGGTATAACACAGAATTATAAAACAAAGAAGAATCAACTGCTGATAAGCAAAGATTCTATAAATGTTGCATTAAGAGATGCCAATTACCAAATTGTAGATTCTGTAAAGGTTTTATTAAATGAATTCGGCTCCTTCAATGGAAAATTCAGGTTACCCGAAAATAAATTAAATGGCAATTTCAGCATTGTAGCGGGTTTAAACAATCAAATTTCTTTTTCTGTAGAAGAATACAAGCGTCCTAAATTTTATGCAGAATTTGAAAAGGTAAAAGGCACTTACAGGGTTAATGATAAAATAAAAATTACAGGATTTGCAAAAGCCTATGCAGGCAATAACGTTGATGGTGCAACCGTGAAATACCGAGTTACAAGGGTTGCCCGGTTCCTTTATCCATGGATGTTTTGGCGCTGGGGTTTTCCGCAAACCAAACCAATGGAAATTACGAATGGCGAAATAAAAACCGGTGCTGATGGGAAGTTCACAATTGAGTTTGAAGCAATTCCTGATCTGAGCATTGATAAAAAAAATGACCCTGTCTTTGATTATAAAGTAGAAGCCGATATAACGGATGTTAATGGCGAGACAAGAAGTACTTCTGCAATAGTTCCTGTTGGATACAAAGCGCTGAATTTACAGGTAACCTTACCTCAAAATGAAGCAATAAATGTGGACAGCCTTAGAGATTTAAATG
>DASYOS010000282.1:0-5828 GCA_036007525.1 Chitinophagaceae bacterium | reverse complement strand
ACAGATGATAAATCAGTAGCGTACCTTGTTTTGGGAAAATCTTTGCAAGCTAATAATCAATGTGAACAGGCAATTACCGCATTCAGGTCAGCAGCGGCTATCAATAAATCTGCATGGGGTGCTGAGGCAAGATATGAGACAGCAAATTGTTATTACACTTTAAATAATTTGGTTGCGGGAGAAAAAGCAGCGATGGAGGTAATTAAGGTTACTGGTTCTTATGATTACTGGGTTGCCAAAGCATATATTTTATTGGGAGATATTTATATGCAACAAAAAGATTATTTCAATGCAAAGGCAACTTATCAAAGTGTAGCGCAAAATGCAACTATACCTGAGATAAAAAATGAGGCGCAGCAAAAGCTTGATAAGGCTGTGGCTGAAGAAAAATTAAATTCAAAAATTCAAAACTAAAACCCTCTAAATCTCCCTAAAGGGAGACTTTGAAAATTTAATATTAAGGAAAATGTATAAATCGGTTCAAATATCAAATATTAAATATCAAATTTTCTTTTTGTCTGTTGTCTGTTGTCTATTGTCTGTTGTCTCATTTGCCCAACATGATACCACTAAACGCCAAACGATTGATATCACATCGTCTTATAAGCCAGTATTAAGAAACGCAGTCAAAATAAATTTATCGGCTTCTCCTTTAGTGGCCGATACTTCAAGACCAAGATTATCATACGATATCCCGCCGCAAAATTTATTTTTTGCCTATCAGCCCGTATCATTAAAACCTCTTGGTTTAATGCAGGATACCGGATTACAACTTGGTGTAAGAAATTATGTGAAGGCAGGGTTTGGAAATTACTCCACACCATATATTGCAGCAGCAATTAGCATGGGCGATGGTAAAAAGAGCCTTGCAAATGCGTATGGAAATTATATTTCTTCAAAAGGAAAAATAATTAACCAGGACTTTAGTGAGCTGCAATTAAAAGGAACAGGAAGTTTATTTACACCAAAGAATGAGGTGTACGGAAGCGCAGGGATTAATGCAAGACAATATTACCAATATGGTTATGATCATTTATTAAATACATTTTCTAAAGAATCTGTAAGCAGGAAATGCCAGGATATTAGTTTTGCTGCGGGGCTAAGGAATATTGCAATAAATAATTTAAACATAAATTATGATCCCAACGCTGTGGTTCATCTTTTTTCCAGAGAAAATAAAATAAGTGAAAGCACTTTAATAATAGAAACTCCTGTTGAAAAGAAAATAGGAGAGTCTGTTTCATTTAAAGTTGCTGCAAAAGCTGACATAACAAAGCTCACTAACAAAACAACTTCTGTCAGCTCAACTATCTCTAATAATTTATTTCAGGTTGCTCCTGAGCTGGTTTATTATTCTGACAGGTTTGCTTTTCATGGAGGGGTAACACCAAGCTGGGATAATGGTGTGCTTAGCGTATTGCCAAATGTTTACGGAGAAGCCCAGTTGCAACACAAGGTTTTAATGATACAGGCAGGATGGGTTGGACGATTTATAAAGAATAGTTTTCGTTCATTAAGCACAATAAATCCTTACATGGCAGATCCTTCTTTCTTATTAAATACTAAAGAAGTTCAATATTATGGAGGCATTAAAGCAACTGTTGGGAAGCATTTAAGCTTTAATGCGAAAGCGGCTTATGTAACCTTTAATAATATGCCCTTGTTTGTAAACGACTTTAATGAGGGGAACAGTTTTTTAATTAGAAATGAAAGCAAAATGAATTCACTGCAACTGCATGGAGATGTGAGTGTAGTAAGCCAGGATAAATTTACGTTTACAGCTGCATTGGATGCAAATACTTATACAGGCCTAAAAGACAATGCTAAGGCATGGCATTTAATTCCTTTACAACTTACAGGCTCCTTTAGATGGAATGCATTTAAGCAGGTGTTGTTTAAAGCTGATTTATTCACTTTCGCAGGTGTGCCTGCTCTTTTAAAGAACAATAATGAGATAAAATTAAATGGTACTGATCTAAGCGCAGGCGCAGAATTTAAGATCACTAAAAAATTCAGTGCATGGTTAGACTTTAATAATATATTTGATAATAAGTACCAGCGCTTTAATAATTACCCTGTTTATGGGCTAAACATTATCGGTGGAATTATCGCACACTTTTAATCTTACAGTGGTAGCAGCCGGGATATAAATTTCATAATGTATTTTGCAGGCTGAATTATGAAATCTATTGCCACATCTTATTTATTGCAAAGCAAGGAATGTATTTTGCCGGGCATTGGCATTTTGCAGATAAGAAATGTATCGGCAAAAACTGATATTGTAAATAATCAAATACTACCGCCGGCATCCGAGATTCTTTTTAAAGAAGATTCTAACCTAAAATCCCCCAGCTTGGTAAAGTACATTGCTGACACAAAACATATTGGCCTAATCGAAGCTGAAGATACTCTTATCCTATTTTGTAATGAATGGAAGGAAAAGATGATCAGCGGCGATAAGATGAATTTTGAAACACTTGGTTCTTTACAAAAAAATGCAGAGAATAAAATAATTTTTGAAAGAGAAAGCAGTTTCAATTTTCTTAAGCCAATTACTGTTAATATAGCTTATGAACCAATAAAAGAACCTGTAATAATTAAAGAAGAGCCTGTATTATTAAAGACAGTTGATTTTAAAAAAGAAGAAGAAGAAAATGTTGTGCTTGAAAAATCTTACTGGGGTCTGTGGGCATTGATACTGCTGGCTATTGCATCTGTAATGCTCTTTTTCCATTTTAAAATTCATGAAACAGGCTCGGTTATAGGAAATCAAAAACACTTTACTATTGACTCTGCAACTGCTACTTATAGCATCCCGAAAAAATAATCAAATTGGATTTTTAAAACTATTCGTTGATTAGGAACAATAATTTTTTGTCGGCTCTATTTAACTGAATATCCAAAGAATATCATCTAATGAGTAATTTATATTTTCTTTGCAGCAAAATAAATTGATGATTGTGTATACTGCATGCCCTTGCTGTAATTCTAATAATATAGTAAAGGCTTTATTTGCGAAAGATCATACTGTTACTAATGAGATATTTGAGATAGGGCAATGTAATGATTGCACTGCAAGGTTTACCCAAAATGCCCCCGATAAAACTGATATAATAAAATACTATAAGTCTGAGAATTATATTTCTCATAGCGATACTAAAAAAGGCTTTATCAATTCTATATATCACCAGGTTAGGAAAACAACATTAAATAGTAAAAAAAGGCTAATCAAAAAGTGTACAAAGCTTTCAAACGGTAAGGTTTTAGATATTGGTGCAGGAACAGGAGCATTTTTACATACAATGAATAATGCCGGATGGGGAATAACCGGTCTTGAACCTGATGAATCTGCAAGAGAAAAGGGTAAAAAACTATATGGCTTAAATTTGCAACCTTCTGTAGAACTCTTCAATTTATCCCCCCAAACTTTTGATGCAATCACTTTATGGCATGTGCTTGAACATGTGCATGAGTTGCATGAATATATAGTTCAACTAAAAAAGTTATTAAAGCCTAATGGCTATTTATTTATTGCGGTTCCAAATTATACCAGCTATGATGCAGGAGTTTATAAAGAGTTTTGGGCTGGATATGATGTACCCCGCCATCTGTATCATTTTTCACCACATTCCATTATACAATTATTATTACTGCATGGATTAAAAATAAAAGAAATTAAGCCTATGTGGTATGATAGCTTTTACGTAAGCTTGCTAAGCGAGAAATATAGAACTGGTAATAATAATTTCATAAATGCCTGCGTGAATGGTTTTATCTCTAATTGGAAAACCTTGTTTAATAAAAAAAGATGTAGCTCGCTGATCTATGTTGCTACACATTAGCTCATCAGTATTTAATATATTTGTTCTATTAATTAACTGTGCTGAAAAAGCTTCTACTCATAATATTAATTGCTGTTTTAGCCTGTAGCCAGGTTGGTTATTATTTTATTTTATTTTTTGGTAACCGGCTTTAGTAATTCTATGTAGCTTCATTGGCGTCGCACTCTTGTACAGTATAACTTTATTGGGCCGAATTAAAGCGAACTAGTTTCTGCCAGTCAATTGAGCCATCTTTCATGCAAAAAGTATCTGAAAATTCTTTAGTGAATAAATTAATCATTTTTGAATATGAGATAATAAATTCATCATTCTTTTCTTTGGCTTTATGTCCTAAAGGCTCTATTATTTTGGTAAATAATTCTTTGTCACCTGAAATGAATTCCCAAAATTTTTGTCCGCAATATTTGAAATATTCACCTTTATCAGGTTGATTATCTCTCCCATAGCAACACCCATTAACTGCGATTATATTTAATTTGGAATTGCTCGTTCTTAATGTACGCTTTGCTGTTTTAAAATCAGAAATTAATTTGTTGATTTGGCTACTATTTCCCCAATTCGGCCCAGACTTTATTGTTACAATATATCTTGTATTGCTATTGTCAAATTCTAAATCAATACCAAGAATGCCAGATTTCCTTCCTTTATAAACTTTCTCATTTATAAATATGGCAAGACCTTCCATCCAATTTCCAAATATTCCTTCTTCTTGAGAAGAAATAAATGCGTCTGTTAAACTTTTAATTATATCCTGAGCTGTTAGGATATATTTAGCTTTGAAGAGATAAGGATTTTTTTTACTTAATACTGTTTTCAGCTTAAGTTGATTTAAGCCTGCAATTCTTTTTTCATGAAAGGTTCCAATATTTTCTTCAACGTACTTGACTACGTCTTTTAGATTTATTTTTGGCATAATGAACAGTGGGTTCTAATAAATATAATTCAACTGGTTTTAATTGATCTTTCACCATATCAACGTATTCTGAAACAATGTCAATCCCTACAGAATTTCTTTGCATACGATTTGCAACAATCAATGATGTTCCAGAACCCATAAATGGATCTAGCACAGTATCATTTTGTTTGGTAAATAGTTTTATAAACCATTCGGGTAACTCTTCTGGAAATGCTGCACTATGATTTTTATTATTGCATTCAGTTGCTAAGTGTAAAACATTTGTAGGATATGCTTTATCCCTTTCTAACCAATTAGAAATATTTTTACCAAACCCGCTACCTACTTTTGAGTTATCTCGGATTTTATCAGTATCAGATAGATTTTTTAATCTTGATTTAGCCCAGCTACCCATAGGAACCATGACCTCTTCCTGATACATGGTAAATTTTTTGTCTTTATTGAATTGAAGAAGTCTTTCCCAAGAGTCTCGAAAACGATTTGGCCATTTTCCCGGATATGAATTTTTTTTGTGCCATATGAATTCTTCTGTCCAAAGCCAGCCTTGTTTTCTCATTTCCAATATTAACTCCATAACGTAAGTGCTTCGTTCACCATTAACAACTTTCTCTTTAATATTCAAAATGAAAGTTCCGGTAGGTTTTAAAACTCTTAAAAGCTGTTTTGAAATTGGGAGAAACCATTCAACATATTTATCATGATTGATACCTCCATAAGTACCCTTACGCTGATCAGCATAAGGCGGCGAGGTTATTATTAAGTCAATCGAATTACTTGCAATTTTTTGAAGTTCAAATTTACTGTCACCAAGAAACAAATCTGTTTTAATTTCCATTATTAATAGTTCATCAAATTTATTAATAAAACCCCAATTTTCTTTTTTTTTCCTCCTTGGTCGCTTTCCCCACCGACCTTATTCAAATTCATAGTGTCTTGTCCTAAAATAGGTTTACACAAAATGTGTAAAAATGAGTTATCAAAATGAATATTTAAAAAGGAATTTATACAGCTTAGAATTACAACACAGCATTTGTAAAGAACACATTGAGGATGGCGTAAAACTTGCTGAC
>DASYOS010000281.1:0-2027 GCA_036007525.1 Chitinophagaceae bacterium | reverse complement strand
TCACCACCGATAATGCGGATAGTTATTCCGTGATTTACTTTTCCATTTATTTTATAAACATCATTGCCTGATAACCCATATAGCCTGATTTCTTTAGTTTCACCAGTTTTAAAAACTCTTGAATAAAATGGTTCCTTTTTCTTTTCTCCATCTTTATTTACTTTATAAAGGTTAATAGCTGTCTCATTATCATTCAAGCGGCTTACTTCAAAAAGTTCATGCTTTTTGCTGCCAACTATTTCTACCTCTTTTGCTAAAAAATGGTAGTATTGAGTTGCATATATCGCTAAAAGATCCCGACGTGATTTTAGTTTAGCAATAATCTCATTGCCGGATATTGCAAAAATTTCTGCAGGCATTTGCTTTATTGCTGATTCTATAACGCTGTTTGTAAGCGCCTGCTGAACGCTTCGGGCTTGTGTTAGCCATTGCTCCAAAGTAACACGATTGGTTAAAAACCTATCCAAAAATCTTCTTTCTGTAATAGTCACATCCGGAATTGTGTAATCAAAAGGTTGAAGATATTTTTGTCCGGAGGCAGTAATTGCTGCTCTTAGCAAAACGCCATCATTTGTAGAAAATGCCTGGTCGCGGTCTGTCGGTATTGGTACATATACATTGTATCCGCCGGCCTCAACTTTCCCCCATTTCCATTGATCTAAATGCCTGTCCCAGTCACCAATAACCATATCAAACAACCTTGCTTTTACAAACGCATACTGGTCAACCTGGTTATCATGATCATCATACATTTTTTCCATCAATTCATCAGAACCAATAAAATCTTTAAAATTTAAAAAATTATCCGCTTCCTCCCAATTTTTGGATGCTCTCTGCTCAAAAAGATAGAGCCTGTCTCCATAAACTGAGTTAAGTGTATCTAAAGCCTGCTGTTTGGGAACCCAGATAAATTGGGGATTTGAATGTGGGATACCCGCTGCCTTCGCCATTAATGGAACCCCCAAAGCGCCATATGGATGCGACATAGATATTTCATCATTGGCCAAATCTTCAATAAAAGTGTTGTGAAAAATTTCCGGCACTAATATTCTTAACGACTTATTTACCGAACGCAATGCAAACTCATTATCTTGTTTATTTTTAAGGTGTAATGATTTTGATTGATGCCCTCCGCCAATTTTATATTTTACAATTCCGCCACGCAATGTGTCTAATAATGTAACAGGGAATGTTACAGGTGTTATCCATTCTCTTCTATAATTTTTACCCCACAGAGATTGATAAAAAGATGTTTTATTATATTCAGATCCTGCAGCAACTGTTTTGGATTTACCAAAATCAGAATTATTTTGAGCTATTGAACTAAATGGAATAAAAAAGAATAAAGAACTTATAAAAAGAATATAAATGTATTTCATATTGTTATTTCATGATTGAGTGTAAAAATCCTGTCAAAAAATTACTTATCCAAAACAAAAAGAATAAAAAAAGAGTAAAAAAGGGTTCAGATTATGAACCCTTTCTCTTTTTTGTGGGCCCACCAGGATTTGAACCTGGGACCACCTGATTATGAGTCAGGTGCTCTAACCAACTGAGCTATAGGCCCGCTCATTTTATATGAGGGATGCAAATATAAAATTTATTACCTATTTAACCTTTCATTAAAAATATTAACGTTTATTTTGTGGCTCAAAATTAATTATGCAGAAAATTATTTTACTAGCACTCATTATGTTATCAGTGGGAAAAGTAAAGGCACAACAAACAGATGGAAAGGTTTCCAGAAAAATTGATATTAGCAGTCGTCCCGGAGATCATTTGATGTTTCAATTATCATCTGATCACTGGACGGGGATGCCTGATAGTATCAGCAGCCATCAAAGCGGTTTTTCTAAAGGATTTAATGCCTACGTAATGTTAGATAAGCCTTTTAGATCAAGCCCTAAATTTAGCGTAGGATTAGGCATAGGTGTTGGAAGCAGTAACATCTCCTTTAAAAAGATGAATGTGGATTTAAAATCTACCTCCGTAAAACTTCCTTTTATTGCGGTTGACTCCACCAATCA
>DASYOS010000280.1:0-10388 GCA_036007525.1 Chitinophagaceae bacterium | reverse complement strand
ATAATCGCAATTCTTTCTCCTATTCTTTCTTCTATTGCTGATTATAAAGGAAATAAAAAAGCCTTCATGCAATTTTTTTGTTACCTGGGATCAGCAGCATGTATAGGATTAACTTTTTTAACTAAAGAAAATATTTCGTTTGGCATTGTGTGTTCTATACTTGGTTCTATTGGTTTTTGTGGCAGTATAGTTTTTTACAATGCGTATTTGCCGGAGATTGCCTCACCTGAAGATCAGGATAAAATAAGTGCTAAAGGTTTTGCCACCGGGTATGTTGGGAGTGTAATTTTAATGATAATTTGTCTTGCCGCCATTATGCTGAACGATAAATTAAATTGGGGATGGGGAGCATGGCCAACCCGTTTATCCTTTTTGGCAGTCGGGTTATGGTGGGCAGGATTTGCACAAATAACTTTCAGAAATCTTCCACCCTCCAGAGCTTCGCAGCAGCGTCCTGAAAAAAGCATTTTTGTGAATGGCTTTTATGAGCTAAAAAAAGTATGGAAACAATTAAACGATTTCCCTATTACTAAACGATTTTTAAGAAGCTTCTTTTTTTATAACATGGGAGTGCAAACAGTAATGTATCTCGCCACTTATTTTGCCTCACAGGAGTTAAAGATGGAAACGCCTCAGCTTATCATTACGGTTCTTATTATCCAGTTAGTAGCAATAGGGGGAGCTCTATTATTTTCAAGAATATCAAAACGTGTAGGCAACATAAATACACTTTGTATAATTATTTTAATATGGATATGCATTTGCATTGCCGCATACTTTATTCATACAGTTACTCAATTTTATGCATTGGCATTTAGCGTAGGTATGGTAATGGGCGGCATACAATCTTTGTCACGCTCTACCTATTCTAAATTATTGCCTCCTACAAAAGATACGGCATCTTATTTTAGTTTTTATGATGTTTGTGATAAAGTAGGCACTGTATTAGGAACTCTCTCTTTTGGTTATATATCTGAATTTTTTGGCGGTATGCGCAACTCTGTTCTTGCTTTAATGGTTTTTTTTATAATCGGCGGTATTTTATTATTATTTGTTAATCAAAAAAAGAACATCGCTATAGGATGAGATTATTTTCAATAAACGCAGGGTTTTTTAAATTAGATGGCGGGGCTATGTTTGGCGTAGTTCCTAAGAGCATGTGGCAAAAATTAAATACGCCTGACGAAAATAATATGTGCAGCTGGGCTATGCGCTGTTTATTAATTGAAGATGGAGGCAGGCTAATATTGGTTGATAACGGAATGGGGGATAAGCAGGATAAGAAATTTTTTGATCATTATTTTTTACATGGAGATGATACATTGGAAAAATCACTTGCAAAAAATGGGTTTAGTAAAGATGATATCACCGATGTTTTTTTAACTCATTTGCATTTCGATCATTGCGGCGGTTCTATTGAAAAGAAAGACGACAAATTAGTTACTGCCTTTAAAAATGCAAGCTACTGGAGTAATGAAGCCCATTGGGAATGGGCTGTTAATGCGAATGATAGAGAAAAAGCAAGTTTTTTAAAAGAAAATATTTTGCCTATTAAAGAAAGTGGCCAATTAAAATTTATTGAAGTAATGGATGGAGTTGCCTTTACAGAAAATATTAAAGTACGGTTTATGAATGGGCATACACAAGCTATGATGTTGCCTCAGATAAATTATAAAGGAAAAACAATTGTATATATGGCAGATCTGCTGCCTTCAGTTGCACACATCCCCATTCCATATGTTATGGCGTACGATACAAATCCTTTGCAAACGTTAGATGAAAAAAAATTGTTTCTGGATGAAGCACAACAGAAAGATTACATTTTATTTTTTGAACATGATCCAAAAATTGAATGCTGCAATCTGCAATTAACTGAAAAGGGGATAAGAGTTAAGGATACTTTTTCTCTGGCAGAAGTATAATTACCTGGTACTGATTAGTGAAGTTAGCGGATATCGTAAATTTTTGTATCCCATCATGTCAACCTTAACGCTGCCAACAGAAATCGGCGATTCAACTCGTAATAGCAAATGATTAGGGTCATCGCTAACCCATACATTCATCTTTTCACCACCTTCAAACATGGTCCCCTTCACCAACAATGGTTTTATTTTTATTGCACGAAATTTTCCATACTTCGTTTTAATAATCTCTTTACCCACATACTTAAGGTATAAATGATTTACTTCATCGTCCAAAAACATATCAAACGGAATTTTATCATTAACCTTATATTTATTAAAGTTTACATTTCGGGCATAATACATTGCACTCACAACATCCTGTATACATTTTGAAATTTTAAATACTCCATTAGTACTTACAGCTGTGCCTGCCGGGTGATTAAAGGTTACGTTATTATAAGTTTTATGGCCTCCTTCATTAACATCACGGATAAATTTGAGGGGCAGCATAGTTGCAGTATCAATATAACTTTCGTATCGATCCCTCACCTTAAAAAAGTTATCAAAAAATGAATATGATTTCCCTATGCCTACACAATGATATGCCGCACGCCCATTAAACTTTTCCAGCCCCACAGAAAATGTAGCTTCCCCGGCGGCAATGTACATCCCCATAGTGGTATAATACACCTTCATTGTAACAAGTTCGCCAGATACAAATGCCGTGTTTTTTGCCCCACAAAACTCATCACCTGCCTTTACAATAAAAGCGGTAAGCATAATTAAAAGTGTTGCTATACTTTTTACTAAATGTCTCATGTATCCTGCTATTCCCTTTCTTTAAAAAATTTTTTCCTTATAATAAAGTAGCTTCCTGCTAACGCAGGTATAAAAAGATTGATAAACCAAATACCAAAAGTAGTTCCTAAAATGCCAATCGTGTTTGCACTATACAAACTTAAAAGCGCTGTGCTAAATTTCCCTCTTATCCCCAGATCAGCTATTGCGAATGACGGAACTATTGTCATCACTAAATATAATATAGTTAAAAGCCAAAAACCTTGCTGCCAATTAATTTCCACCTGTAGTACCTGCAGCAAAAATATATATTGTATGACGAAAACAAGATATCGAAGTAGTGAAAGAATGAGCAACCTTAACAATAATTTGGGAGTGAATTCATCAAGTGCGCTTATGTACTGAACATATTTTAAAAATCTTGGAACTTTCTCAAATATGTTTATTATCCATGATAATCGGAAAAGAAAAAGTAAAAGAAGAATAGTTCCAAAAATTGATAATGATAATAAAACCTTTATCCAAAATAACGAAAGACCCATAATGGGCATGCCGTTTTCAGATTGAGTAATTAATAAGAAAACCAATCCGCCACAACCCATTAATACAGTAATCGTAAGTTGGCATATACTACCTGCAATTGATAGGGGAACTGATTTAATCTTGTTTCCATCATTAACATAAAGCACTCTTCCGCCATATTCTCCAATCCTGTTTGGAGTATTTAAGGAAAGAGTTATTCCCGCTAACACTCCTTTAAACGCTATAAAATAATTTAGCGGCTGAAGAGTCTTCATTAGTATCTGCCATTTTTTTGCCTCCAATCCCCAGTTAACAAAGGCCAGGATTATAACGAGCCAAAACTTCCAGGCCTGTTCCCCGAATGGAGCCTGCTTTATTAATTCTAAAGACTCCTGAAGATGAGGCTGCGCTTTTACCTGCTGATACAAGGAGTAAAATAACCATACCCCCAGCAATGGGCCCAGCACATAGTTGAAGAATATTTTAATATTTTTGTTCGTCTTGAACATGTGTTCAAAAATAATCTTCACTTTGCATAAAACATCAAAAATCATTTTAGGGATTGATCCCGGTACAGTAATGATGGGCTTTGGGATAATAAAAGTCACCGGGAGTGTTATAACGTTGACAAAAATGGAAGTGCTGAAGCTTTCTGCTAAAAAAGATGCGTATGAAAAATTACAGCTGATACATTGTAAAGTTGTTGAGCTTGTAAAATTATATTCTCCGGATGAGTTGGCCATTGAAGCTCCCTTTTTTGGTAAAAATGTTCAGAGCATGCTTAAGTTAGGCAGGGCACAAGGTGTAGCAATTGCTGCAGCAATGCAATCCGGGCTTCCCGTTACAGAATATTCACCGCGAAAAATTAAGCAGTCAATTACAGGAAATGGCAATTCTGATAAACAGCAGGTTATGAAAATGATGCAACGTATTTTGAATTTTAAGGATGATCCAAAATATTTAGATGCTACCGATGCTTTGGCAGTAGCGGTGTGTCATCATTTTCAGGATAATGTTTTATTGAAAGGAGCTGCAACAAAAATTAATGGATGGAAAGATTTTCTTGCAAAAAATCCGGATAGGTTAAAATAGATCTCTATAAATAATTCAATATTTTTTGCTGTGCTGCTTTTAAATCTTCAGGAGAAACGGTAAGCTTATGCCGCGTAAAATTAAGATCATCTGAATTATTAATCGGTACGAGATGTATATGTGCATGAGCTATTTCAAGGCCAACTACACTTACCCCACAACGGTTACAATCAAATCCTTTTTCAATTGCTTTGGCAATAGGTTTTGCAAACAACAGCATCTCACCCAAATAGTCATCTGGCAGATCAAAAAATTTATCTACTTCAATTTTAGGTATTACTAATGTATGTCCTGGTACCAGTGGATACACATCTAAAAAGGCAAAAAATTTTGCATTCTCTGCAATTTTATAACTGGGTATTTCGCCTTTTATTATTTTAGAAAAAATGGTCATTTGTTTTTAAATATACAAAAAAACCTTCCGGATTAGAGGAAGGTTTTCAAAATTTAGAATCTAATTACTTATCGCTGTCCTGCACTTTGAACAACTTTAGAGGAAACAATTTTACCGGCATTGTCTAGCACTACCTCTATCATACTGCCTGATGTATCTCTTAATTGCTTTACTACCTGTCCTGCGGCATTTGTAGTTTGACTTATTACCGGCAAGTCAAGCAATTTGCCTAAAGTTTTTGTATTCAAAACCTGTCCTGCTGCATTTGTAGTCTTTTCCAGAATGTTACCTGTTGCATCTAACGTGTGTTGTACAGTTTGTCCTAAAGTATTCACTGTTTGACTTATAACACCACCAGGCTGTAAAGCGGTGTTAGCAACATTGCCAACTGTACTTACAGCATTATCAACTGTACTCAAAAGCTTATCTATAATTTGAGGATTTTTATCTAACGTTTCTAAGGTCTTTTCAATAATGGCTCTTACATTTTCTAATCTTACAATTAATAAAGCCGTAGCTTTTACGCCTTTTATCTGGATATTAACTTTATCAACACTTACATCAACGCCTGCTTTTAATACCACAAGGCTTGCAACCCGAGCATCTAAAGAAACGTTTGCAACTAATTTATCTACTTCCACGGTAATTTCATCTACTGATAAATTAGGGATATCTAATAATACATCGGGTTTGTCACTACCATTCACAGGATCATTTATACGGTATTTACTTTGCACGGGCTGATCCCTTTGGTTTTTTGGAACATTTGTTCTTGATGAAGTGGTTATAGAAGCATTTCTGTCGCCTCTGTTATTTGTTCTTGTAGTATCCTGTGCCAGGGACATCATAGAAATTAATAAGACAGGAATAGAAAATAAAAAACTTTTCATACTAATAGTTTTTAATTTAGAGAATAAGGTTAAAAATACTTTTACAAATAGGTTAGCTCGTAATTAATAATAATTTATTTCAACTATAACAGTTATTATGCCATTTCATAATATAGCCAGTGTTATTATTGGCACATATTTTTCCTTACCACATAAATATTAAAATTTATGACTGATACAAAAGATAAGACCCCAAAGAGAGCGACAGAAGCGGAAGTAAACGATGATGAACTGGTTTTAAAAAATAGTGATACGCCAACAACGAATGATAATAACCATGATAATACCGGGATTTAAAGAAAAAAATTGAAAACACAAAAAACGTTGAATCTTCTAATACTACTGGTTAAGTATTCCGTAGAATAATTTCCTCATATAACCGTTTACAATAACATTTATGCAGAAGACGAATCCCAAAAAACCAATAAGACAACCTCAAAGACAAGAGAAGCCGGGGATAGAAACTAGAATGAAACCGGTTCCTGTATTTGATGATCCGGCAATAAAAGGAAGTGGGAAGCTTAAAAATAAAATTGCTTTCATAACCGGCGGCGACAGTGGTATAGGAAAAGCTGTCGCGGTTTTATTTGCGAAGGAAGGAGCTGATGTTGTTATCGTTTATTTAAATGAAAAAAAGGATGCTGACGAAACAAAAAATATTATTGAAACGAAATATAAAAGGAGATGTTTATTAATTTCGGCGGATATCAGCAAAGAAACCGCATGCACCAATGCAGTTAAAAAAGCAATTAAACAATTTGGTAAAATAGATATCCTGGTCAATAATGCTGCCGTGCATTGGGAAAGTAAAAGCTTGCAGGAAATATCAACTAAACAGCTGATAAAAACTTTTGAAACAAATATTTTTTCTTTCTTCTGGATAACAAAAGTTGCACTCTATGATATGCCAAAAGGCAGCTGCGTTATTAATACCACATCAGTAACCGCATATAGAGGGAGTAGTGAGCTGATAGATTATGCCTCAACAAAAGGTGCGATTGTAAGTTTTACAAGAAGCCTTGCGCATAATTTAATTGAAAAAGGTATCAGGGTAAACGCTGTTGCCCCCGGACCCATATGGACACCGCTTGTTGTTTCCACCTTTGATGCAAAAAAAGTTGCCAGGCATGGTAGTGACGTTCCTATGAAGCGTGCAGGAGAACCGGTTGAAGTAGCGCCTTCGTTTTTATTTCTTGCCTGTAATGATTCAGCTTATATTACAGGACAGGTATTACACCCCAATGGAGGGGAAATTGTAAATGGTTAAAATTAAATAATGGAAACAACTGCAGGAGAAGAAATAAAGATCACAAATAAAAAAATAAAAAGTATCGGCAGCGATCCCGAAAAAACTGCAAAGGCAATTAACCTGGTTTATGTTAACGATACGGATGTGGGTATTACCAGGGAAAAGGCCGGTGAAAAATTTCAATATTTTTTAAATGGTAAAAAAATAAATGATGATGAAGAACTTTTGCGAATAAAACATTTAGTGCTACCTCCTGCCTGGACCAATGTATGGATATGCCCAAAGGAAAACGGCCACTTACAGGCAACAGGTTTGGATATTAAAGGCAGAAAGCAATATAAATACCATTCAGACTGGAATAAGTTCAGAAATCAAACAAAATTTTACCGCCTGCATGAATTTGGAAAAGTATTGCCTGCTATGCGTTTAAAACTTGAGAATGATCTTTCAACACCGACGCTTGGTAAGGAAAAAGTGTTAGCTGCTGTTGTAAGTTTAATGGAAAGAACAAATATTCGTGTGGGTAATAATTTTTATGAAAAACTATACGGCTCATATGGGTTGACGACGCTAAAAGATAAGCATGTTCAAATTGATGGCAATAGACTTAAATTTTCTTTTAAAGGAAAAAAGGGAGTTTTTCATGACATCAGTATAAAAAATAATAAATTATCTAAGATTGTGAAACAATGCAGGGACATACCAGGCAAAGAGTTATTCCAGTATTTTGATGAAAACGGAGTAAGGCATTCAATTGATTCAGGTATGGTAAATGACTACATTAAAACAATAAGCGGGGGGAGTGATTTTACTGCAAAAGATTTTAGAACATGGGCAGGAACAGTGCAGGCTTTACTGGAATTAAAATCCCTCGGATGCTGTGAAACTCAAGTTGAAACAAAAAAGAAAATTGTAGAAGCCCTTGATAGTGTTTCCAGTCATCTTGGAAATACCAGGACTGTTTGCAAAAAATATTATGTTCATCCGCTCATTTTGTCTCTATACGAAACCAATGAGCTGGGAAAATATACTGCTGAGCTGGATAAGATTGAAAAGGATGATCATAAAACAGATCTGACATCTGCTGAAAAAGCGGTAATGAAAATTTTAGAAACAAATTAAAATTGCAGTCCTTATACAATCACTTCCTAACTTAGGTGTATGAATGCAGTTGCTTCCAGGGTTAATGATATTTTTATAGAGAATTTTACTTCTACACCCCATTTGTATTTTTCCCCGGGAAGGATAAATTTTATTGGTGAACATATTGATTACAATGATGGTTTTGTAATGCCTGCAGCTATTGATAAAGGAATTTGTTATGCGATTGCATTAAATAACACAGATGAAATAAACTTCTATTCAGTAGATTTTAATGAAAAACTCTTGATCAATACAAGGGGAATAAAAAAAATGACAGGCTGGAGAAATTATGTGCTTGGAGTAGTAAATGAATTCCAACTTTTAAAAAAAGAGGTTAAAGGATTTGATTGCGTTTTCGGTGGTAACATAGCAGATGGAGCAGGCATTTCATCTTCTGCTGCAGTAGAAGGTGGGCTTGCCTTTGGGATAAACGAGCTTTTTAATTTTAGATTGAACAGAAAAGAGTTGGCACTGCTTTGTCAACGGGCAGAACATAATTTCCCCGGAGTGATGTGTGGGATTATGGATCAATATGCCAATATGTTTGGCAAAAAACATCATGTAATTCTTTTGGATACAAGAAGTGTGGAGCACCAATATTTTCCTTTGAAATTAGAAGAGTATGAAATTGTTTTGATCAACACAAAAGTGCATCATTCACTGGCATCGTCAGAGTATAATGTCAGACGAAAAGAATGTGAAGAAGGATTAGGGATATTAAAAAAAGAAAAAGGGATCAATTCTTTTAGAGATATAAAAAGTGCAGAAGAGTTGTTGCCATTTAAAAATAAAATGGGTGAGAAAGTTTATGATCGCTGTTTGTATGTTGTGGAAGAAATTTTACGAACACAGGAAGCAGCAAAACTTTTGCAACAAAATAACCTAACTGAATTTGGAAGACTAATGTTTGAAACGCATAAAGGATTGAGCAAACTGTATGAAGTAAGCTGTAAAGAACTTGATTTTCTTGTGGAAAAAGCCAAGGAAAACAAAGCTGTAATAGGTGCAAGAATGATGGGTGGAGGGTTTGGAGGATGCACTATTAACATTATTAAAAAAGAAAGTACAGAAGATTTTTTAGCGGATGCAACTGGCGCTTATCGAAAGGAATTTAAGATAGATGCAGAAGTGATTAAGGTGCAAATTGGGGATGGAACGAATGAGATACTAATGTGAAATTAGTCAGATGTTTGAGCTGATCGCATCAGTCTGTTTTGGTTTTCTCTATTTGAGATAGAATTCCCTGGGATTCCCGTAATTTTTTTCCGGCAATTTTTACTTCCGCATTTACATGTAAAAGCATCCATTTTATTATCCAAAAGTTCCTGATAATCCAACGTTAATTCATCTTCATTTTTTATATCGCACAAGGCAATTAAATTCAATCCGTCATAGCCTGTATTTGCCTCGCAGCTGTGATTTTGAGGAGCCCATTTCTGCGGATCATTATCCCATAGAATATATACTTCATCAGAAATTGGATAAGCATATTTCTTAAAATCCCTTACCTGATCTGGCGTCCAGTTTTTTTCTACATATCGCCTGGTTACAATATGCTGAGCGCTTGCTTCCTGTTTAAAAATAATTTCACCTTTTTTTATAAACTGGTTTGCAAATATTCCATACCCATCCAGTGAATTTCCCTTTAGTATATATTTTTTTTGTTTAGAAGCATGTCTTGCTATTCCTTCTTCTATAATATTTTTTAAAAACCCTGCTGTACCAATGGGATCGTATTTGAGAATATAATCTGCCGAACCTTCATAGCCATCTTCGTAAAAAACTGAACAGGTAAAATTTATATCCAGGAAATAAATTTCATCATTTGCATCTACCCTAAAATCTAAGCGGGCATATCCTACACCGGAAAACCCGGTGAATATTTTTTCAGAAGCGTGTTTTAATTTTTCTTCCAGCAATTTATTATCACATGCCACATTTGCATCCGTATGCAGGCTGGATGTTTTTAATGCGTACGTTTTAAATTGTTTATCATTTTGAAAAACATATTCAACAGGCTTAAATACTTTACAGCAATTATCAAGGTCCGGGCTCGCTGCAACAAGCACGGTGAACTCTCTTCCGGCAATATATTCCTCAATCAAAATTTGGTCATACTCATCTTCCAATAAAGAATTTATTTTATTTTTTACATCATTTAAATTATGAACTAGAGAGTTTTCATCTACTCCTAAGCTATCACCGGCATTCGCAGGCTTTATAAAAAGTGGAAATGTAAGGTTCTGAATTTCTGCTTCGATATTGTTATTATCCCGGATTTCAACATAGTTGGGGGTTTTTACTCCGGCACAATACGCCACATATTTCATTAAGGGCTTGGAAGGATCATATATTATTTCATTAGGGCCTGTATAGGGCAAATTAAGCATCTCTAA
>DASYOS010000279.1:0-2550 GCA_036007525.1 Chitinophagaceae bacterium | reverse complement strand
CCGGCAATATCTAAAAGATAAAGCCATTGGATTTGTAGGAAAGCAACTGGGACGACCACCTAAAACAAACAATGCAGAAAAACGGGAGCTTCAAAAAGAAATGGCCGGACGAAATGAAATTGAAGGCAAGTTTGGACAAGGCAAAAACAGTTACGGCTTACAAAAAATCAAAGCAAGAATGAAGGAAACTTCAGAAAGCTAGATTATGAGCATCTATTTTATAATGAACTTGATAAAACTGTCCGAAAGGGCATTTTTGTCCCTGTTAAAAGCTATGCTACAAGAGCTTAGAGAGCACCTATCTTTGTTGCTTTCCGGTTTTAGGATAACTGATAAAGTAACGTTCAATAAATATTACTTATTTTATAATGTAAAATGATCTTTGACTTTTTCAGCAGACCCTAAATAGTGTTCGGAAGTAAACTGATAATACATTGCAGATCAATTAATTAGGCGTGTTTTTTGATTTGAATAAGGAGTATATTTGTTAGCTTAAGTTAATTTATCCCCTGCATTCAAATTATTATCCCAATGCGTAAGCGCTTTGAACAACAATCTGCCCTTGGCATTCTTCCGGTTGCGGAGGTAAAAATTAATACCAAAAGCCGGGATGAGATGCCGCCTGTACTAGTGGCGCTGCAACAAATTTTTGTCACTGCGGAGTTAAATGAAAAAATATTTTTGTTGCTTGAGGAAAAAATAAACAACAGCAAAAAAAAGACGGGCAGACCAGGCATGGACCTGTGGCATATTTTAGTGCTGGCCATCGCAGGCCATGCACTTAATACCAATTGGGACAGGATGGAGTATTTAGCCAACAATGATAAAACACTTCGTAAAATAATGGGTGTGCATGTGGAAAAATTCGGCATAGAAGAAATAGAGTTTCCTTACCAGACCATTGCAGATAATGTATCGTTGATCGATGAAGATATGCTCTATAAAATAAATGATACAGTGGTTGCTTACGGTCAGAAATTATTTAAAAAAAAAAGAGGAGCAATAGTACTGCAACTTAAAACAGACAGTTTTGCCGCAGAGACTGACATCCGCTTTCCTGCCGATCTCGAATTTACTTTACGATAGCCTTAGAAAGGGAATAGAAACAATAGCACCTTTATGCAAAGAGGATAAAACCATAAAGGGATGGCGTAAACATAAATCAGTCCTGGCCGATATTAAGTCCCTGTTCAGGGTTGCTTCGCACAAGGTTTTCAGAGGCAAAAACGAAGCTGAAAAAAAACAGTCTGTAAGAAATTATTTAAACAAGGCACGTTTTTTAAACCAAAGACTGATTGCCGTAAAAGATAGTACTGCCTCGCTCTTAACTGCAATGGCACTGCAAGAGTACAGTGATTATACCAGTAAATTCATTGATCAGATTGAACGGCGGTTATTGAAAAGAGAAGTGATACCGGCGGGGGAAAAAATATTTTCCATTTTTGAACCGCATACTGAATGGATAAGCAAAGGCAAGCTGAACAAAAAAGTGGAATTAGGGCATTTGGTATTAATTACCACAGATCAGAATAGCTTTATAGTTGATTATAAAATAATGGAGAAACAAAAAGATGCACAGCAAATAAATGATTTGTCAGAGAGAATAAAAACAAAATTTCCGGGTGCTGTTATCAGCAGCCACAGCTTTGATAAAGGGTTTTGGAGTAAGGATAATTTAGCTCATTTAATGAAACAGAAAATAGTGGCGGCAGTATTGCCCAAACGCGGGCGACATACAACAGAAGATAAGAAAAGAGAAAGTGAAGGGGAATATAAAATGATCCGCAGAAAGCATTCGGCTGTAGAGAGCAATATAAATATGGTGGAACACCATGGATTAAACCGTTGTCCCGATAAAGGATTAGCGCACTATAAAAATTATGTTGGGCTTAGTGTACTTGCTTACAACCTCCATCAATTAGGCAACAAAATAATAGCCCGGCAAAAGCAGGAAGAAGAAAAGAATTTAAAACGAAAGGCAAGGCTGCTTAAAACGGCAGCCTAAAAGAGACAAAAACATTTTTATAACAAAATGTGAGTCAGTCTTGTGCACGGTCAACAGAAAAAAGATCAAAAAACAATCAGAAAGAGATACTAAAAAAAATAAATAAAACTCCTGGTTACTTTTGGGGTAAATTAGAATTTTTTTTATCCAGAAATATTTTTAAAAAAGGGTTTTCGGACAGGCACTAAATAAAACGAATTAAACTATTTATTTGATGACGTTATAGGGTTCATACCGAATTGTCGCAAAGAAAGTGCAAAAGAAAAGCCGCCATGAAAAGATGCGGTATAAGTGAGTGACACAACCGGAGATCCAAGAAGGACAAATGCCGGTCTCCTAAAAGAGAAGCGACATTTGGTATGCGCCACGTTATAAATTCTATTTTTTGTAATTACCCTTGAATAGAAGCATTGGTTTCATTTTACAATTGAGGCTATCTGCAACTCTATTTTGGCTTTGAATTGTTGCAATAGTATTAGATTTTCTTTATGAACATCACATTGTATCAACTGCTCCATCATTTGCAGAAGCGAGTTTTGAATATA
>DASYOS010000278.1:0-2731 GCA_036007525.1 Chitinophagaceae bacterium | reverse complement strand
CTCTTTGCAAAAGTGCTGTTTTAAAAAGCAAACATGTGTTTGTAGAAAAGCCGATGGCGAATACTATGGAAGAGGCAGGTGAATTACTAAAGCTGGCAAAGGAAGCAAATATCAAATTTCAGGTTGGGCATGTAGAACGTTTTAATCCTGCTTTTTTAGTATTGAAGAATGAGGAAGTTGCCCCTATGTTTATTGAAGTGCACCGGCTTGCACAATTTAATCCACGAGGTACTGATGTAAGTGTTATACTGGATCTGATGATACATGATATTGATATCATTTTAAAATTGGTTAATAGCAATGTAAAAACAATTTCTGCCAATGGGGTTTCAGTAATGAGTGATACACCTGACATTGCTAACGTAAGAGTTGAATTTGATAATGGCTGCGTAGCCAATCTTACTTCATCGAGAATAAGTGTAAAAAAAATGCGGAAGATGCGGTTGTTTCAAAAAAATTCTTACATCAGTATAGATTTTCTTGAAAAGAAAACTGAGATAACCAGGCTTAAAACATCCGCAGATAAAGATGCACTGATTTTTGATATTGATACTAATCATGGTAAAAAGAGCATTGCTTTTTACACCCCTAAAATAGAAGACAATAATGCTATTAAAATGGAATTAGAAAGTTTTAAGGATGCGATTTTAAATAATACCACTACAATTGTGAGTGAAGTTGATGGATTTAGAGCAATGGAGGTGGCGCATCTTATCCTGGAAAAAATTGCTAAAAATAAATAACGAGAAGACAGATACCTCCAAATTTTTATGCTGCGGAAAACCCTTTAATTATTTGTTCTGCAAAAAACATATCTCCCGGAGTTGTTATCTTAACATTACTTTCTTCTCCCTTTATCAAATTAACTTTTATTCCAAATGCTTCTACAACTGTTGCTTCATCAGTAAATTTTTCTTTATAATCTATTTTAAAAGCAGGTAATAGAACCCTGCTGTGAAAGGTTTGTGGCGTTTGCACAAGTTTTACTTCGTTCCTGTCCAATGCTACACTTTCTTCTCCTGTTAGTAATCTTACACTATCTTTTGCAGTGGTTACAGGTATTGCAGAGCCTGATTTTTCTGCTTCCATATAACACCTCTCTACCAAATTTTTAGTAAGCAAACATCTAACTCCGTCGTGTACAAAAATTATACTTTCATCATGTATCAATGACAATCCGTTTTGCACAGAATGAAATCTTGTTCTTCCTCCCTGGCAAATTGTTATCTGAGAATTATCAAAATATGCGTCAATAACCTCCTGGCCTTTGCTAACATGATCTTCAGGTAAAACCAAAATAACATGCAGATCAATATACGTTTTCAAAAAAACATTTATAGTATAAAACAAAACCGGCTTATTATTTAATAGCAAAAACTGCTTGGGTACAGGAGCAAGCATTCTGCTTCCCGAACCTCCTGCAACTATTACGGCATATTTTTTCATTAGATAATTTATACAAATTTATAATTAAGAATGTATAATCCGTCTTCTTTGTAAATTGCACCTATGAGGGGAGTCATTTACTTTTTATTTATTTCATTTATTTCCTTTTCCTGTAATCATAAAGAAAAAATTGAACAAAAGCAATTGGTACCGCTTTTAAAACAACTGAGCGATTTGGCTACTGTTGAATATGTGGTTACTAAAATTATAAAAGCGAACGATAATAAAACATGGTATAAAATAGGCGACAGAAAAATCTTAATGAGCTGTAAAGCTTCATTAATTGCGGGCATTGATCTTTCTAAGATAACTGAAGAAAATATTAATATTAATGCCAATGAGATTACAATGCTGTTACCCAGGGCAAAACTATTGATCGTGAATATTAAACCTGAAGATATTAAAACAGAATATGAAGAAGTTTCCCCATTCCGATCCTCATTCTCAAGCGCTGAAAGGGATGCATTGGCTGCGCAGGGGGAAGTACAAATAAAAAACAGTGCGGATTCTTTAGGCATTTTGCAGGCAGCGGAAGTTAATGCCAGCCTTATTATTAGCAATTTTCTAAAAAAAGCTGGATATGAAAATATTAATATTCGCTATGATGGCGGAAAAAATAAAAGTTTAGAATAAGATGGCAACAACATTAAAAAAATACCTGATCATCTTTGCTATTATATTAGTTGCAATATTCTTTTTACAAAAAATTAAATGGCTTCCATCTTTTGGAAATCTGTTTAAAAGCAAACCGGTAACTATTGATAATACTCCTATTCTGATTAAAGAAATAAATAATCTTGCTCAATTGATTACCATCACTTCATTTGATGAAATTGTAATTGACTCTGCAAAACGATCAGAACGTTTGCCAGGCACTTTTCTTCCACCCCCGGATGCTAAAATAGTTCTAATTGCAAAAGGGAAAGTTATGGCTGGGGTTGATCTTAAAAAGTTGAGGGATGAAGATATCCGGGTAAAAAAAGATTCGATAAGAATTATGTTTCCGCCGGTACAAATATTAAATACTATTTTAAATCCTTCAGATTTTGAAACCTTTGATGAAACAGGTTCCTGGAGTAGTGAAGAGGTAACTCAAATAAAAGTACGCATGCGGGAAAAGATAGTTCAGAGGGCTGTTGCGCAAAATTTATTGCCAAAAGCTGCGGAAAGATGTAAAATAATAATGGAAAATTTTTTAAGGAACGCAGGTGCCAAAAATATCGAAATCACTTTCAGAGATCAATCGCCATAAATAGCGATGTTGCTTACACCATCGCTGCTTTTA
>DASYOS010000277.1:0-12364 GCA_036007525.1 Chitinophagaceae bacterium | reverse complement strand
CGGGTAGGTTAATAATAGAATCTTTACCTGGCATCTGCATCTTTGATTTCAAAGCATAACCATCAAAGAAATTTATGGCTGTTGTGTTTCTTGCTAAAAAAGCTTTTGCATTTGTGTCTGAAGCAAAAGAAGGTTTCAGGCTCTCTATTAGATTTCTTACCTGGGCACTATCCTTGTCACTTGGGGCTGCACTAAAAGTAACATAAGATATCATTCTTCCGGCTTCCTGCTTATATTTTAATTTATTTTTTTCAATATATTTTTCAATATCATCATCAGTTACTTTTATTGCACTGTCGCTTATTACACTATAAGGTATCGCCACATAGCTAATGCTTGCAAAAGAATTATCGGCTTCGTTTTCTTTAGCAGCCATCCATGATGGTGTGTAAACGCTGCCTGCAATCATAGAAGTGTATTTTGTGTACAGGCTGTTTAAACGCATAGGGTCTATTACCTGTGAGTTAACTGCAAGGCGCTGTTCTTCATTTCTTTGTTTTCTTGTTTCAGACCACCATTGCTGAGCTTTTGCAATATCGTATTGTCCTGTTTGTGGATCAGTAAAAGCCTGCTTTAATTGTTGCGGAGCATCCTCGCTAAACATGGTAGCATTCATTTCTTTTGGTGTAAAAGCCAAGCCTAGCTTATCAAATTCTGTGGCTACTACTCTTTCTGCTACCATTTGCTCCCAAACGCTCTGCATTATTTGTTGTCTTACTCCTCCGTTTGTATTTGGATATTGTGCTTCGGCGTCTTTTACCTTTGCATTAAATTCGTCAATTTCTATTTCTTCTCCATTTACTACACCTATAGTTTTTGAATTGCCGCCTCCAAATAATCCGGATGCAGCACCACCACGGGCATCCATTAGTAAAAATCCAATAAGGCTTAAAGCAATTACACCAATAACAATTGCTGCTCCTTTATCACGTATGGTTTGAATAATTGACATAAATTATACTGTAATTGTTTTAAAATAAGTCGGCAAAAATAGGCTAAATAAGATAAAACAAGCAGGTATACAGCCTGATAATTAGTACAGCAGGGATTTTAAATACTTTTGATATAGTTGATTCCTCTTTTATCCAACTTTGCAAATATTTATCTTAACAAAGCTATGGGGACAATATCTTTTTTCTGTTGAAAAGCGGTTTTTCTTTAAAATGATACCTTGATAAGAGAACCTGCTTTTTATCCGGAAATACCGTTCTTACTTCTTTTATACATTAACCAACATTTTACTCTTCTCCTATCAACATGATATTTTTATAAATGATCGATAATTTTTTCCTCATTATTTTTATTCCACGTCTGTTAACAATAAAGCTTTTATCTATACCTGCATTGTTAAATAACAGTGTTAGTTATTTGGGGATGAGAGTGGATAAGATGGAAGTTTTAATTTTACATCATAAGGAAAAAAATTCCTTTCCACAAATCCACATACATAATAGTAATAAGCTATTATATAAATAAGGTATTAATATTAAATACTATGGTTGATATACACATTGAGGCGGCAAAAAAAAATATTGAACAAAAAGGTTTTTTAGATATTGATATTGATGTTAACTTGGACCTCTTCGCAGAAATTGAACGAATTAAAAAAGAAAAAAATGCCATTATACTTGCTCACTACTACCAGGAAACCGATATTCAGGATGTTGCAGATTTTATTGGTGATAGTCTGGGGCTTGCACAACAGGCTGAAAAAACCAAAGCCGATATTATCGTTTTTGCCGGTGTTCATTTTATGGCAGAGACCGCAAAAATTCTTAATCCAAATAAAAAAGTTTTATTACCTGATCTTAAAGCCGGATGTTCTTTGGCAGATTCAGCGCCACCGGCACTCTTCAAGCAGTTCAGGGATAAATATCCAGATCATATTGTTATCAGCTACATAAATTGCTCCGCAGGCATAAAAGCGTTGAGTGATATAATTTGTACTTCTTCCAATGCAGAAAAAATAATTGAAAGCCTGCCTAAAGAACAGAAAATAATTTTTGCTCCTGATAAAAATCTAGGAGCTTATTTAATAAAGAAAACAGGGTGTGATATGGTTTTATGGAACGGCGCCTGTATCGTTCATGAAATATTCAGCCTAGAAAAAATTACCAAATTAAAGATCCGTCATCCAAACGCAAAATTTATTGCGCATCCTGAATGCGAAGAGCCTGTCTTAAGAATGGCAGATTACATTGGCAGCACCACTTCTCTTTTAAAATATACCATTAATGATGATGCACAGGAATATATTGTAGCAACAGAAACCGGTATTCTACATCAAATGCAAAAACAATCTCCTCATAAAACATTTATACCAGCACCGCCAGAAAATATGTGTGCCTGTAATGATTGCCCTTATATGAAATTAAATACGCTGGAAAAACTATACCTGTGTATGGAGTATGAAGAGCCGCAGATTATTATGGATGAAAATTTAAGAATAGCCGCATTAAAGCCAATTAAAAGAATGCTGGAGATAAGTCATAAGTATGGGTTATAATGGTAATAATAATCTTACAAATAACTTATATATCAATGTTCTTTTTTAGGAAGAGTGTCTAAAGTTTTAAGTGTTGAAGTATCATAAGGTTTATCCCCCCTTGTGCTGTCTGTTATTGATTTACTACTATTTGAATTACTGGTGTCCGTGCTTCCATTCTCATCCCGGTTGCTGCAGGCGGCTAAAGCAGTTGTTATAACTATAAATAAAAATGTAGATTTTACCTTTTTCATTTTATTTTTTTAAGTGGTGATAATATAAAACCGCAAACGGAAGGCAATATTAAAATATATTAAGGGTAAATTAAAACCAAAAGCCTCTTTATTGCGTTTATACCATCTCTTAACAATAAATCAAAACAAAATTATTATGAAAAAGATTTTATTTGCAGCAGCAGTGTCTGCTCTATTTTTTACAGCCTGTAGCGACAGTGCTACAACCACGGATACAACAAAAGACAGCACTAATATGATGGCTGATGACACCAAAAAGAAGGTAAACGAAGAACAAGGTGTAATGGTTGGCGGAGCAAAGATGGTTCCTTCAAAAAATATTGTGGAAAATGCAGCAGGTTCAGCAGATCATACTACGTTAGTTTCAGCAGTACAGGCAGCAGGATTGGCAGAAACATTGAGCGGAACCGGTCCATTCACAGTATTTGCTCCAACTAATGAAGCTTTTAATGCATTACCTGCCGGAACAGTAGATAAATTATTAAAGCCTGAAATGAAAAAAGACCTTACAAAGGTTTTAACCTATCACGTAGTTTCAGGAAAAATGATGGCTGCTGATCTTAAAGACGGGCAGAAATTAAAAACCGTTCAAGGTGGTGATCTCATGGTTTCAGTAAAAGATGGTAAAGTAATGATCAATGGTGCTAATGTTACAATTGCCGATGTTGTATCAAGTAATGGAGTTACGCATGTAATTGATGCAGTTGTAATGCCTAAAAAATAGTTACAATTTCTAAGATTTTTAAAGGAGTGGCAAAAGCCGCTCCTTTTTATTTTTAGAGCCTTGATAATTTTACTACAGCTTCCTCCAAAGTACTTTCTTTTTTTGCAAAGCAAAATCGCAGCACTTTATTATCAGTTCCATTTTTGTAAAAAGCAGAAGCAGGAATTGTTGCTACGCCATAATCTTTTGTTAGTCGTATTGCAAAATCTTTTTCGCACTCATCACTAATGCCTTTATAGGTGTATAATTGAAAATAACTTCCGTGAGAGGGCAAAGGTTTTAATTTAGTTTGTTTCATTAACTCCAGGAAATAATCCCGTTTCTTTTGCAAAAAATTTCCAAGTGATAAATAAGACTCTTTGTGCTGCAAAAAATCAGCAAGTGCAAATTGCATTGGCGAGTTGCATGTAAAGCAATTAAACTGATGAACCTTTCTGAACTCGTTGGTTAATGCTGCGGGGGCAATACAATACCCAAGCTTCCATCCTGTGCAGTGATATACCTTACCGAAAGAAAAACAAACAAAACTTCTTTTTAAAAGATCAGGATAACGCAACATGCTCTCGTGTTTCATATCATCAAAAATCAAATGCTCATAAACCTCATCGCTCAAAATAAAAATATTTGTGCCTGCAATAATGGTTTGCAATTGCTTAATATCTTCTTTGCTCAATACGCTTCCTGAAGGGTTGTGCGGCGAGTTAAGCATTATCATTTTTGTTTTAGGAGAAATTCTTTTTCTTACTTCGTCCCAATCAATTTTATAATCAGGATATACCAAAGGAATTAAAATTGGCACAGCTCCGTTAATTTCTATGTTTGGAATATAACTGTCGTAAGCAGGTTCAAAAACAATAACCTCATCCCCTGGTTGTAAAACAGTTGTGAGTGCAGTATAGATAGCATAAGTGCCCCCCGGAGTTATGGTTATTTCTGTGTCAGCATTTATTTGCTGTTTGTATAAACTATAAATTTTTTCTGCTATTACACTTCTTAATGCCGGCAAACCATTCATGTGTACATATTGATTGTGCCCAGCCTGCATATGTTGGTTTACCAATGCTATTAATTCTTCGCTCATCGGGTAATCAGGAAAACCCTGCCCCAAGTTGATGGCATTGTGCTCAACCGCCAGGGAGCTCATTACTGTAAAAATGGTTGGCCCTACCGAGGGCAGCTTACTTATAATAGAGGGAGTAAACAATTAAAAAAGTTTGTTTTTTGTAAGAAAGCCGGGCTTATATAAACTTATCTCCTTTGTTTCTTTTTACTTCTGCCAGGTATTCTTTTATTTCCTGTTCTTTATTTTTTTTGCAGATGAGTAAAACATCTTTTGTGTCAACAACAATAAAATCTTCAAGCCCCTGCAAGAGTACCAGTTTTTTGTTATCTGCGTGAACCATATTTTTTGTCGCATCAAACACCATAACATTATCTCCCGAAACAGCGTTTTCCAAATAATCTTTTTCCAGATTTTCATAAGCGCTTCCCCAGGTTCCCAAATCGCTCCACCCAAATGAAGAGGGAATTACATATACATTGTTAGCCTTTTCAATTATTCCATAATCAATAGAGATATTTACACATTGCGGATATATTCTATCTACGGCATCTTTTTCTTCAGCAGTATTAAAAAGATTTTTTTCTGCATCAAAAACCTCATGTATTTCGGGCAAATATTTTTCAAATGCTGAAATTATGCTTTTCGTTTGCCAAACAAAGATGCCGGAGTTCCATAAAAAATCTCCGCTGGTAATAAATGTTTTAGCAAGTTCAAGATCTGGCTTTTCCGTAAAAGTTTTTACTTTATAAATATTATCTGTTACAGATTGTTCTTCATATTGAATATAGCCATAGCCCGTATTTGGGTGCGAAGGTTTAATGCCCATGGTTAATAAAGCGTTATGTTTTTCTGTGAAGGCAAGGGCTTCCAAACTCACTTTTATAAAATTGGTATCTTCTAAAATAAGATGATCTGCGGGTGCGCAAATTATGTTACTCCTTGAATCAAGCTGCCTCAATTTATAAGCCATATAAGCTACGCAAGGGGCCGTATTTTTTCTTGAAGGCTCGCATAAAATATTCTCAGGCTTTAAATCAGGGAGTTGCTTTGAAACAATATCGCAATATTGTTGCGATGTAACTATGTAAATATTTTCTTTTGGAATAAATTGTACGAAACGGTCATATGTCGCCTGGATCAGTGTTCTGCCCTGGTTTAAAATATCCAGAAATTGTTTGGGATAACCGGTACGGCTCATTGGCCAAAAGCGGCTTCCAATTCCGCCGGCCATAATTGCTACATAATTGTTTTTTTTCATAGTGTTTTTCTCAAGTACAAATAAGGATTAAATCAATCCTTCTCGAACCAGATCGTGTAAATGAATAATACCTGCATATTTTTTATTATCAATAACCAGGAGTTGACTCACATCATTTTTTCGCATAATATCCAAAGCATCAACAGCAAGTTCGTTTTGTGAAATTGTTTTAGGGTGAGCATTCATAATATCTTTAGCGGTAATATTTTCCAGCACAACACTTTTTTCCAGCATCCGGCGTAAATCCCCATCTGTAATAATTCCTTTAACGCAATCATTTTCTCCTAACACCGCTGTAGCGCCCAGCCTTTTTTTTGTTATTTCTACAATTACATCTTTTAAAGAACAGGATTCATTTACCTGAGGTTTCTCATTATTTAAAGAAAGGTCAGAAACCCGCAGGTATAATTTTTTTCCAAGCGTACCACCGGGGTGAAATTTTGCAAATTCATCAGCGCTAAATCCTCTGGCATACATTAAACAAATTGCGATAGCATCACCCATTACCATTTGAGCTGTTGTGCTGGTTGTTGGTGCTAAATTATTGGGGCAAGCCTCTTTATCTACGGTTGTATTTAGAATTAGGTCAGCATGCTTTGCCAAATAAGATTGGGTTTGACCCATCATCGCAATTATCTTATTTCCGAAATTTTTTACAATAGGCACTAAAACTTTTATTTCAGGGCTATCCCCGCTTTTGCTGATTATCATTACCACATCGTCCTGTTGGATCATCCCCACATCTCCATGAATAGCATCAGCAGCATGCATGAATAACGAAGGGGTTCCTGTGCTATTGAGCGTGGCAACGATTTTTTGTGCAACAATTGCGCTTTTACCAATACCGCTTATTACTAACCTTCCCTTGCTATTTATTATGAGGTCAATGATAATTTTAAAATCGTCATTAATAAAAGAGATTAAACCTGTTAGAGCTTCGGCTTCCTGCGCAATCGTTTGTTTAGCTATAGAAATGATATCGGGATTCTGCATTTATCTTTTTTTAATAATCAATGCAGGAGAGGATGTAAAAATTGTTAGCACTATTAGAGATTTTAGAAGCAAAGAGGATACGAAACTCTGCTGCAAACGTACTTTAATTGCCTGATAAGGCAAAAAGGCAAAAATCTTATTTCAAAACCGAATTAAAAAATTGTATCTTATTCTCTTATTCAAATTTTGCTATGACTTTAGAGAGTTAAACAAATTTTGCATCGTATTGAATTACCTTTGTGCACTTTTAAAATATTGAGTAGGAAAGAATGTTATGACAACAATAAATTCAAAAACCAAAAATGGTTCTAAAACTCCAATAAAGAAAAAGAGCACTAATGGTAAAGCAACTTCAGAATTTGCCAAACACCTTCACGACCATTTTGGATTTGATGGGTTTAAATACCCTCAGGAAGAGATTATAACCAGCCTTTTAGCAGGCAAAGATACATTTGTAATTATGCCAACAGGCGGCGGCAAAAGCCTGTGTTATCAGTTACCCGCCCTTATTAGCAAGGGCTGTGCAATAATTGTATCCCCCTTAATTGCATTGATGAAAAATCAGGTTGATCTTATGCGAGGCTATAGCAGCAGCGATAACGTAGCCCATTTTTTAAACAGCACATTAAATAAAGGCCAACAAAAAATAGTAAAAGAAGATCTTATATCAGGAAAAACAAAAATGCTTTATGTAGCTCCGGAAACACTTACGAGGGAGGATAATGTTGAATTTTTTAAAGATCTTGAAATTTCTTTTTTTGCAGTTGATGAGGCACACTGTATTAGTGAGTGGGGGCATGACTTTAGGCCTGAATATCGCCGGCTTAGAGAAATAATGGATCAAATTAATAAAGAGATCCCTGTAATTGCACTAACAGCCACTGCTACACCCAAAGTTCAAAGCGACATTGTAAAAAACCTGGGATTACGTGAGCCCAATATTTTTATTTCTTCTTTTAACCGCCCAAATCTTCATTATGAAGTTCAGCCTAAAATAAATAAAGACCAGTCAGTAAAGAGCATAGTTAAATTTATTTCGCAAAACATGGGCAAGAGCGGAATTATTTATACTTTAAACAGAAAAACAACTGAAGAACTGGCTGAAATGCTTATGGCTAATGGTATTAAAGCGGTTGCGTACCATGCCGGGTTAGATGCCAAACTAAGAGCAAGGCGCCAAGACCAATTTTTAAATGAAGAAGTTCAGGTAATTGTTGCTACTATCGCTTTTGGTATGGGGATAGATAAACCCGATGTGCGATATGTAATACACTATAATATTCCAAAATCAATTGAAAATTATTATCAGGAAACAGGCCGGGCTGGCAGAGATGGGCTTGAAGGCAAATGTATTTTGTATTATTCTCATAAAGATGTTGCCAAGCTTGAACACTTAATGAGAGATAAAGCATTAAGCGAAAGAGAAGTAGGCGCCCAATTAATAAATGAGACTGTTGCATATTCTGAAAGTGCAGCTTGCAGAAGAAAAATTTTACTAAGCTATTTTGGTGAAGAGTATGGCAGGGAAAACTGCGATGACATGTGTGATAACTGCAAAAATCCCAAAGAATTAATAGAAGCAAAAACAGAAACTCAACAGGCACTAAAAGTAATAAAGGCACTCAAAGAAGGATTTGTGATGGATTATACTATATGTGTGATATTGGGCAGCCCGAATCCTCAGATAAAAATGTACAGGCATGATGAACTTGATGTTTTTGGAATAGGAAAAGATAAAGAGCAACACTTTTGGAATTCATTATTGCGGCAGATGTTGGTGGAAAACATAATTAAAAAAGACATAGAAGAATATGGTGTATTAAAGGTTACTAAAAAGGGCGAGGCCTTTTTAAAGAAGCCCACATCTTTTAAAATAGCATTAAATAATAAATTTGAAGAGGCTGACGGAGATGATGACGAAGGAGAAGGTAATACGGGAGTTAACGGAAGCGCAGCTGATGAAATATTATTTGAAATGTTGAAAAAACTCCGGCAGGAAGAAGCAAAAAAACACAACCTTCCTCCTTTTGTTTTATTTCTTGAAAATAGTTTACAGGATATGGCAACACTTTATCCTACAACATTGTTGGAGCTTGAAAAATGTCAAGGTATTAGTAAAGGAAAAGCGTTAAAATTTGGGAAACCTTTTGCCGCTTTGATAAATAATTATGTGGATGAAAATGAAATAGAAAAGCCGGATGAATTTGTAATGAAAAGCGTATTGAATAAGAACAACAATAAAGTTTTTATTATTCAAAATGTTGACAAAAAAATGCCTTTAGAATTAATTGCAAAAACCAAAACGCTAAAGCTTGAAGAACTTTTAGAAGAGATGGAAACCATTGTTGCCAGCGGAACAAGATTAAATTTAGATTATGCAATTGAAGATCTTGTAGAAGAATACGAAAGAGAAGAGATCATTGATTATTTTAAAGGATGTCAAACATCCAGTCTGGATATTGCAAAAGAAGAACTGGCAGATGGTAATTACACATGGGAGCAATTAAAAATTATGAGAATAAAATTTTTGTGCGAATACGGAAACTAGACGCGGTAAAATGGTATATTTGCCACCCGAATTAAATAATGGTGCGGTAGCTCAGTCGGTAGAGCAAAGGACTGAAAATCCTTGTGTCGGCGGTTCGATCCCGCCCCACACCACATAAAAAGATCAAAGTCGTTGTTTATAACGACTTTTTTTAATTATGAGGATGCATGAAGAAGTCCTTTTAAAATTAGTTATTTTTCTTTTCTTCTTTTTCAATCTTTTTAGCCTCGTCTATCATATGTTCTATTGAATGCGAGGACTGCATTGACTCAGATGTTTTTGTTTTTTCAGCCATTGTTGAATAATGTTTCGCAAGGTCTCTTATTTCCTCTTCGGATTTTTCTTCTATATTAATTATTCTATTGCTGGCATTATCATGAGATGCAACCAATTCATTCATTTTTAAATGCAATGCAGCAGAAAAGCGGTTTACAGATTTTTGAATGATAAAAATATTTAGAAAAGTAACAGTAAATATTACATCCATAATAATCAGATATCGCGGTCTTGTATATACTTTCTCGTCAGTAAAATATGCTATCACTAATATTAAAGCAAGAATAAATGTTATGGAATTTCCCAATATCCTTGTTGCAACAACACTAAATTTTTCAAAAGTTGTTTCGAGTGTTTTATATATAATTCTCATTATCTCTATTTAAGATACAAATGCCGATGTATTGCGTATGCAACTTTTGAACCATTTAAAATGTAATCATCTGCCATAATCATCCTGCAGCCTTACTATATCTTCTTCATCACTGGGACGGGCAATATCTGTGTGTTGCCAAATTTCGGCAACTATTCCCCAACAGTCCAATCCTATCAACCTGTGCCGCTCACCCTGTTTTAATTTGATCAGAGAATCAGGGCCATATTCTTTTACCTCAGTTTCTTTATCGGTGTCACTGGTGGCTATTCCAACAACCCCGCTTACTACTTTCCATATCTCCGCCCTTCTAAAATGATATTGCCAGCTTAATTTTTTACCTGGTTCTACAATTAAAAATTTTGGACTTAATTTTTTACCGAAACCCAATTCCTTTTGATTTATTTCTGGAAAATATTCTTTTATAAATGCTTCCGATTGTTTTTCATCTATTACAAAAAAGCCACCCCAAGGCCTGTCAATATCCATGCTAATAATATTAAATTTATTATCGCATAATTTTTTTTCTATGGTTTGAAAAACTTTAGCCTTATCCACACTAGTATTGAATGACAACTTCATTTATAATAATTTAATTACAGGGTTACCTGCCCATATATACCATTAGAATTTGTACGTCACTGGGGTTAACACCACTTATGCGACTGGCTTGCCCTAAAGTGTGTGGCCTGATCTTATTAAATTTTTGCCTTGCTTCATTAGAGAGAGAGAGAATTTTATCATAATTAAAACTATCAGGTATAATCTGTTCTTCCAGCGTATTCATTTTGGCAACAAGCTCTTTTTCTTTTTGGATGTAAACATCATATTTCAGTTGAATCTCTGCCTGCTCCAGTGTTTCTTGTGAATAATCTTTCAAAAGGGAATGCAGTATAGAGCTAGCTTTCATCATATCGCCCAAATTGATAGAAGGCCTTAATATTAATTGAGAAGCTTTTTGTTTTTTACCCAAAACTGCAGAATTAACCTTTTCTAAAAGAGGGTTTATTTCATTAATATTAAAAGTATAATCGTCTAAAATTTTTTTTATTTCGCTAACTTCTTCTATTTTCTTTTTTACCTTTTCCATTCTTTCTTGTGATGCCAACCCCAGTCGATAACTTTTTTCTGTTAGCCTGATATCAGCATTGTCCTGGCGCAAAAGCGTTCTAAATTCAGCTCTGCTGGTAAACATTCTATAAGGTTCGTCGGTACCTTTATTTATAAGATCGTCAATTAATACTCCAATATATGCCTCGTTTCTCTTTAAGATAAAAGGGTCCAAATCATTTATTTTTTGATGCGCATTAATTCCAGCCATTAACCCTTGACATGCGGCTTCCTCATAACCGGTGGTTCCATTTATTTGTCCGGCAAAAAATAGATTTTTTATTAATTTAGTTTCGAGCGTGGGTTGTAATTGAGTTGGGGGGAAATAATCATATTCAATCGCATAGCCAGGGCGAAACATTTTACAGTTTTCAAAACCTATTATCTCCCTAAGTGATTGATATTGAATGATTTCTGAAAGAGAAGATGAGAATCCGTTTATATAAATCTCTATTGTGTTCCAACCTTCGGGTTCAATAAACAATTGGTGGCGTTCTCTCTCTGCAAATCTTGTTATTTTATCTTCTATACTGGGACAATATCGTGGTCCAACCCCCTGAATCCGGCCTTGGAACATTGGACTTTTGCTGAATCCCGACTCTAGAATGTTATGTACATTTTTATTGGTATACGCAATCCAACAGTTTTTTTGTTTAATAGGTTTTTTTGTATTAGTATATGAAAAGCCCTTTATTTCACGGTCGCCTTCCTGTATTTCTAGTTTTGAATAATCCAAACTGCGACCATCTAATCGAGGGGGCGTGCCCGTTTTTAACCTGTCACTTTCAAGCCCCCACTCCTCTAACTGCTCTGTTAATCCGGTTGAGTTCTTTTCAGAAACCCGGCCTCCAGACATTTGTTTTTCACCAATGTGTATTAAGCCGTTTAAAAACGTACCATTTGTTAAGATCACGGAATACCCTTGAATTTCATGCCCTAACCTGGTTTTTACTCCTGTGATCTTATCCCCATGTTTAACCAAGCTGGTTACCATATCCTGATAGAAGTCAATATTTATATTTTGTTCTAAAACCCGCCTCCATTTTAATGAAAATAAGCTCCGATCACTTTGTGCTCTGGGGCTCCACATTGCGGGACCCTTACTTTTATTCAACATTCTAAATTGAATCATAGTTTCATCTGTTACGATTCCACTAAATCCGCCCAAGGCATCAATTTCCCTTATGATCTGCCCCTTAGCGATACCGCCCATTGCTGGATTGCAGCTCATTTCACCGATAGTTTGAAGATTCATTGTGATTAGCAGAACCTTGCTACCT
>DASYOS010000276.1:0-1673 GCA_036007525.1 Chitinophagaceae bacterium | reverse complement strand
AAAACTGGTGAAACTAAAGAAATCAGGCTATATGGGTTATCAGGCAATGATGTTTATAAAATAAATGGAAAAGTAAATCACGGAATAACTATCCGCATTATCGGTGGTGATAAAAAAGACTCTATCATTGATAATTCCAATTTAAAAATTCATGTTTATGATAATGCAGAAAATAATTTTGTAAAAGGTTCCAAAACGAGGTTGCATTTATCGGATAGTACAGATCATACATTTAATTATGACACTTATTTATACAATAAAAAAGGAATTGCCCCACTATTAGGATATAGCCGTGAAGATCGCATTTTTGCAGGATTGGGCTATAAAGTGCTCACCCATAAGTGGAGAAGACTTCCATTTGCTTCCAGCCATGCAGCAGGAGTAAGGTATTCATTTTCTCAAAAAGCTATCAGTGTATTTTATAAAGGTTTATTTCCATCGCTTATCGGTAAATGGGATCTTCTTTTAAATGCAGATTATGATGCAATAAGGTGGTTAAATTTTTATGGTATTGGTAACGAAACTATTTTAACCACAGCGGATAAAACTTTTAACAGAACACAGTCGAAACAAATATTGGGAGATATTGGATTGCAAAGAAAATTTGGGAAGAATGTGCTAACTGCCTCAGGTTTTTTTGAAAGCATACAAATCATTAATGATGCTGACAGGTTTATAGCAAAAAACATTGCGCCCACACAACCTAAAATTTTTGAAACTAACAACTATGCCGGCGGAAGGCTTAATTATAAATTTGTTCATTTTAATGATCCCATAATTCCAACTGCCGGTTTTTCATTTAATGGCGACGCTTCTCATTATCAAAATTTGACCATAAATAATAAGAATTTTCAAAAATATAAAGGGGCGGCCCACGTATATATTCCACTTATTTCTAAATTTTCAATAGCCATAAGGGCAGCAGGCGAAACTGTTACCGGCAACCCACAGTTCTACCATTTACCTAATCTTGGTGGAGCTAATGATTTGCGGGGGTTCAAAAGAGAAAGATTTTATGGTAAAACAGCTTTTTCAAACAGTAATGATCTAAGGTTTATTACCAATTTGCGAAGCTATATAATGAATGGAAAAATTGGATTGAATGTTTTTTACGACCAGGGAAGGGTTTGGCAACCGTCGGAAAATTCTGATACATGGCATACAGATTATGGGGCTGGTTTTTTATTAGCGCCGTTTAATAAACTCTTTGCAAATGTTACTTATGGTATTTCTAAAGAAAAAAGATTACTTCAAGTGCGGATAATAAAACCTTTTTAATATTTCATGAGAAATGTTAGGACGATTATTTTTGATTTTGGAGGTGTTATTCTAAATATTGACTACAATAAAACCAGCAAAGCTTTTAATAGTTTGGGTGTAACAGGTTTTGATGATATGTATTCTCAAAAAAATGCTGACCCACTATTTAGAAACCTGGAAGAAGGCAAAAAAAGTGAAGAGGAATTTTATACTGCCTTCAGAAAATCAACCCAGCTTCCATTAACTGATCACCAAATTAATACTGCCTGGAATAAAATGCTGCTTGGATATAGAAAGGAAGCATTACACACGCTCAAATCCATCAAACATAAGTACAGTTTATTTTTGCTGAGTAATACAAATATAATTCACCTGCAGGCTTTTAATAAAATTTATAAAGATGAGGTTGGCCA
>DASYOS010000275.1:0-6465 GCA_036007525.1 Chitinophagaceae bacterium | reverse complement strand
AAAAAAAAACCAGATAGATATTATAAATAATGCTTTATTAAAAATTGAAATCTCTGTGAATTTTTTCTCCTTGGAAGAGATCAATATAGTAATTAATGAAGAAAGTAATATGAGGAATGGTCCTGCCACTGCAATTATATTATACCCTTTTATAAGCGTACCAATATACCTTATCACATAATATACGCTTGCGTTGAATTCAAATTTACGGATGAACAGATCAATACTGTTAAGCATGTGTTGTATAGTGGCAATATCAAATACAAGCGCAAATAATACAATGGTAGTTCCTCCGGTTACTATGGAATACAGCAAACCTTTTTTCCAGCCCAACTTTTTTTTTATTATTAAAGGAAGAAACAGGATAGGCAATAGTTTGGCGGCAATTCCTAATCCTAAAAAAATTGCAGAGGCTTGCCATTTATTTTTAAGAATAAGTAAGAAAGAAAGTAACACAAAGAAGATCATCACGCCATCAAAGTGGGCATTACCGGTAAGTTCTGTTATCACCAACGGATTTAAAATATATAGTAATGACAAATGTTTTGGCAATGATAACTTTTTCAAAATTTGCAGCATTACGAATAAAGTGCCAACTTCAAACAATAGAATTATACATTTAAAAAAAACAATCGCAGCATATACATTTTCTGGAAATAATTTTGCTCCTGACCAAAAAATACCCTGCAATACAGGGGGATAAATAGTATAATGATCAACTGAGTTTAGTTGCAGGTAGAGTTCTTTTGAAATACCTGTTATAGCCGGCATTTGCATAATATCTGCTGGTAAGTGGCTGAATGGATTAATGCCATTTGCCGCAAGCCGTCCATCCCAGATAAAGCGATACACATCTTCAGAAAGATTTGGAATTGAGAATAGTAACAAAATTCTAAATACTATTCCTGCAATGATTAAGTATTTAAAATGGGTAGCAGAAAATAATTTGTACGAAATAAAAAAAACGACAAACAAAAATGTAAATAAACCAAAAACCTGAAAGAAATTTTCTCTTGCAGTTTGATACGCTAAAAAATAATAAGCAGCGACACTTAATATTAATAAACAATAAAGTAAAAAGGGTTTTTTATTGAATACTTTATCTTCCATAATGCATCAGTTGCAAACTATCAAGATACGTGCTATCAGAGATTGAATTGTGTTTCCAGTAATCCAGCCAAATAGATTTTTTTCTGATTGCCTTTGTTGTGAGCATTTTTTTATTGCCAAATCCATCGGGATAGCTTTCCTGCCAACCTAAAATTTGATAGGGGAAATCAGCATCAAAATAAATTTGCAATGTTCTTTGAAAAGCTGGATAATAAATAGCGTATAGTTGAGCCGATACATTTTTAATAAAAAAAGTATCAGCCTTTGTAAGGCTGAGGACGGCTTCTTCTTTCTTCATTTCCGAATGAGATAAACGCTGCCAAAGCAATCCGGGTAATAATGAGAACTTACCTTGCGGCAATGTAGAAGGGTTAATGCGGATGTAGTTCCAAAGTTCATCTTCCAATATTACATCATCAATCTTTGTATCCTGTTCACTTTCTTTTTCAAAATAGGAGTGAAGTTCCCAGTTATAGTTACCGCCATTCAATTTCAATTGTGAAAACGTATGTCCGCACCATTCCTGAGATGAGCAATCAGCCTTAACTGTTTTTTCATTTCCTTTTTTAGAAACCGGTGTAAAAACCGAAAGCATCATCGAATATGGATAAATGCCTGTGACAAATTTTTTTGTCATGTTCATTTTCATCACACGTAATTTATCGCCTGTTTTATCCGGTTCGTCAAGCTTGACTAATTTATCTTTTGAAAAATCTTCAGTAACAAAAATGAGAACTGATTCGCCATTTCTAATTTCTCCATATCGTGCCTGTTGAAGATCATAGCTCGTTAATTCAGCTTTGCCTGCATACCATAGTTGTTTAAACTGCTCATTCGGAGGCTGGCTTGATGATTTGCAGGCAATTAAAAAAAAAGATAATAACCACATCCAGAAATAATTTCTTTTCATTTTATCTATATTTAAAAATAGTAGTAATTATCTTGTAACCCGCCAGCACTGTGCCCTTTACTGTGCCACTTATTTTGGAGATACCAATTCTTTTACGATAACTTACCGGAACTTCAATGATCTTCATTTTTAATTTTGCTGCTTTTAATTGCATCTCCACTGTCCACCCATAAGTTTTGTCCTGCATATTGATCTCGATCAACTTATTGTATCGAATGGCTCTGAAAGGTCCAAGATCGGTGTAACGAACCCCATAAATAAATTTTAATAATCTTGTTGCCAGCCAGTTACCAAAAACCTGTGGTATTGTCATTGAGCCCTTCTCTCTTTTTCCCAATGCTCTTGAGCCTATTACCATATCCATTCCATCATTTAAAATAGGATGCAAAATTATAGTCATTTCTTCAGGATGATCAGAATAATCAGCATCAATAAATACTACAATATCAGGCAAAGGTTGCAATTGGTTTGCATATTCAATTCCTTTCAGGCATGCATATCCATAACCTGGTCTATCTTCGTGAAGCACAGTAGCGCCTGCATTTTGTGCATTTATATCCGTGGCATCATTTGAATTATTATTTACAACGATCACTTCATTCACCAATCCTGCCGGAATATCATTGACTACTTTGGCTATTGAATTTTCTTCGTTATAAGCAGGGATGATGACAACAATTTTTGGTTCTTTAATCATGAAGAGGTGCGAATGCTTTTTGCCTCCAATCTTTAATACCTAAAGCAAATATCATTGAAAAGCCTGTGAGCGCCATCACTAGTAGAGGCAGGCTTGCATAGTTTTTAAAATAGATGGATTGTATCACACCAAATAAAAAATAAAAGATCAATAATCCTTCAAAAACATTTAGCCACGTAATTTTATTTTGAATATAGCTGCGCCTTATTTTTTTATCATCTTTATTAACTGCATTAAATTTGGGCGTACGAACAAAACCGGATTTAATACCCAAATATCCCTGCATAATCCCAATGCTGTTACTCAATGAAAGGCCTATGAACAGTGAAACAAACAAAGGGAACCGGAAAATGAAACCCGTAATTTTTTGCATCACACTTCCTTTCGTATTGTTGAAATAAGAAATAAAATAATGAAGTATGTAAATTAAAAAACTAATGCCGATAAGGCTTGAAATTTTAAACAGTAGGTTATAATCCGGGTAAAATTCTTTAACAAAAAGCAAAGGAACAGAAAGCAATGTATAGATAATGATACTGATAAAACCAAGGCTGTAAATCAGATGAAAAGCGCCATGCAGCTTAACTGATAGTGAAAGCTTTGACGCAAATAAAGACCGCATATTTTTTCTTGCAGTTTCTGCACCTCCTTTCGTCCAGCGGAATTGTTGCGATTTTAAAGCACTTACAAAGGGTGGTAATTCTGCAGGGGTAATAAAATCTTCAAGGTATTTAAATTGCCAACCTTTCATTTGCGCTCTATAACTCAGATCAAAATCTTCGGTTAATGTATCAGATTGCCAGTTGCCTGCATCAAGTATGCTCTGCTTTCGCCAAACTCCGGCTGTGCCATTAAAGTTTATAAAATAACCTGCTGCATTTCTACCTTGCTGCTCTACACTAAAATGCCCATCCAGGGCAATTGCCTGAAGGTTAGCTAAAAGAGAACTGTCTTTATTGATATGTCCCCACTTTGTTTGAACCATACCAATGGATTGATCCTTAAAAAATGGAATGGTCCGTTTTAGAAAATCTTTTGATGGAAGAAAATCAGCATCAAACACAGCAAAGAATTCTCCTTTTGCAAGAGCAAGACCATATTTTAACGCCCCGCCTTTAAAACCATCACGGTTTTTTCTTTGAATGTGTTGAATTGAAATATCTTGTTGTTGCAGCAAAGCGACTTTACTTGCAATGATTGCAGATGTTTCATCGGTGCTGTCATCCAATATCTGTATCTCTAATTTATCTTTTGGATAATCAATCGCAGTTACGGTATCTATCAATCTTTCCACAACATACAGTTCGTTATAAACCGGAAGCTGAATAGTAACAAATGGTATAAAATCTTTCTTGTAAATAGGTTTTTGTTTCTTTTTAAATGAAAGCAGATAATGATAAATAAGATGTGCATCAAAAAGAGAATGGATCAATACAAAAAGTATAGCAAGTGCATACAATACAACCATGATATTTATTAATACATCAAGCATCCGTGGGATTATTTATAAAGGTATTTATAAATGAACAGAAATATTATTATTGCCGATGGAGATGGGCTTATCATTTATTCTTCCTTCTTCTTTCCCGTTTTCTAATTTTAATACACCACGGGGACAAACTGATGCACAAACACCACAACCTACACAGGATGCTCTAACAATATTCTGCCCTTTCTGTGCATAGGCTCTTACATCAATTCCCATTTCACAATAAGTTGAGCAATTGCCACAGGAAATACATTGACCACCATTGGTAGTAATTCTGAACTTTGATTTAAAGCGTTGAAATATTCCGAGAATGGCAGCCATAGGGCAACCGAATCTGCACCAAACTCTTGAGCCCATTATGGGATAAAATCCTACACCAATTACTCCTGAAAAAACTGCCCCAATAAAGAAGCCATACCATTGAGCAAATGCCCCGGATACCGAACCCAATATTCCACCTTTATAATAAGAATTTAACCAAAGTAAAATAGTAGTGATTGTAATAAAAACAAGCACACTGTGCACCATCCACCTTTCTATTTTCCAGGCTTTTAAACTTTTATCGGAGAGATGACGGTAAGGGTCGCCGGCAGTTTCGGCTAATCCGCCGCAACCGCAAACCCATGAGCAATACCAACGCTTTCCATAGTTATACGTAAGAAGTGGCGTTGCAATAAATGTCATCATCGCTCCCCAAAAAACCATGAATACTCCAAGATGACCCGAGCTCATCAAAGAAGAAACATCAGATGGAAAAAGATAACTGTACTTGAGGGGCCAGAAATAAGAAAAATAAAATTCAGGTTCATTCAATTTTTTTAGAATCATAGGGATGAGAAAACCAAAACCTGTTTGAAAAAACATCACAGATAAAGTGCGGATTACCTGGTAGCGGCTGTTCCTGTTTTTCCCGATAAATCTTATTCCCATTGTTACCACAGCAAGGGTGTAAAATAACCCGTACATAAACCATTGATCAGCAGGCTTACCGCTAAGCAATTTACTCAGCGGATCAAAAACCCTGATCAATCCTTCAAACATCCAGGGATACCAATAAATGATGATATAAAAACCCGTAAGCACAACGCCCAGTATCCATGCAATCGTCCCTCTGTTGGTCATCTTTGTAAACATGATACCGTTGTTGCGAATACCTGCTGTTCCCTGGTAGTAAGGCAATGCATAAGCCCCCGCACCAAGAGCAAACATGCCAACAATAATGGTAAGAAACAAAGATGGATATGCATGCCCTGCACCTGCAGCAGCAGCAACCAATGCAAGCACTGCAATGGCAATACAGATGCCACCCACCTTTTGATAAACAGATTGTACTCCGCTTTCTTCGGTGAGTGACAGAGAAGGATTGATTGCAACAGCTTTAGCCATAATTTTGAATAAAAATTTTACTAATTAAAAAGCGACATCTTTTTCTTTTTGCGGTTTACATTTTTGCCCGTATGATTATTATATGCCGAAAGAATATTTTTTTCATGCTTATCAAAAAATTCAGGGTCGAAATTAAGTTGATGAAGATTTGCCATTACATCATCAATGTTTCTTTTTTCCCGCAGCCATTTATCACAAACCTCATGGCGCAGCCTGATGCCTAAAACATTAAGCCCGATAATAGATTCATCACCTTTATCATACACTGCACGGAAACAAATTTTTCCTCCTTCGTGTTCCCAATAAAATGAGCTTTCATTTTCTAAAGGCTTAGCATTGATGGTTCCATAAGTCTGGTATTCTATATCAAAAAATTTGGCTGAATTAAACCACGGCGAAGGATTGTATGCGGTTTTTGTACCACAAATTGTTTGCGCCAAAGTTTCGCCATGTATCTTTCCTGTGTACCAAACCTGCTCTACAGGTTTTCTTCCGGCAGGTGGTTTTCTGTGTTGAATGCAATCACCAATAGCATATACATCCGGGATATTGGTTTCAAAAAATTCATTTATTAAAATCCCTCTGTCGGTTTCAATCTCTGTATTTTTTACAATAGAAATGTTTGGGCTAACACCGACTGTTACACCAACAAATTTACAGTCAATTTCTTCTCCTTTATTCGTGATGATAGAGGTTACTTTTTCATCTCCTTTTATTTCTTTCAACTCTGTAGCGGTTCTTAAATCCACATGATGTTCTTTAATGTGGCGTGAAATCATTTCTGCTTCTTCCTTCGGTAAGATATTGTCCCAGTAAGCATTTTCACGAATTAAAAAAGTTACATGAATATTTCTTGAGAGTAACATTTCTGTC
>DASYOS010000274.1:0-2855 GCA_036007525.1 Chitinophagaceae bacterium | reverse complement strand
CCGCAATTACTTTTTTTAGAAGAACTGCATCCCGTAACCAATACGGTTGTAGCAAATAAAAGAATTAAAAAAATGTTGTTTACTTTTTTCATAATATCAAATACCAAATTAAACTATTTTCACAACTATTTATTCCAATGTTTTGACAGATATAAAAATTAACAATACATCCGCAAGGCACCGCATATTAGTAGCCCCGTTAGAGTGGGGGCTGGGGCATGCCACCAGGTGTATCCCTCTAATAACCGAGTTAACAGCTCAAAATTGCGAAGTATTTATTGCTGCCGAAGGAGCCACCTATTCATTATTAAAACAGGAATTTCCAGGGCTGACTTTTTTATCATTAACAGGATACAGAATGAAATACAGCAGGAAAAGATATTTTCTGCCCTGGAAATTATTAACCCAGGTACCTAAAATTGCCTTAACAATTTATAAAGAAAACCAATGGTTAAAAAAAATAGTAAAGGACCATAAAATTGATGCTGTTATTTCTGATAACAGGTTTGGAATGTATTGCAGTAGAATTCGTTCTGTCTATATTACGCATCAATTATTAATTAAAACAGGAAATGTATTTACAGAAAGCATTGCCAAAAAAATACACAGTTATTTCATAAATAAATACAATGAATGCTGGGTGCCTGATTTTAAAGAAGATGGGTTAGCCGGCGAATTATCTCATCCAGGAAAATTACCGAACCAAATAAAATACATAGGTGCACTTTCAAGATTTGAAGTAATTAATCCCGATAGCTATCGGGAGAAAAAAAAATATGATCTTCTGATAACTATTTCCGGCCCGGAACCACAAAGAACAATTTTTGAAGATCAAATTTTAAATGATCTTAAATCATATTCAGGTAAGGTGTTATTTATCCGGGGAATGCCTGATGGCAATACGCTGAAGCCGGAGAATCCCTTACTAGAAATAAAAAATCATTTATCAGCCCGGGAATTAAATGAAGCAATGCTGCAATCTGGTATAATAGTTAGCAGATGCGGTTATACAACCATTATGGATTTAGTTAAGCTGCAAAAAAAAGCTATTTTGATACCAACACCCGGGCAAACTGAGCAGGAGTATTTAGCTAAATATTTAATGGAAAAACAAATCTTCTATACTATAAGTCAAAAAGATTTTGTTTTACAAAATGCGCTTAAGGAAGCAAGCTTGTTTCCTTTTAGTATTCCTGCTCATAACATGGAACAATACAAAAATATTATTAATCAATTTGTTCAGTCATTATAAACACGCGTCTTCGCATTTCAATAATAAAATTGACACCACAGATAAAAGCGCACTTAGGTTTATTAGCGACAAATCTTTTTTTTGCAATTAACATAAGCGCAATTAAATTTCTTACTACAAAAGGCTTTTCCGGGCCTTATGGCCTTAATGTTGTTCGTAGCGGAATTTGTGTGCTCCTTTTTTGGTTACTTTTTCTTACTGCAAGAGAAAAGGAAAAAATTGATAAAAAATATATTGTAAGATTTTTGCTTTGTGCATTCTCTGCACTGGCTGCTAACCAAATGCTTTTTATGAAAGGAGTATCTCTAACCTATCCTATTCATGCATCACTGCTATTACTTATTACACCTATCCTGATCACATTTATTGCCGCATGGGTTTTAAAAGAACCGATCTCGGTTTATAAAATCATAGGGCTATTGCTTGGCATTACAGGAGCATGTATATTGATCTTATCCGGGGATAGTGCTGGCAAAGGAAATAATATTTTACTGGGTGATTTTCTCGTAATAATGAGTACATTTCTTTACACAATATATTTTATACTTGTTAAGCCCTTAATGCAGAAATATCCGACTATGGTTGTTATGAGATGGGTGTTTACATTTGGATTTTTAATGATATTACCATTGGGCTTAAATGAATTTACGCAAATCCCATGGGGCCATTATTCATTAAATGAATACCTTCTTTTATTTATGATAGTAATACCCGGTACTTTTTTAGCTTATATATTTAATGCCTATGGAATAAAAAAATTAAGTGCGTCCACGGCAGGAACATACATTTATTCACAACCGGTTTTTGCAGTGCTTATCGCTACCATTTTCCTTAATGAAACTTTGGAACTGTATAAAATTATTGCGGGGGTTGTAATATTCAGTGGCGTATATCTTGCTAATAAACCAGGTAAAAGGTAAGTATTATTCTTCTTTCTTAGGATAATCAAAAAATAAAAATTCCTTTTTTGATTTTGAAAAATCTTTCCACTTTTCAACATCTGCTTTCACTGCAAAAACGCTACAGGTTGGCATGTTATCTATATTGGCACCGCTTATTAATTCATTGGCAAATAGTGTGATGCCGGGATTGTGAGAAAAAAGCGCAATATTATTATATTTATCGTCTACAATTTTTACAGCAGCATTGAAATCGCTGACAGCCGCATCATACAACGAAGAGATAAAAACTATTTCATCCGGACTCTTATCAAATTCTTTTATAAAACATTCAGCCGTTTTTTTTGCACGCTTTGCAGGACTTGAAATAAATGCATCAATTTTTACATTCTTCTTACGTAAACGTTTACCCATTTTTGGAGCATCGGTTTTACCTCTTTCATTTAATGGACGGTCAAAATCGCTAAGAGAAATATCATCCCAGCTGCTTTTTGCATGACGGATAAGGAGGAGGGTTTTACCCCCAACCCCTAAAGGGGAGTTTTGAGAAGCAATATTAATTTTATCCATCTTATCAACTTGAAAAATGATACCTTATGTAAAGCTATTACTGATTTCGGAAATATTGCAATTTTGGTAATACCCCTTTAGGGGATAGGGGTTTAATATCCTCTCACATTCTTTCCCTCCATATAATTTATAAA
>DASYOS010000273.1:0-1710 GCA_036007525.1 Chitinophagaceae bacterium | reverse complement strand
GAATATTGGAGACGATTATGTAATAAAGTCGCTACTTCTATCAGCCACTTTTTTGCTTCTGTTTTTACCTCGTACCTCTCACCGGTACAAACAGGTTTTGCAGCTTTCATATTTACGCCCTTGCATTTTACTTTGTTGCCTGCGCAGGCATCGGCCGCAATACTTCGGGTTTTAAAAAGCCGTATTGCCCACAAATATTTATCTATTCGTAGTTTTTCTTTTTCTGCCATAATTCAAAATTAAAAATCTTTTACATAGATGATAAAAGAAGATGTAGTATTTAGCTACTTTTATTATTGATCATTTTAAATAGAATATTATATGAATAAGATAATTTCTGTATCGGCTTTCATTTTGGTTGTGATTTTTATTTTTGCTTTTGCTAAAAAAAATGAGAATAGCAAAACATGGATAAGAATAAATCAACTTGGTTTTACACCTCAGGGAATTAAAGTAGCGGTATGGTGTAGCAAAAATGATGCATCAGTATCAACTTTTTCATTAATTGATTCAGCAACCGGTAAAACAGTTTTCACAGGAAAAGGAGGGGAAAATTTTGGTGTATACGGCCCTTTCAAAAATACTTACCGCTTAAATTTTTCTTCTTATAATAAATCGGGTGTGTATTATTTAAAAGCAGGAAATGCGACATCTCCGATTTTTAAAATTGATAAGGATGTTTACAAAGGAAGTGCAGATTTCTGTTTGCAATATATGCGTCAGCAACGTAGCGGGTTCAACCCTTATTTAAAAGATAGTTGTCACACCCATGATGGATATACATTGTACGGGCCAATGCCTGACAGTACTCATATTGATGTTAGCGGCGGCTGGCATGATGCATCCGATTATTTACAATATTCTACCACTTCTGCCAATGCAACGTACCATTTGCTGATGGCTTACCGTGATTTTAAAAATGTTTTTTCTGATGAGAAACTTGCCAATGGATTGAATGGTAAAAATGGATTGACAGATGTTTTAGATGAGGCCAAGTGGGGGTTAAATTGGCTGTTAAAAATGCATCCAAAAGCTGACTGGATGTTTAACCAGTTGGCAGATGACCGGGATCATATGGGAATGAGAATACCAAAAGAAGATTCTTTTTATGGGAAAGGATATGAGCGACCGGTTTATTTTATTAATGGATTGCCACAACAAAGAGGGAAGTTTAAAAATAATACAACCGGCACAAGTTCTACAGCTGCAAAGTTTGCGAGTGCATTTGCTTTGGGCGGAGAAATATTTGAAAGTATTGACAGTATATACAGTGAAAAATTAGGTTGGAAAATATTGTCTGCTTTACAGTTTCAATGGAAAAAACCGGGAGTTACTCAAACTGTATCTGTCCGATCCCCCTATATTTATGCAGAAGATAACTGGGAGGATGATGTTGAATTATCATTTGCGGCAATACACAAAGCTGCGAATACAGATATTCCGAGAATTAAAGACGATGGGCTTATCATTATTGATATTCCTGCTTCAATAAAAATAAATAAACCCGATAATAAATTTCTTGACTCTGCTTACAAATATGCATTACGTGAACCAATTACTCCATGGCTTGGTTCTGATACCGCAAAACATTATCAATGGTATCCATTTATAAATCTTGGTCATTATGAATTGGCTAAACAATTAAAAGATAAAATGAGAGATACCATTATTGGTTTTTACAAAAAAGGAATTGAAAAAGTATGGAACAAA
>DASYOS010000272.1:0-18527 GCA_036007525.1 Chitinophagaceae bacterium | reverse complement strand
AGGATATACAGATGCTTACAGAGCATTTGGAGAAAAAAAGTTTTTGGATGCAGCCATTAAAAATGCAAATTTTTTATGGAGTAAAGCCATTAGCAGTAGTAACGAAATAAAGCGCAATTATAAAAATGGCAAATCTTCTATCGAAGGTTTTTTGGATGATTATGCCTTTACTATTTCTGCTTTTATAAATTTGTACCAGGCAACTTTTAATGAGAAATGGTTGTATAAAGCCAATGATATTGCGGCTTACACGCAAACCCATTTTTTTGACAGTGTATCCGGAATGTTTTATTATACGCATAATCAGCATTCCAATCTTATTGCACGTAAAATGGAAATAGCAGATAATGTAATTCGTTCTTCCAATTCAGAAATGGCAAAAAATCTATTTTATTTAGGGCATTTTTTTAGCAATGACATTGAAATTAAAACGGCAACGCAAATGCTGCTAAATGTTCAAAAAAATCTGCAGCAACAAATTTATTTTTATCCGAACTGGGGCATGTTGGAAGCCGCTGTTGTAAGCGGTTTGTATGAAGTGGCTATTGTTGGAAAGGATGTTGAAAGTAAGCGTGAGATGATAGATGAATACTATCTGCCCAATGTTCTTCTTACAGGAACTAAAGAAAAATCAAGGTTGGAATTGCTGGAAAATAAATTTGTGGAAGGGCAAACTACCATTTACGTATGTCAGGATAAAGTATGCAAGCGCCCGGTAACAGAAGTAAAGGATGCAGTGACGCAAATCAGAACATTAAAATAAGTTTTTGGGAGGTTAAGAGTGAAGTTAATATTTATATCCTTCACATTTATGTTCTTCCAATTGCACATCTAAAGAAAGAACCATACGATTAACAAAGTTGAAATAAGAAGTAACGGGCACTACAAAAACAAAATCAGTTCGATAACTTGTTTTGCTCAAATTTCATTGCAACATTTTGCATCGACTTTTTTAAACCCCGCATCATTTTATTTTTCATAAAAACTGTAAACATCAATTTGGAAACCAATAGATCTTTTACAAGAAATTGGAGCTCCACTATACATTGCGACCCCGGCAGCGATTTTACCGTAAACCGGTGTGCTATATTTTTTTTATTATCCTCTTCTGTAATACTAAAATTGCTATCGTCATTTTCCAAATGATTTGATGTGAAGAATGAAACAGTATTATCGGAAAGAATACATTCATGCACAGTGTTAAGCTGGTTAATCTTATCATCCGATACTATTTCAATATGCTCTATGCCTTCCATCCACTCCGCTCTTTTCGACAGGTTTGTGATATAACTGAATACTGTAGCGGCGGGAGCTTCAATTTGTTTTATCAGACTTATGGCTGTTGTAAGCCTCAATGCCTTTTCTGAAATAATTGAAAGCGGATATTTAACTTCCCGCAGCCACTGCTCAATAGGTACATACTTGTAATTGACCACTATTTCATCAAAAACTTCATTTTCATTTTTTACCTGAAGAGATAATTCTTCGAGGTACTTAGTATTAAAAACATGAAAAAGATTTTCAGTAAAAAGCAGGTATTTATTCAAGTTTATTTTATTTTTTAACAAGCGGTGCAAAAGAATGACTTCCTTACCGATTAATTTGAAATGATGATTAATGCGATAACTGCTTACTTCCCCGGCATGTACAACAAACTTCAGGGTAAGATCAATGGCAGTTCTGCAGGCACCGCACTGGCAAATCCGCCGGCTTTCATATTGCAACAAATGCCCCTGAAATTTTAAAAATATATTTTTTGATTGTGCTACAATCTCTTTAGCTGTAGGCATATTTCCAAACCTGTAAAAGAATACCGCATCTCCTTCAATCTCCATCACTTCCATATTTAATTCATTGGCATTAATGATTATTTCCAATAGCTCATGTATAATATGGTTGCTATGCTCAATGGCTGTTTCATTTACAAATTTTGAAAAGCCACTTATGTCTGGCATAAAAAGAAACGCCTGCTGTTGATTTGTAACTGTCATAATGAAATTGAGATAAACTGGAGACTGGTAAATTTAAGAAATTGTTGATTAAACTACAGCTTATTAAAAACATGTAATCACCATAATTGACAGATAGAGGCAATAATTTCTTGAACTATTTCGGTTTTTGTAAGCGGTTTGTATGAAGTGGCTATTGTTGGAAAGGATGTTGAAAGTAAGCGTGAGATGATAGATGAATATTATCTGCCCGATGTTCTTCTTACAGGAACTAAAATAAGAACATTAAAATAAATTTGTTTGAAGATAAAAAAGGGGGTTATAGTTTATATTTTCTTACAAGCTTGCGATGCAGCTTTAATAGTCGTTCCTGCGGATAATGTAAATAATACAAAAACCAGATGCGCAAAAATATTGCCTGCAGCCGGTAAATGCCATTATCTAAATATTTTCTTGCAGATGTAGTTACATAATCATTCATCACTTTAAACTTTCCATATTTTTTTATGCGATGAATTATTTCCTGGTCTTCCATCATCAGCAAGTCTTCTCTAAATCCTCCTGATTTTTGAAAAACTTCCTTTGTCACAAATAAACTCTGATCACCAAAGCGAACAGCATTCACATTAAATCGGGTGAACCAGGCATTGGCTTTTAAAAACCAGTGGTCGTAATCAAAGGCAAGCCGAAAGCATCCGCTTTTTGCTCCGTTTTTGTAAGCTCTTAGAATTTGCGTTGTAAAATTATTTGGCGGGATACTATCGGCATGAAGAAAGTAGAGTAAATCATGTTTTGCAACCGAAGCGCCTTTATTCATTTGAGCTGCCCTGCCTTTGCATTCACTCTTTGCAACAGTTGCTCCGCATTGCTTTGCTATTGCAACCGTATCATCGCTGCTGCAGCCATCTACAACAATAATTTCTGCTTCATGCTTGTCATTGGCTGCATGTACTATGCTGATTGTTTTTGCAATCTGGTCAGCTTCATTATATGTTGGAATGATAATGCTGAACATGTTCTATTCTTCTTTAATTTGAACAATTTTCTAAAAATTTCAACTGGCACAACAACTCATTTTCTTTACATCTGTTGTGAATGACATGGCTGCTAATTTTACTCCTTCACTTAATGTAAGGTAGGGATGGAACATACCTACAATTTCTTTTAAGGGTATTTTGTATTTTATCATCAGACTTAGTTGCATTAATAATTCTCCACCTTCAGGAGCAACAATCCTTGCACCTAAAAGCAAATCACTTTTAGGGTTTCTAATCAACTTGATAAAACCTCTTGTATCTAATGCTACTATGCTACGTGGAATGTCCTTTAAATGAAATACCGTTACCTGATGTGGAATGCCTTTTTGTTCTGCTTCTCTTTCATCCATACCTACACCTGCAACTTGTGGGTCGGTAAATACTACCCAGGGGAGAACTGAAAAATCTACTTCTTTATGGTGCTCTTTAAATGCATTGACAACTGCTTTGCCGCCTTCATAGGCTGCCGTGTAAACAAAGGGTGGATTGGTAGTAACATCACCTATAGCAAATATATCTTCAGCACTTGTTCTTAGCTGCTCATCTACTTTAATCATTCCATTTTCTGTTGTTTCAATACCTATTTTTTCTAAACCTAAATTTTCTGTGCTTCCTTTTGTTTCTGTAGCAATAACGACATGAGTACTTTCTATCGCTTCTATTTCATTATTTTCTGTTGTGTAGGACAGTTTAATGTTGACTGCTTCTTTCCAAACTTTGTTTACTGTTGTACCGGTATGAATGGTAATTCCTTCGGCAGTAAGATGTTTTTCTAATTCATCTGTAACGTCTTTTGCTTCTTTTGAAAGAATACTTTTAGACCGTTGAATGATGGTAACTTTTGTACCCATTCTGTGATATGCCTGTGCAATTTCTAAAGCAATATAACCTGCACCTAAAATGATGAGTGATTGTGGTTGCTCTTTTAATTCAAATAATGTTGAACTAGTTAAATAAGGCACATCATTAATACCATTGATTTCAGGTATTAATGTGGTGCGCCTGTTGCAATGATGATTTTAGATCCTTCATATAGTTCTACATTTACTTCCACTATTTTCTTTTCTATAAATTTTGCCTTGCCTTCTATTACTTTTAAATGGGTTAAGCCTGGTAACAAGTCCACGTATTTATGCTGTTGCATATCGTTTACTAAAGCTGTTTTTTGTTTGATTATTTCCGCAAAATTTATTGTTGGCTTACCTAAAGTAACACCATCAAAATTTGAAGCAGAAGCATGATGAATGCTTTCTGCTGCTCTTATTAAAAACTTGGAAGGAACACAACCTACATTAACACAAGTGCCGCCAAAAGGCAAGCCACCATTAATCATCAGCGTAGATACTTTGATGCTATCGGCATGAATAGCTGCTGCAAATGCAGCCGAGCCACCACCTATAATAATTAGGTCAAACTTTTTTTCTGTATCAACGTTACAACAGTTCATTGTTAATAATTTACGGTATGATTGGTAACTTTATATCCTGTATTTTCTATGGCAGACTGAAGTTGCAGTATATCAGCTTTTGATTTGTCAAACCTTACAATACTCGTTTCTTTATTATAAAAAGTTTGTGCCTCAATTACCCCTGGCACTTTGTATAATTCGTTGTTTACTTCTGCCTCACATGCCTTACAACTCATGCCTTTGATTGTAAAAGAAGCTGTATTAATATTGTTGCTTTCCACCACAACTATATTTTGCTTCTGTGGCTTTGGATAAAATAGATTAGCATAATAGGGGAAAGCCATCAATGCAATAGCTGCTATAGTGATAATGATTAAGAAGGTTTTAGAAGAAAGAAAGCTTTTGTTTTCTACTAAACAAGTACCATCAGGACCGCACTGCGTATTTTCTTTATTACTTAATGACTTGTACCATGCAAAAGCCAAAGCAGCTATAGCCAAACCAATTAAATAAGGTCGTACTGGTTCTAACCACGAAAGTGATGAAGCTGCGCCGCTTGCACCTGCAAGCAATGCTAATACCGGTGTAATACAACAAAGTGATGCTGCAATGGCAGCAAATATGCCTACGCCTGTAGCGGCTTTTGATGTTGTTTCCCGTTTCATACCTTTTGCTTTTTACGGTTAACAATAGTTATATGTTCAAACAAAGGTTTAATAATTTCCAAATGTTCTTCCTTTAAAGAATAGTAAATGGTTTGTCCGCTTCTACGTGTCTGCAAGATATTGCCGTCTTTTAGTTTTCGTAAATGTTGAGATACTGCCGGGATGGTCATTTCTAAAATATCTGCTAAGTCACAAACACACAATTCATTTTCTTCTTCTAACAGATAAAGCATTTTCATTCTCACATCATTACCTGCAAGACTAAGCACCTGACTTAACCTGCTGAAGGATGTTTCCGCTTTTTGCAACTTCTTTTTGCATTCTCCTATCAGTACCTGGTCTGCGTAGGGTCTTATACAGATTATATTATTCATAGAGCAAAAGTAACTATTTAAGCAATTACTTAAATATTAAAATTGTTAAGATTATTTTACTTATACATGATTTAAAAAAATAGGGGGAAAGTAAAATATTTTTTTATCAATAAAACTTTATGGTTTTAATTTATTATACTTTGAAAGTCTGCTACATTTCCAAACTTTTTAAGGTCTTCCGAATTGTAATATGGTTACCCATTTTTTTAATTTATATGGTAACAATAATGCCACAAAAAATGTGGCATTATTACAATTGAGATATTGATTAAAGATTACATTTTTGCTTTCATTTCCATTTTCATTTTCATCTTTGCTTTCATAATTTTTTCGAGAGTTTCTTTACTAACTGAGTTTTTGTCGGTAAAACCTGTCGCTCCTTTAGATGCAGTAAACTGGAAAGATTTCATGTAGGGAGATGTCTTTTTATCCAAAACAAATTCTTTAATAGCTTTTGTATAAAAATCCCTGGCAGCCTGTACTGTTTTTTTACCGGTGAGAACATCATGGGCAAGATTTAAGGCCAAGAAATTTGCTCCTTCAAAGTCACATTTAGCTGATATTTCACCATCTGTTCTATGCACACTCACACTACCATCATACTCTGCCAAAGCACTAAATTTGTTTGTGGGAACTTTATGGTCAATTACCTGTTCCATTACATCGGTGTGGTCAACCGGGAATATATGCTTGGTTTCCACGTCATAAATTGTAGTTTTTTTCCAGGGACCATTATTATACCAAACCAGCATATGAGGTGTAGTTTCATTTGGCTTACCATATTTGTCCATCATTTCTTTAGCTGCCATTTGGGATGCTTCTGGCCAGCTTTTTATATCTGGCATCATGGTATTGTCTTGTGCTTTTACCTGAAAAGATAAAAGACCCGTTATCGCTATCATTGACAGCATAATTTTTTTGAGTTTCATTTTTTATTTTTTTTAAATTGTTTAGAATTGCAATTTTTAGTCACCCAATTTCTATGCCACCTAATTATATCACGCCATCTTTTATTTTCATTTTAGAACATGTTTGCGCATTTGATGCGGTTGAAATGCCAATAATGATGGCAATAGCTAAAATTGCTTTTCTCATTTTTTTGATTTTTATTGGTCGCTCAATTCAATAAAACCTGACAAAAACTTAAATATATTTTTATCGAAGTTTTGAAATTATGGCTGCTTCAAGATCATTGGTGTTTTCGATAACAGGAAGAGTGCTAAATTCTTTTTGAAGAAGCTCATTAATTAACCGGCTTTGCTTCATATAATTTCTGCAACCTGAACACATGGCTGTGTGCATGTGTAGTTGCATTGTTTTTAATAAACCTATAGCAACATGTTCCTTCATTTCCATAAGCTCTGTTGCCTTTACACAAGACAACATCATTGCATTCATAATATTCATACAAACTTTTTAAGCATGAGAAGCCCGGGTATAATTTTCTGATTGTACTGCATAAGCAGGAACTATTAATGCCACTACTATACCAAACACCAAATGACCTATTAAAGAACCCAGCATCATCAACATCATATTATCCTGCGGCATTGGCATGGGCATTATCTTTCCGATTATAAACATCATTACCTGGGCAAAAACAAAAGCAGCAAAGCCAAATACAATGCCCTTTAAAAACTTACTATTAATATGCACTTTTGGATTAAACAAGTACACATACGCAGCAGCAAAAATAACTCCTATCATAAAGTGCATCAGATAGCCAACCATTACTGGTACTCCCATCATACCTGAAAGCATTTCTGCCGGGTTCATTTTAGGTAAGCCCATCATTGGTGCTAAGAATGTAAAGCCTGTCATTACAGCTGTGGCTACCATGCCTGCAATAAGGAATTGTGCAATTTTACTTTTCATAATAAATGTTTTTTGTTTGATGATTAGTCGTTAAGTTAGTAAAAACCTGACAGCAATTATTATTTATTGCTTAAACCATTTCAGTTCTAAACAATTTCTTAGGTGGATTTTTGCCCGGTGAGTAATTTGCCAAAAGTTAGATTTTGTGATTTCCAGCTGCGAGCAAATGGCGTCTGCATCATGTTCTTCAAGGTATTTCATTTGAACAGCAGAGGACCATTTTACCGGGAGTTTTTTAAAACAATCCTGTAGAGTTTGCGAAAATTTGGGGTCATCCAATAATTCTTTTTCATTGCCCCAGTTCGTTGGTCTGTATTCAGGTTTCCATCGATGATCTTCATCAAAAAAGGTATCAATTAAATCAGAGCCAACCTCAATATTCAGTTTATATTTTGAACGATAATAATCGGCTATCTTATGTTTGAGTATCGAAAACAGCCAGGTTTTCACATTGCTATTGCCTTTATAGTTTTTATAGGATTGCCAGGCTGAAAGAAAAGTATCCTGTACTAAATCTTCTGCAACTTCTTTTTGATGCACTTTAGTAATGGCATAGCTAAAGAAATCTTTAGTGTATGTTTTTACCCAGGATGAAATTTCTTCTTTTAAATTCATGGTTATTTATGCAAAAAATAAAAGTAAGGTTATTCGCTTCCTTTTACAAATTGCAGCCGGTGAATTTGTGTGTCGCAGAATTTTGGCTCTTTTGCAAATACTTATGTTAGCGGTTCGTGCTTTTTTTCTTGTTATTTTTCACATTGTCAAAATAGTTTAGTTCTCCTGATAGGTCATTTAAAAAATTGAATTTTAATTTGGTCTGTTTTAAATTGCAATTAATACTTTCGGGTTTTGTAAATCCTTTCTAAATTTTAAGCGCAGCCGCCAGGCTTTTTAGCTTTTCCGGAATTTTATTAAGGGGTAAAACGAAATCAACACAGCCTGCTGCCTGAGCGCTGAGCGGCATGGAGTCAACTTCTGCAGACATGTCCTGAGTAAAAGTTTTTCCTCCGTTAGCTTTGATGTGTTTACAGCCCTCAGTACCATCGCCATCATATCCCGAAAGGACAATGCCCACAGCACGAGCACCCATTGCATCTGCCAGAGAAATAAAAAATAAATCTACTTGTTTGTTCCTGCTAATGCGAGGTGAGATTACTTTGAACCTATAGTTTTCAATAGTAAGATCGGAGTCTGGAGGAATTACATAAACATGATTCGCAAGGATAGTCATTGCCTCAAAAGCTACGATTACTGACATTTTTGTGTGCCTCGACAGTATGTTAGCTAAGTAACTATGGGAGGTGGGGTTCATGTGAGAAATAATAACAAATGCCATACCTGTATCATGCGGCATTGCATTCAGCAGAGCCTTATATGCGTTAAGCGCACCGGCTGAACCGCCAATACCAACAATGAATTTAGGCTGAACTGTTTTCATTGATTTTATTGATTCCTTTTGTTTTCAGCAACATTTTTTTCAACATCCTTTTTCTTATTGGTGCTTAATTTAGCTTTACCATCATTTGGCATCAACATAATTCCATCATCACTCATAATAAATTTGTGGACATCGCTATCATGATTAGTGCCGCGAGACTTAACAATGAAAATTTCACGTGTGCGTTTTATATCTTCCTTATCTTCTACCATTCTCACAATAATCCAAGTATCAATCAGAGATGAAACGCCGATTTCGCCACTTGTGTTACTTTGAAAGTTTGCAGAAACAAGGCTTGTAAAAAACGTAGTGATGCTCCTGGATTTAAAGAGATCAATCATGCGGGTAATCATTGATGTAACTTCACGTATCTCCCCCTCTCCAACGAGACTTGTAAGAGGATCTACGACCACAGCCTTTGGTTTGAAACTATCAACCAGCTTATAAACATTTAATAAATGCATCTCCAAACCAAGAAAGGATGGTCTGAGAGCCACAATCTTTAAAAGCCCTTTTTTTATCGCTGGCTCAAAATCAATGCCGATAGATTTCATGTTTTGCATCAGTTGCCCTGCTGATTCTTCATAAGAGAAGAAAAGACAGCGTTCGCCACGTTTACAACTTTCGAGTGCGAATGCCGCTGCAAAACTTGTTTTTCCGCAGCCTGCAGTACCCGAAGCCAGTATGGTACTGCCTTTGGTGTAACCTTTACCAGTCTTGAATAATTTGTCAAACGATGGAATTCCTGTTGAAACCCTCTTGTATGTGCCCGGTTGATTAAGCCCTGCTGACGTGATGGGAATTACTGAAAGTCCTTCATCATCTATAACAAATGGATATTCGCTTGTTCCGTGACGTGACCCCCGATATTTAATGACACGAACTCTACGTGTGGCAATTTGGTCTCTCACCCTGTTATCCAGCAGAATGATGCAATCGGAGATGTACTCCTCCAGCCCATGACGGGTATATGAACCCTTTTGTCCCGGCTCGCCTGTAACAATTGCCGTGACCTGTTTTTCTTTAAGCCATCGGAAAAGTCTTTTTATCTCTAAGCGAAGAATACCAATATCTGTAATGCCTGCAAAGATAGATTCAAGAGAATCTAAAACAACACGTTTGGCGCCAATGGAATCAATGGCATCTTCCAATCGAACGAATATTCCCTCCAGATTAAAGTCAGTCTCCTGAATGTCTTTGCGCTCTAAAATAACATGTTCGAGCAGAATCTTTTTCCGGGAAACAAGCTCTTGCAAATCCATATTGAGAGAAGCCACATCTTTATAAAGTTCATCTTCTGTCTCTTCAAATGACATAAGAACGCCCGGCTCGTTGTAATCGGTAGCACCCTTGATAAGAAAATCAATCCCCAAAAGAGTTTTTCCGGAGCCGGCATTTCCGGAAACTAAAGTGGTTCTGTTTTTCGGAAGCCCGCCTTCGGTAATTTCGTCAAAACCTTTAATGCCGGTGGGGCATTTCAGCAATTTATTACGCTTCGGGGTAATTTTCCCCTTGATAGTTTTTGTCATTTGATAGTGCTTTATTGTTTTATTGAGATGGAGTTTCCGCAGAAAGCAAGTTTGCTGAATAAGAACTATCAATTTTACTGCCAGCAATTAATATATTATTGGAGTTTCCATAGAAACATTTTCAATCGGAATTTATTAAGTAAATCCGCCTGGTTTTCTTCACTTTCATTGCTAAAAAATTAGATGATGTTTTTGTGCAATTCAAAATATTATTCTGTAAATATTTGTTCTACCCTTTTTCAAAAATACTTTATTTTTAAATTCTTATGAATAAAAAAAAGCTTGTAGTTATTGGTGGTGGGGCAGCAGGTTTTTTTTGTGCGATAAATGCAGCCGTATTTAATCCCGGACTGGAAATATTTATTATTGAAAAGACAACAAAACTTTTAAGCAAAGTAAAAGTTAGTGGTGGCGGAAGATGTAATGTTACTCACTCCTGTTTTAGCATTGCGGAAATGATAAAGAACTATCCCCGCGGAGAAAAGTTTGTAAGGAAAACTTTCCATCAATTTTTTACAACAGATACAATACATTGGTTTAAAGAAAAACGCATCGAATTAAAAACAGAAGCTGATGGCAGGATGTTTCCGGTATCCAATTCTTCTCAAACAATTATTGATTGCCTGATGAAAGAAGTGAATAATTATGGCATTAAGATCCTGATGAATAAAGAGGTAAAGAAATTGAAAATTGATAACGGAAAATGGAGAATTGATTTTGCAAATGATGCCATTGAGGCTGATTTTGTTTGTGTTGCCAGTGGTGGGTTTGCTAAATCTTCTCAATTTAACTGGCTGAAAGAATTAGGGCATACCATTGAAGAGCCAATACCTTCTTTATTTACTTTTAATATTCCAAATAATCCGATCAAAGAATTAATGGGCATCTCTATTGAAGAAGCAATTGTAAAAATTAGCGGCACAAAATTTTCTCAAAAAGGCCCATTATTAATCACACATTGGGGATTAAGTGGCCCGGCAATGTTAAAGTTATCGGCATTTGCCGCAAGAGAGTTACATGATCTTGGTTATGATTTCAAGATCACAATCAATTGGCTTCCGGAATTTAATGAACAAACAGTAAGAGATAAATTTCTCTTGTTGAGAGATCAATTGGCTTCGCAAAAAATTGTAAACCGTAATCCATTTTTTCTTCCTCAACGCTTATGGGAATATTTTTTACAGCAATCCGGTATAAATCTAAATGCACGCTGGGCTGATCTTCCCGCAAAGCAGCAAAATATTTTAATTAAGATTTTATGTGTGCAGCAATTTCATGTAAAAGGTAAAACAACTTTTAAAGAAGAATTTGTAACAGCGGGCGGGATAAAATTAAATGAGATTGATGCCAACACTATGCAAAGCAAAATAATTCCCAATTTATTTTTTGCAGGTGAAGTAATGGATGTGGATGGGATAACAGGAGGCTTTAATTTTCAGCATGCATGGACGAGTGGATGGATTGCCGGGAAATCAATTGGAGCAAAAACTGTATAACAATTTTTATTTTACCGGCTTTATTAAGTGTTTAATTGCCGGCGGATTATCATACATGGCGCACACAATACAATCATTTTTTTTCTCCTCTGCCATGACAAAGTTTAGCTCACTGCCAACTGCAACAGATGATAAAAGACATGGATTAGCTGCAGCAAATACATGCTTATAAACCGGGGTGCCTGGTGATTGCTGCCATGTAGATTGGGTGATTTTGTAATAAGCAGAATCCAGCACCTGTATCACTGTACTGGCACAGCTGCGGAAGATCAGCTTTCCTCTTATTGGCTTATTTGCCGCAGTTTGTTTGCAAGTTGTATAACCTGAACCGATAAAAACAATGATGATGAATAAAGATTTCATAAGGTGTCGTAATAAAATTAAGTTTTTTTGATGACTTTAACCTTCAGCCCAGGTATTTGAAGTATCAACTTCTAAAAAAAATCCCACTGCTTTCGCAATGGGATCCTATAATCTTATAAAGAAAAATTATTCTGCTTTACCCTCTGTTGATTCTTTAATGTCTTCAGCCTTGGCTGCTTTATCTTCTGCTTTTTCTTCAGGAACAACATTTGAAGCAGCTGTTACTTCAGCTACTTTTGCTGCAGTATCTTCATCTCCCTTTGCATCAGTTGTTTCTTTCTTTGCTTTTTTTGGCTTAGCAACTTTTGCAGGCTTTGCTTCTGCTACTCCGGTTGGTACATCTGTATCTGCATTTTCAGACTTCACTTCAGCCTTAGGTTCTTCTTCAGTCTTTACTTCTGCTTTCACATCATCCTGAGATTTAGGAACTTCAGTTTTTGCTTCTGCTTTAGGAGCTTCTTTAACCTTAGTATCTTCAGCCTTCACTTCTGTTTTTTTATCTGTTGCTTCACCTTCATCATTCATCTTCTTTTTAAGATCAGCCAAAGCACTCAAATCACCTAAGGTAGTTTTCTCAACTTTACTCTGGATATTCTTTACTGCTTTTTTAGTGCTTTCGTTTTCGGCTCTTCTCTCTTTATTTTCTGCTTGCTTCTCTTCATCTTTTGCCTGCTGCCAAATTTTGCTATGACTTAAAATGATCTTTTTATCATTACGGTCAAATTCAATAACCATAAATTGAGCTATTTCATCAGCGCCGATCGTTTTTTCATCTTCTTTAAATAAATGACGGGCAGGCGCAAAGCCTTCTAATCCATAAGGGAGCTGAACTACAGCACCTTTATCATCTCTCCTTGTTACCGTGCCTTCATGTATGCTTCCAACAGGGAACGTTTCTTGCAAAGAATTCCATGGATCTTCTTCAATTTGCTTATGCCCTAACTGAAGCTTGCGGTTTTCTTTATCAATGCTCATTATAACAACATCAATCTCACTTCCTGTTTTAGTATACTCATTTGGGTTATTAAAACGCTTAAGCCAGCTTAGGTCGCTGATGTGTATCATACCGCCAATGCCGGGGGATAATTCAACAAATACACCGTAAGGCGTAATGTTTTTTACCATTCCTTTATGCTTGCTTTTTTCAGGGAATTGAGTTTCAATACTGCTCCATGGATCCTGGCTCATTTGTTTTATGGATAGGCTCATCTTCCTGTCTTCTTTACTAAGCGTTACCACTTTTGCTTCATGCTCATCACCCAGTTTAAAAAATTCCTTTGCGTTGATCGGCGTATTAGCCCATGTAATTTCACTTACGTGAACCAAGCCTTCAACACCCGGGAAGATTTCCAAAAATGCACCATAATCTTCTATATTAACCACTTTACCTTTTACAACTTCACCTTCTTTAATTGTTTCAGGTAATGTATCCCAAGGATGTGGAGTTAATTGTTTTAAACCAAGACTGATACGTTTTTTATCATCATCAAAATCAAGAACAACCACATTGAGTTTCTGATCTAATTTTAAAACTTCTGTTGGGTGATTGATACGTCCCCAGCTGATGTCAGTTATATATAACAATCCATCTAATCCGCCAAGGTCAAGGAATGCGCCAAAGTCTGTGATGTTTTTAATAGTTCCTTCTAATACCTGTCCTTTTTCCAGCTTGCCCATAATTTCTGCACGCTGTTGTTCAATATCACTTTCAATTAATGCCTTGTGAGATACAACGGCATTTTTTATAGTCTCGTTTATTTTTACAACTTTAAACTCCATCGTTTTACCAACAAACTGATCGTAATCAGTTACAGGCTTAACGTCAATTTGAGATCCCGGTAAAAATGTTTCCATTCCAAAAACATCAACAATAAGTCCGCCTTTGGTTTTGCTGGTAACAGTACCGGTAACAATTTCACCTGTCTTATGCATCTCAACAATCTTCTGCCATGCACGGGTTGTACGGGCCTGCTTACGGCTAAGGTGAAGATTGCCATCCCTGTCTTCTTTTTCGGCCACAAGAACTTCCACTTCATCACCAACTTTAAGGTTGGGAAGATCACGGAATTCGTTAAGTGAAACCAATCCATCACTTTTAAAGCCAATGTTTACAACCACGTCAGTTTTAGTAAGCGCTACCACAATACCATTTATCATTTCACCATCATTGATCTGCTTAAAAGTATTTTCATAAACATGATCATACTTTTCCTTTTCTTCTTTGTTGTAACTTGTTACATTCCGCTTGTCAACGCTCCAGTCAAAATCATCGTGTGGTGTTTGAGGTGGGGGAGCAAAAGGTTCTTTTTTTTCTGATACCGGTTTTTCGGCAACAGCAGTTTCTGAATTTTCTGTTTGTAAAGTTTGTTCAGAATCTCCGGCAGATGCATTTGTTATTGCTGTATCCTGAGTGTTATCAGAATCCTGTCCATCAGCATTTTGGTTAATAATATCGTTACTCATAAAATGTATATCCCAACGGTTTTAAATTGGGAGGGCAAGGTAACGGAAAACTCCTAAAAAAGAGTAGAAAAGTGCATTCATCTATCTTAAAAAGCAGCTGATAGCCTATTTTTCATAGTATTAGTCGGAATCCCTAAATTGCACAGCGATTGTTTAGCCAAATCAGGGTATTATGAAGGGATTGTTTGAAAGTTTACGACGAACCAACATTGGGAAGTCCATACTATATTTTTTCGTGGGTGTTTTCAGTTATCCAGGTCTTGCTATAATAAATAAATTGAGAATTTCCGGAACTGAACACCTAGAAGGCCTGCCAAAGAAAAATGTATTATTTGTAAGCAATCATCAAACTTACTTTGCTGATGTGATTACCATGTTACATATTTTTTGTACGGTAAAATGGGGCAAGCAAAACAGGCTTGGTATTCCATATTATCTATTTAACCCTTTTACCAGGGTATATTTTGTAGCTGCCGAAGAAACCATGAAAAAAGATTTGATAAGCCGTTTATTTAGAACGGCTGGGTGTATTACTGTCAAACGGGCATGGAGAAATGAGGGAAATGAAGTTCAGAAAGGTTTAAACCCAGGTAATACAAGAAGTATTACAGAAGCTCTTAAAAATAATTGGGTGATAACCTTCCCTCAAGGCACTACTACGCCATTTGTGCCGGGAAGAAAAGGTGCAGCGTTTATAATTAAACAAACTAAACCCATTGTAATTCCTGTAGTGATCGATGGATTTTCAAAAGCCTTTGATAAAAAGGGCTTAAAACTTAAAAAGAAAGGCACTTTATTGAGTGTAAAATTTAAAGAACCCTTGCAGATCAATTATGATGATAGCCTTGATGTAATTCTATCACAGGTAATGGATGCAATTGAACAGAGTAAAACGTTTATGCCGCAGGAAAAACAGCAGGTTTCAGTTGCAAGTTCTTCTAACTAAATAAAGCTTTCAGTTCCACAGCATCTTCGGGTTTCATTTTACCACCTAAGATCAATCTAATCTGGCGACGGCGCAATGCACCTTCAAATAATTTTTTTTCATATTCTGTCTCTCCTTCGGCAGAAGGAACAGCCTTAGGTTTTCCATGAGGATCAAGTGCTACAAATGTGTAATAGGCTTCATTACTTTTATACCTGTGCTGCCTTATAATATCTTCTCCCCAAACATTTAAATGCACTTCCATGCTTGTGGTAAATGCCCTGGTAACTTTTGCTTCAATATGAACAACATTACCCAGTTTTATGGGGTTGGTAAATGAAATATTATCAACTGACGCTGTAACTACCGGAGCCCCGCAATGTTTGGTAGCTGAAAGGGCAGCGCCAATATCCATCCAGTACATCAGCCTGCCGCCCATAAGGTTTCCAAAAGTATTGGTATCGTTTGGTAATACCAGCTCTGTCATTATTATTAAACTCTCTGCAGATTTTTTACCTTCCATATTGTTTTTTTTGCAAAGATAGACAACAAGCTACAAGCTGCAAGCCACAAGCTTCATGTAAATTCTTTTTTGGTGGGTAACCATTGTTGACAGAATTTCGGCTTAGAAAATTTTATAATGATCTCTTTTGATAATACACAGTTTGCATTTGCTTATAAAACGAATAAAGAATTAAAGAAAGCAAAATTTCTTTTTTCTTCAATGGGTATTGGGTGGCTTGTAAAATTAGGAACGAGGATAACGCCATGGGCCATTAAAGCTCATCTACCGATAAATGGGCTTATTCGTAATACAATTTTTAAACAGTTTGTAGGAGGGGAAACATTACAGCAAACAGCAAACGTTGCAGATAAGCTAGCTCAATACAATGTACAGGTAATTTTAGATTATGGTGTTGAGGGAAAAGAAGGGGAAGAAAATTTTGACAATGCCGCAGATCAATTTATAAAAGTTATTCAATATGCAGCTACACAGCCCAACATCCCTTTTATAAGCATTAAGGTAACAGGCTTTGCCCGGTTTGCACTTTTGGAAAAGCTGGATGCGGCTGCGAATAAGAGTAGCGGAGTTGAAGGAAGAATAAATATAAATGTTTTAGGCGCTGATGAAAAAGAAGAATGGCAAAGAGTGATTAACCGGTTACAAAAGATATGCGAAGCAGCGCAAAGAAACAATGTTGGCGTTTTGGTAGATGCTGAAGAAACATGGATACAGGATCCCGTGGATGCGCTTACCATGCAAATGATGGAAAAACACAATTCGGGTAAAGTTGTGGTGTATAATACCATCCAGCTTTATAGACATGATCGCCTGCAATTTTTAAAAGATAGTTTAGCAGAAGCTGCAAATAAAAATTTTACACTGGGAGTTAAATTAGTGAGAGGTGCATACATGGAAAAAGAAAGAAGAAGAGCAGCTGCAATGAATTACCCATCACCCATTCAACCTGGTAAGCAAAGCACAGATAAAGATTATAATGCATCGATAGATTTTTGTTTTGAAAACCTTGATAAATTATTTTTGATTGTGGCATCTCATAATGAGCATAGTAATTTATACGCTGCACAACTTCTTCAACAAAATAACCTGCCGCTCAATCATTCTCATGTACATTTTTCCCAATTACTGGGCATGAGTGATAACATTACTTTCAATCTTGCAAAAGCCGGCTGCTCAGTAAGTAAGTATTTGCCATTTGGCCCTCTTAAAGATGTAATTCCATATTTAATGAGAAGAGCCCAGGAAAACTCATCCGTTAGCGGACAAACGGGAAGGGAATTACAACTTATTAAGAAAGAATTAAAAAGAAGAAAGGAAAAATTGTAATTATTTAATTTCTACAACTTTCTTATCTACTAAAGCAAATACGCTGTCATTTTTTTTAGGATTGATCTGAAAAATTCCTGTAAAGCGGCTGAAGGCAGGTAATACCGCATATTCTTTAGTGAAATAAAAACAGGGAAAATATAATTGCTGCTTTCCAGCTCCACTCATACGAATGCCCGGATGCACATGGCCCGAAAAAGTGAAATTTGTATTTGATGCCTCTTCTTCACATTTTTCATTTATATCATGCGTAAAACAGAAATTGTTTATAGATAGTTTTTGTTTTATTACTTCAATATTAGCGTCTTTATAATATTTTTTTGTAAGAATATCATGATTACCCCTGATAAGGAGCATTTGAAGATGAGGTAAATCATTTCTCCATTTAAGAAACATTTCCATTTCTTTATTAGCCTGGCTGTGAAAAAGATCACCAACAATGAGTAATTGCGTTGGTTTAAAATACTGTATTTGGGCAAACAATCTCTGCAGATCTTCTTTAAAAATATTTTGCGGCACGCCGATCCCTGATTTTCTGAAGTGCCCTGTTTTGCCCAGATGAAGATCAGATAAGATCAATGCTTTTTCTTGTTCCCAAAAAATACAACGTTCCGGGGAAAGCCAGAGTGTTTGATTATTAAGTATAAATTTATAGGGAGAAGACATTTTTTTAATTTTGAACTGCAATTTATATAAATCGGGGTTGTGTGTTAGCAAGTCTCCCCTATCGGGGGAGATTTAGAGGGGGCTTTATTTTTCTAATTGCATTTGCATTTTCTTTACCCTGTCTTCCAATTTTTCTGAAGAAAGATCTTCTCTCATGCTATCCACTTTAATGGGGAAGCAGAAAGGCGTTAGCCGTTTTGGAAAAGTAATAATGATATTATTTTTTTGAATACGTTCCAACATACTTCTTAATCTTGCTTCTTCCATTTGTTGTTCCATCACTTCATTGTATGCCTGCTTTAATAAGAGGTTATGGGGATCATATTCTGCAAATACATTAAACAATAGGGATGCTGACGCCTGCAGGTGCCTGGCTTTTTTTTGTTCACCGGGATATCCCTGGAATATCAATCCTCCAATCGTTGCAATATCGCGAAATTTTCTTCTTGCCATTTCTGTACTGTTCATACTCTTATTAATATCATCAAAT
>DASYOS010000271.1:0-8393 GCA_036007525.1 Chitinophagaceae bacterium | reverse complement strand
TATTGCAAAGATGGGTGCTGAAGCAGTGCATGATATGTTGCAAAGAATTGATCTTGACCAGTTGTCTTTCGATTTACGTAATGCTGCAGCAACTGAAACTTCACAGCAACGTAAAGCAGATGCATTAAAGCGTTTGAGCGTAGTAGAAAGTTTCCGTGATGCAAATACAAGGATTAATAACCGTCCGGAGTGGATGGTAATGCAATACATTCCTGTAATTCCACCGGAATTGCGTCCGTTAGTTCCTTTGGATGGCGGTCGTTTTGCATCATCAGATTTGAACGATTTGTATCGTCGTGTGATCATCAGAAATAATCGTTTAAAAAGATTGTTGGAGATCAAAGCACCTGAAGTAATTCTTAGGAATGAAAAAAGGATGTTGCAGGAAGCGATTGATTCATTGTTTGATAACTCACGTAAATCAAATGCTGTAAAAGCAGAAGGTGGACGTGCATTGAAATCTTTGAGTGATGTATTGAAAGGTAAGCAGGGACGTTTCCGCCAGAACCTTTTAGGAAAGCGTGTTGATTACTCCGGACGTTCTGTAATTGTGGTAGGACCGGAATTAAAAATGCACGAGTGTGGTTTGCCGAAAGATATGGCCGCTGAATTGTTCAAACCTTTTATAATTCGCAAACTTATTGAAAGAGGAATTGTAAAAACAGTAAAAAGTGCAAGAAAATTAGTTGATAAAAAAGAAGCGATCATTTGGGATATTCTTGAAAATATTTTGAAAGGGCATCCTGTTATGCTAAACAGGGCTCCAACACTACACCGCTTGTCAATACAGGCTTTCCAGCCAAAGTTGATAGAGGGTAAAGCAATACAATTGCATCCTTTGGTAACTACCGCATTTAACGCGGATTTTGATGGTGACCAGATGGCTGTACACGTTCCGTTGAGTCATGCGGCAGTTTTGGAAGCACAGGTTCTAATGCTTTCTTCTCATAATATTTTAAATCCGCAGAACGGAACACCTATTACACTTCCGTCTCAGGATATGGTATTGGGATTATATTATATAACCAAAGGAAGAAAATCTACTAAAGAATTAAAAGTTAAAGGAGAAGGTAAATCATTTTATTCTCCTGAAGAAGTTATCATTGCTTATAACGAACAGCAAATTGACCTTCATGCTAATATAAAAGTGAAAGTAGAGGTTCGTAATGATGACGGCACTTTTCAAAAGAAACTTTTGGAAACTACAGTTGGTCGTGTAATATTTAATCAGCATGTACCTAAAGGTGCAGGTTATATTAATGCACTGCTTACTAAAAAAGCTTTAAGAGAAATTATTGGTGACATTATCAAATGGACAAATATTCCTGCCACTGCAAAGTTTTTGGATGATATTAAAACACTTGGATTCCGTATGGCATTCAGAGGTGGATTATCTTTTAACATTAACGACCTTATCATACCTGATACAAAACAGGATATGATCGATAATGCAACAGGTGAAGTTGATGAGGTTTGGGATAACTATAATTCTGGTTTAATTACAAATAACGAGCGTTACAATGGTATCATTGATATATGGAGCCGTGTTGATACACGCCTTACTGAAACTTTGATCCGTGAATTGGCAGCAGATAAACAGGGATTCAATTCTGTTTACATGATGTTGGATTCAGGCGCAAGGGGGTCTAAACAACAGATCAAACAACTTGCAGGTATTAGAGGTTTAATGGCAAAGCCGCGTAAGTCAGGTAGTTCAGGAAGTGAGATCATTGAAAACCCAATTCTTTCCAACTTTAAAGACGGATTGAATGTGTTAGAATATTTTATCTCTACTCATGGTGCTCGTAAAGGTCTTGCAGATACAGCATTGAAAACTGCAGATGCAGGTTATCTTACCAGAAGGTTGGTTGACGTTGCCCAGGATGTGGTTATTCTCGATGAAGATTGTGGAACACTAAGAGGTATTGCAACTTCTGCATTAAAAGATAATGAAGATATTATTGAGCCATTATTGGATAGAATTGTAGGAAGAACATCATTACACAATGTTTTTAATCCTTTAACGGATGAATTGATCGCAGAGGCTGGTATTGAAATCACTGATGAGATAGCGATGAAGATTGATGAGGCTGGAGTTGAAAATGTAGAAATACGTTCTGTACTTACATGCGAAGCAAAGCGTGGTGTTTGTGTAAAATGTTATGGTAAAAATCTCGCCTCAGGTTATACAGCTCAACGTGGCGATGCAGTGGGTATTATTGCAGCTCAATCAATTGGAGAGCCGGGAACGCAGTTAACCTTACGTACATTCCACGTGGGTGGTGTGGCAGGGTCTGCATCTGTTGAATCAACACTAAATGCAAAGTTTGATGGTACCGTTCAATTTGATGGATTAAGAACTGTTGATGCACTTTCTAATGATAAAGCAAAAACGAAAATAAAAATTGTTATTGGCCGTACAGGTGAAGTGAGAATTATGGATGTGAAGAATGATCGTTTATTGATCACCAACAACGTTCCTTATGGAGCAACATTAAATGTAAAAGACGGACAGAAAGTAACTAAAGGTGATGTGATCTGCACATGGGATCCATTTAATAATGTTATCGTTTCTGAAATTGATGGTAATGTAAAGTTTGAGCATATTGTAGAAGGTATTACCTATCGGGAAGAAGCCGATGAGCAAACAGGTCATAGGGAAAAAGTGGTTATCGAAACAAAAGATAAAGCGCGTATTCCTTCATTGATAATTGAAAATAAAAAAGAAAGTAAAGGATATAACTTACCGGTTGGCTCACATATTATAATGGAAGAGCAGGAGGATGTAAAAGCTGGCCAGGTGGTTGTAAAAATTCCACGAGTATTAGGAAAGCTTAGAGATATCACAGGTGGTTTGCCAAGAGTTACAGAGTTATTTGAAGCAAGAAATCCGGGTAACCCTGCGGTGGTTTCTGAAATTGATGGCGTGGTTTCTTTCGGTAATATTAAACGGGGAAACAGGGAAATAATTGTGGATGCAAGAGATGGGGTTCAAAAAAAATATCTTGTTCCATTAACCCGCCAGATACTGGCACAGGAAGGCGACTTTATAAAAGCAGGAATTGCATTGAGCGATGGGCAAATTGCACCCGCTGATATTTTGTCGATTAAAGGCCCTTTTGCAGTACAGGAATATGTGGTGAACGAGATACAGGAAGTTTACCGTTTACAAGGTGTAAAAATAAATGATAAGCATATTGAAGTTATTGTTAGGCAAATGATGCGTAAAGTAACTATTGAAGATGCCGGCGATACAAAATTCCTTGAAGGAGATACTGAAGATCGCTATGATTTTAATGTCGAGAATGACTGGATATTTGATAAAAAGGTTGTTACTGAAGCAGGAGATTCTGCAAAGATGAAACCCGGGCAAATTGTTACTCTTCGTGAAGTAAGAGAAGAAAATTCTGTACTTCGCCGTGCAGATAAAAAGATCACTGAGTTTCGTGATGCAAGGCCAGCAACATCTTCACCGTTGTTGTTAGGTATTACAAAAGCATCTTTGGGAACACATAGCTGGATATCTGCAGCATCCTTCCAGGAAACAACCAAGGTATTATCATCTGCCGCTATACAAGGTAAAACAGATGAGATGATGGGATTGAAAGAGAATGTTATCACGGGTCACCCAATACCCGCGGGTACAGGAATGCGTGATTTTGATAACATGATAGTTGGTAGCAAAGAAGAATATGAATTGCTGATGACATCAAAAGAAGCAATGACATTTGATGAGGAAGAATAATTTCTCAATCGTCTTTGCGAGGAGGAACGACGAAGCAATCTAATTTATATGATTAAGGAGTAAGAGAAATCTTGCTCCTTTTTTTTATGCCCGGAATTTCGTCATTGCGTGACGTTACTCATGGCTTAGTGCACAGCAAGGTCGTGGCAATCTCATGAAAGAACTAAAAGAATTTTTGGTTACCGGCATTTGGTTTTCATAGCATCATCGTTGTGTCACTCACTTGTACGACATACCATTGTGGAGCAAAAAAATTCGTATATATTTGAGATGACTTTTATAACTTATGTTTATTTTATTCAAACCAAAACCAACTCAAAATACAATTCAAATGAATGTTGCTGGAATAAATCCAGAAACTGAAAATGAATTTTTATTTTATGACTTTGTTGAGAAAACACCCAACTATATTCTTGAACCATGGTTGAAAAACGCGAAAGAGGTTGGTTATCAAATAAAGCCTAATTATGATCTAGCGATTATTGAGAAACTTAATAAACAGTACTTTAAAAATCCCTATTCGTTTCCCGAGTATTTTGACAATTCATTTGAATATATCGCAATAGATTTTGAAACTGCAAATAATAATAGAATAAGCGCTTGTGCGATAGGATTAACATTTGTAAAGAATAATACGATAGTCTTCTCTAAAAAGTATTTTATTAATCCGCCTGAGACAGAGAGATTTAAAAAATTTCATACTGGTATACATGGGATAGTAAAAGATGATGTGGCAAACTCCATGTCATTTGGAGAACTTTGGAATTACGAATTCTCCAAATATTTTAATAACAATTTAATTGTATTTCATAATGCAAGTATGGAGCTTGCAATCCTAAAGAATTTATTTAAATATTATAGCATTGAACCCTATAATATTTCATATTTGGACACAATGTTATTAGCTGGAAAATTGGGGTATTCCACACGTTTAGTTGATTTAGCAAACAAATTTAATATTGAAATAAAAAATCATCATGACCCTGAATCAGATTCTGAAATGTGTGCTTTAATTTTTGGAGAGCTTACGGATAGATGTACTAATTACAGAGAATATATTAAGCAAATTGATTCAAATCCTAAAGTCCATCTACCTATCAGAACATTGCCTCGGAAGAAGTTCTCAAAGAGAACAAGCATCATATAAAAAGATACTCAATAACTTGGGATGAATTACAACTCATTACAATTGCGACGAAAGGGTTTGTTGTGACAGGTGAATTTGATGTTGATAGAGAATTGATAAAATATTTTTTAATGAGAAGAGGTGGGCAAATTAAACAAGGAATTTCAGGTAATGTAGATTATGTAATTGCCGGACGAGATTGCGGATGGGTAAAAATTCAAAAAATAAATGAGATAAACCTAACTAAAAACGGAAGAATTAAGATTTTATCAAATATTGATTTAGAATTTTTGATGAATAAATATGCTATGTAATAATTCTAATTTAATCCAACCTAAAAATTATTTAATAATATCGTTTCAATAAACCTTAATTCATATTCCATCTTGTCTCGCCATTCTTTTTAACTTTTCTCATTTTACCCTTTACTTTATCTTGCCATACCTTAAAACCTTAGCGGATGAAAAATTTTTCCTTAATTCTTAATGTTGTTTTATTATTGTTGGTAGGTTATCTGTATATTGATAGATTTTCTTCTTCTAAAAAAACTACTGTAGCCACAGCACAAAACTGTAAAGATTCAAGTACAAACCATGGTAACAAGCTGGCTTATATTGATCTTGATTCTCTGCAAAGCAGCTACGAATATTATAAGGTTTTAAAAGCTGATTTTGAGAAAAAGCAGGTCGCCAGCAATAATGAAGTAGCCGATTTGCAAAAACGTTACCAAACTAGGGCAATGCAGCTGCAGCAAAAGGGCGCCACAATGACTCCTCAGCAACAGGATGCAGCTATGAAAGAAATAAACCAGATGCAGCAGGGATTACAGGCAAAAAAACAGGCATTGGATAATGAGCTATATAATTCTAATTCGAAAATGAAAGAAGATATCTTAACAAAAATTCAGGTTTTTTTAAAAGAATATAATAAGGACGGCAGGTTCGATTATGTTTTTTCATACGAACCTGGGTTTATGTTTTATAAAGACAGTTTATTAAACATTACTCCTGACGTAATTAATGGGTTAAATAATTTATATGCTAAGAATAAGAAATAGTTCAGAATAATTATCTCATGCAAAGGCGAAAAATAAAGTATGAATAAGGCGCAAAATTATTTACATCTTGATTTCCTTTGCCGCTTTGCGTGAAATGTGTAAATAAAAACATTATCTTCAATCCCGTAAACTAACGGGATTTTTTATGAGCCAAAATATCAACACTACTTTTAAACCAACGCTTGGATTGTTTGATGCAACAATGATAGTTGCAGGCTCAATGATCGGGTCAGGTATCTTTCTTGTAAGCGCAGATATAACTCGTAATGTAGGCAGCGCCGGATGGCTGATTGCCGTATGGCTTATAACAGGCTTTATGACGTTGATTGCTGCGGTTAGCTATGGCGAATTAAGCGGTATGTTTCCAAAAGCAGGCGGGCAATATGTTTACCTTAAAGAAGCTTATAATCCTTTGGTAGGATTTTTATATGGATGGAGTTTTTTTTCTGTTATACAAACAGGAACAATTGCAGCAGTGGGAGTTGCTTTTGCAAAATTTGCTGGATACTTTTTTCCGGCGCTGGAATTAAAAGATGAAAATATTTTAATGCAGATCGGATCGCTAAAGATTTACCCTGCACAACTGATTGCGATTGCATTAATAATTTTTCTTACCTATACCAATACAAAAGGTGTAAAAGGCGGAAAGTGGATACAGAATATTTTCACCAGCACAAAACTCATATCATTATTGGGATTGATAGTTGCTGGCTTCATCTTTTTTAAACCGGATGTTTGGAGTGGTAACTGGAGCAATGCCTGGGATATGAAAAGTCTTACAGCAGATGGTGGAACCACTGCAGTGATTGGCACCGCTATGTTAGGAGCAATTGCAGCATCTATGGTTGGCTCCATTTTCAGCAGCGATGCCTGGAATAATGTTACATTTATTGCAGGAGAAATAAAAAATCCAAAACGGAATATAGGTCTTAGCTTATTTTTAGGAACACTCATCGTAACCATAATATATGTTTGTGCCAACCTGATGTACACCGCTGTTTTACCCCTGAATGAAATAGCTTTCGCTCCCCAGGATAGAGTTGCAGTTGCTGCTTCCAATTCTATTTTTGGTAATATCGGCACTTATGTAATTGCCGTAATGATAATGATCTCAACATTCGGATGCAATAACGGGTTGGTACTTGCGGGGGCTCGGGTTTATCATACAATGGCCAAAGACGGATTATTTTTTAAAGATGCAGGAACACTTAACAAACATTCAGTTCCTGCGTGGGCATTATGGGCGCAATGTATTGTTGCTTCTATATTATGTTTGAGTGGGAAATATGGTGACTTGCTGGACATGATCTCATTTGTAGTAGTAATTTTTTATGTACTAACCATTGCAGGTATTTTTATTCTAAGAAAGAAAATGCCTGATGCTGAAAGGCCTTACAAAGCTTTTGGGTACCCGATTTTACCAGCCCTGTATATATTAATGGGACTTGCCTTTTGTATCTTATTAATAATTTATAAACCGCAATACACCTGGCCAGGATTAATAATCACATTGATCGGTATACCTCTTTATTACATTGCAGTATCCAACAAAAACAAAGAAAATATTTCTTAGATGATTGTTGATCTTGATGAACTCTTCAATGATATCTCAAAATTAAAAGTTGCCGTTATCGGTGATGTAATGCTTGATACATATTGGTGGGGAACTGTGGATCGCATTTCTCCTGAAGGCCCGGTTCCGGTGGTTGCCGTTACCCAAAAAGAACATCGTATTGGCGGTGCAGGAAATGTGGCACTTAATTTACAAGAATTGGGATCAAACGCAGCACTGATAAGCGTATTAGGAAAGGATGAAGAAGGAGAAAAATTAAAATCTCTGTTAGAAGCCAATAATATTAATTGTAAATATCTTTTATTTTCCGGCGACAGAGTTACTACAAATAAGATAAGGATAATTGGCCGTAACCAACAAATGATGCGGTTGGATGCCGAACATGCACATGATCTTAACAACAAAGAAGAAGATGGCTTGGTAAAGAAAGTTGAAAAATATATTTCCAATGTAAAACCTGACATTATTATTTTACAGGATTATAATAAAGGGGTATTAACCAAAAAAATAATTACAAAAGTTATTGATCTATGCAATGCAAATAAAATTATATGTGCAGCAGACCCAAAAAGAAAAAACTTTTTTGCTTTTAAAAATATTACACTTTTTAAACCTAATTTAAAGGAAGTAAAGGACAGCCTCCATATTTTAAATGACGAGATAAATGAAAAAGCGCTTTCAGCAATACATTTGCAATTAAAAGAAAAGCTGGATCATAGTATTTCACTTATCACACTGTCAGAGAAAGGGATGTTTTATAAAAATGAAAAAGATTCAAAAATTATTCCTTCTCATTTAAGAAATGTTGCTGATGTAAGTGGTGCAGGTGATACTGTTATTGCCATAGCATCTTTAGTGTATGGTGCTACAAAAGATATTGACCTTACTGCTG
>DASYOS010000270.1:0-10565 GCA_036007525.1 Chitinophagaceae bacterium | reverse complement strand
TGCGGGTAGATATTTGTTGCAGCATCTTTACCCTGATTTCCCTTATCATTTAATAGAGATCGCTGATACCAGAAAACCTTTTTTGCCTGATGAAGAATATCATTTTTCCATTTCCCATTGCGGAGATTATGCTGCAGTGATAGTTAGTAAAGAGCATCGTGTAGGTATTGATATTGAAATAGTAACTCCAAAGATTGAAAGAGTGAAAGATAAATTTTTAAATGAAGAAGAATTAGTTGCAATAAGCAAAATGCAATCAGCAATAGACAAAAACCAATTAACTGATAAACCAATTAACTTATTAACCCTTCTCTGGAGTTGCAAAGAAACTATTTTTAAATGGTATGGAAGTGCAGAAGTAGATTTTAAAAAAGATATCCATTTAAAACCTTTTGATATAAGTAGTGAGGGAATAATTAATTGTGAGTTTGTAAAAGAGGCAAAGGTTTCACTTATACTTCAATACAAATTTTTTGATGGGTTTTGTTTGGCGTGGGTAATATCTTAATGATAAGAATAATTATTTAAATCTTATTTCCAAGCTATTGAAGTTGGCAGTGAATTTTGAATTAGAAAAAATATCATCATTTTCATTGAACAGAAATATATTTCCTAAATGGAGAATTCTGCGTTTATAATTATCAAGAGTGAAAAGAACTAAATAAATATGATAATTCTCTTTTTCTGTTAATGCTTTCTTGTATTCGGGATAAGAGATATAGAAGTGTTTTTGATTGTCCATTTTTGCTTTGACTTCAACAAAATGAATTTCATTTGTTATATCAAGGTATTTGATATCACAACCATAAACATCAGAGCCTTCTGGATTAACGCCAGCCTTAGCAGCATTTTTAGAAACCCATTCTATCACTGGATATGTCTCACTCAACTTTTCAAAAACAATCTTTTCCGCAACTCTCCCCAATAATTCGAGATTAGGATTTATTCTGCTTCCATCAATTCTTTTTCCTGTAGTCACTTCGGTAGCGTTATTTGATGTAGAAGTTGTTCCTATACTTTCCGTAGTGGCTTCTTCAATAACAGCACCAAGAAGGTTGCTGTATGCATTCAAACTATTTATTTCTGAAGACTCATCTGCTATTCCATTTTCTTGCTTGGTAAGGCTAAACTGGTTAAATCGAGTTATTAATTCGTCTATAGTATCATCAAAATATAATAGACTTCTATTACTATTATTTGCAATAAAATCATCTCTGATTAATTTACTACTATTGCTTTCTGTGATTGTTTTTTTAAAGCTAGAAAGATTCTTTCGATATATAGATGACAGCGATGTTGTTTCACTAACAGTTACATCCATTTCTGATAAGATTATGTATGGATATTTTATAGCAAGTTTTCCAAAAAATAAATGTTCGTGGTCAATAAATAATATAGGGCTTGTCATTTCTAACCGAAAGAAATCAGTATACTCATCTATGGTATTTTGAAATTCTGATTTTAACTCAATGTTCTTATCCTTTAAGTATTCGTAAACTTTATTTTGAAAAATGGCTTTATATTTTATTTTAAGACCATCAATTAGTTTTTGATAATGCTCTTTAAAATCAACTTTCACCTCTGAAATCTTATTAAATTCAATAAGATTAATTTTTACTTCTGTAAATAGCGAATGTAAAGGTTCAATATTTTCTGCTTTATTTATTTTATTATAGTCAATTGAATCGATTTTATTAAGGAGTTCAAGATTACTACATCTAAGGACTGGAAGTAATTTGTCAAAATTTATTGTTTCATCTTTAATATAAAGAGTAGGATTGGTTACATTTTTAAGATTCATAACATCTATCCAAAAAGATTGTTTTCGTGTTAAAATAATTCCTTTTATTTTATTAGTTATTTCATCAATCCGTTCTACTGTAACTTCGAAACTATCTATATAATCTCTTTTGTCAGCTCTATTATAAAAATCATTTAACTGTAATCTAAGTGGGTGTAAATCTCTACCAAGAATCTCTACTAATAAATCATGCAAGATATTAGCAAATAAAATATTTTGCTTCACATTAGCATGGTTGTTTATAAAAATTTGAATAGGTTCGTTGAATTCGATTCGATGTGTAACATTTCCTAATTTAGAAATGAATTTGGAATCTTTATATAAGTCTATTGCAAAACTTTCACAGAGCAATAGTTGAGTGTTCTTAATTTGATCAAGTCTGCTGTCTAAATTAATTTTTAAAAGCATTTCTGTAAACGCTAAACTCTCACTAAAGTTTGGAAGCCAATCCCAAAGATTTAGTCGTTTTATTTCTTCTACATCTACTAATTTTTGTTGTATAATTTTCTTAAAATCTAAACCTATTCTTTTCGCAATCTGCCCAAATCGATTTTTATTTCTGTTTGTAAAATGTGGCTGAATGATAGCCTTTGTTTCATTGGGTAATAAATCGTAAGCAGGCTTATCTTCTATATAATAAATTTGATTAGCTGCTTTCCATTCCAGTTTTTGTGTCAATTCATTTTCAGCCAAAAAAATGGAGTTTGAAAGTAGTGTTATATCATCTTTTATGGTAGTTTGTAACGTGAATAAATCGAATAGCTTACCAATAACCTTATTGTAAAAATCTTTAAATTCTCTATCATATATCTCTCTCTTTTTATGTATTTCGTAAATAGTTGAAAAGATACTTTTGAAATCCGATATACTTTTCGAATCTAAATGTTTAATTCCAAGTATTTGGATTAAAGAAAAATTGGATGCAAAATGAATAGGGAAAGCATTAAGATATTTCTTAACAAGAGAAGATGTAGGTTGTATTGATTCGATTGGGTCAATCCCTACAACCTGGTCAGCATTAAATAATTCGTCTTTGTTTTCAATCTTTATCCATCGGTCAATTTTTAAATATTTGATAAAAGATGTTATATTTTTTACCTGATTTTTTGGGATGAATTGTTGACTGGATGTTTGTGAATTATACTTAATTGATGGATTATTTTCATCTTCAATTCTATTTATATAATTATTCCATTGTGAAATTATAGTTTCTGTAAACCATTGATTAATCCTTTTAGGTTTATCTAGAAGCCAATCACCATGAAGATGATAAAAGGAAGTTGAATAATTTTTAAGAGTATTCAAATACTGATATCGTGAATCTTGCCAATTAATTAAAATAGTTTCATTAGAATAATATATGGCAGGTATATCCCACGCACCTAATTGAATTAATTTACTTTTTAACTCGTCAAAAGGAATATTTACATCATTCAACAATGAAATATCCAAAAACTTTTCTGCATCATAAAGAGCTTGTAATTCTTCTGTTTCAATATAAACCGAATTTGTAAAAGCATTAAGCCATTTAATTTTCCCTTTTACTGGCAGCATTATCTTTTGACGTATCTCAATAAATAATTTTTCAGAAATATTTAATTTTAATAGACTTATAAGAATATCTATTTTAGGAATAGAGTCAACATCATATAATTTAAGTAATCTGCGAACTAATAACTCTGTACTATATTCAATAAAGCCTGTTTGACCCTTACCTTGCCTTTGATCAGTAATTTTAATTGAAGGGTGTATGAAATTAATTTGCCGTTGAATAGTGGCAGGGAAAATAATTTTTTCTTTTAACCCATAAAAAACATAATCATCACTACCCAATAACTGCATTCTGCTTGTAAATAATACCTTTTTACCTTTCAAATTCAAATCATCATATTCAACCAGGTAACGATAAAGATTTTCAAAAAATTTAAAGTTCTTATTAGTTTTTTGCCTTACACATTCCTTCTCTATGTTTTCTGCAATTGTTTCATTTGATAGATAAATAATCTTAAATTCTCTAATTAGCCAATCTCTTATTATCTTATTTTGAATATAAATGAGCCTTTTACCATTAAGTATATTATCTGTAAATAAACCTTTGTCAAAGCCACCAGCAATTATTACTTCATCTAAATAGTAGAATTTATTACTCTCATGATCAAATAATATTTTTTCTGTTTTTAGCTTTTCTACTAATTTATTATAAAGTGCATTTAATAAAGGTGCTTCTGTATTTCTGTCAAATACAAGAAAGTCAAGAAAAGTTGTTTTATACATCCTTTTAATTCCAGTAAGCCACTCACCAGATATATAATCTGCAATACTTTCTAAAACAAATTTATTTAAGGGCGAATCTCTCAAACCTTTTCTATCTGGCGTTACTAAAAAGTAACTATGGATAATAAAATCAAATCCTGAAGTTATTTCTGTGGGATAAAATAAGTATAATTTACTTTTTTGGTTTTTTACTAATCTATTTTTTTCATCCAAATCAAAGATTAGTGATATATCTACGAATGGATCCTTTTGATAAATTTCTCTTTCTTTGTCTTCTAAATTTTGAATAATAGTGTCTGGTATCTGGATTTTTTGAGAAGGTTTAAAATGTTTGAATTGATAGCTTGTGCCATTTTTTTGAATAATTACTTTACCAGTCTTTATATTTTCATCTATAGTAAAGTGGTATTGATTGAAACCGCTTTTTAATTCTATCGTTTTAAGACAGCCTAGTAATAATATTTGATGAACGCCGATTTCATTAAATCCTTTTTCAATTATTTCATTGCTTACCTTAGATTTTAAGGGCAGAATTACTTTCGTTACGATTGAATCTTCTTTATCTTGTTTTGTAAGAAATTCATCTCTATAATGAGGAATAAAAAAGAGAGGGATGTCTCTATCAATAAACTGCCTTTCTTGTAGAAACGGTTTAGTTTTTTCTTTGTCAAAAACTATTGACCCCCATTCTGTTATAATATATGGTGTATTTGAAATTTCATGTACACTTTTAAAGCCAATTCCTTTAAACCCTATAAACTCTTGACTTTCTTTTGGACTATCACCTATAGTTGTAATACTGTTAATTCCCTTTTCACTAAAAGGCGCACCTGTATTTGAAATAATAAGAATTTCATTTTTAAGCTCAATAAATACTGACCCAACTACATTGTCTTCTTTATTGGCATCTCTTACATTTTGAATTAATTCAAATAGATATCTTCCTTCATAAGCTTGTTGAAGATACTTTTCTGAATTCGCAATGTTTTTGAGTGCCGCATCAGAATCTTTTAGCCGTTGTTCCTGTATGTTATGAATTATTTCTTTTAGATTCATTATGCTTATTCCTTTCCTTTGTAGAGAATAGTGCAGCTAATTAATTTTCTAATAAATTGTCATCATTATTTTCCATCAAATTAAAATCAATTGTGTCATGTCCTGATATCCCATCAATCGAGCCTTTGATATCATTGGAGTTGTATAAAATTTTCTCTAATTGTTTCTTTCTTGCTGCCCATAATTTTTCCATTACATCTTTTTCTTTTTGAATAGATTGTGCAATTGATAAAAATCCTTCACGCATTGCTTTCCACTTCTCAGTGAATTCATTACTGGTTAAATAAGAGTAAAGCATATTTATTTTATCACCTTTATTTTCATGACTTTTTGCAGAACTGTACACTCTCATAACGCCATCTCTTAGCACACCAGCTAAGGCTTTCACTTCATCAAAGCAGCAGATCCATACGCCATCTTTTAAACCGAAACAATCCATATCTTTTGGCATTCGGTTGGTAACAATTACTGCGATGTCAGCCTTTTCAGTACGCATATCAGTTTTTAATTTCTCAATCCATTCACCAGAAAAATTTTGAGTTCGTTTACTCTCATAAATAATGTGTCCGCATTCCTGTCCGAAATTATTTCTTACAGTTTGTATGCAATCAGCGCCACGCCTGCCTTTAGCAACTTCTGTAATTAAATCAAAAGGAAAAGCATTTTTAAGCATGTCTTCCAAAGCCTGCTCCTGAACTTCGCCCTGTAATTGCATCGAACCCTGTTCAGCCTTACGCTTCATCTCTTCTACCAACTTTTTTTGGTCATCTCGTTGCTTTTCCAATTCTCGCAACTTAAATAAATATTCAGTTTCTTTAGCAAGGTTTTTTTGCTGTTCAGATTTTTTTATTTCTTCTCCAATTTTTTCTCTTTCCTGTTGAAGCTGCCTTTGCATATTTAAATCCAATTCGTTTTCTTTATTTTTTAATTGCTGCTCTTTTTGTAAAAAATCTAATTCCTTTTTCCTGGCAGATTTTAATTTTTCTTCATTGTCTTTATTATTTTGTTCTAGCAATCTTAACTTATTTTCAAAATCTGAACTGATAGATTTTCGAAGTTGCTCCTGTAATTCTGTTTCTAATTTTAATCTTTCCACCTGCAAACGTTCTGCAAAAAGATCATTTGCCTTTTTCTTTTTTTCTTCAAATTCCTTTTGTTGTTTTTCCAACTCTAATTGCTGTACAGAATATTGCCTGGAAAGATTTTCCCTTTCACTATTAAGCTTTATCTCAAATTGTTTTTCCAGCACTTTAGCAATAGCATCTTCAGGAGCAAATTCATTTTTACAATTGGGGCAAATTATTAAAGTTGGCATTTACATTTTATTAAGAGAACAAAGATACTTATAGGCTTTTATTTCCGGCAATATCGGGCTTATGCATGGGAGATGTGATAATATACATTACCACATCAGCTACAGTTTTTAAGACTAAAAATATTGTAGAAGCCTGCCAATGAAGAAAGACCGGGCCTAATATCATTAAATGCATAGGAATAATTCTTAGGTAGGGTAGAAAGAACATTGTGCCAAGGTTAACAGCATTTGTTCTCTGCCATTGCTTATGCTTTATGAATTGAATAGTTAGGTTTAATGAAAAGGCGGCTAGTCCTATCAATACAAAGTGAAAATCAATTTTAAGCTTTGTAGAAATCAGAATAAAAATACCGTATGCAAGATGAAAGAAACCATAGTGAACAGCAAAGAAAGATGCAGTACATCCTTTTGACCTGGCTGAGTTATTTACAGGGATATCATTTATTGAAATGCTACCGGGAATGATATCTTTTGCCGTAAGCAGGTCCGCAAAATTAAATATGCCAATCAGTACACTTTGCCCCCAATATAAAAACACAAGTGTGTTAAACTCATTGGGATTGTTTTGGTAATACCAAATGCAATAAGCATTTATTGCTATCAGGAAGAGAAAAGCCGGGTCAAATAAAATTCGTTTTAGCAAAAATATATTTTATCTAAAATAAAGAAACCTTTTAAAAAGAAAAGGTTGTGTGCCCAAGACTGGATTCGAACCAGCACGCCGTTTCCAGCGCTACCACCTCAAGGTAGTGCGTCTACCAATTTCGCCACCTGGGCAGGTTTTAATAATTCATCTTCATCAAGTCATCCGGTGCAAAAATAATTTGTTTTTTCACTTACGGCTTTAGTATTTATTGGATAGTTGCATTTAGGGCTTTGTGTGGCAGCAAGTCTCCCCTGTTGGGGGAGATTTAGAGGGGGCTTTTTTTCAGCACAATTCTAAATGTTGTTCCCTTTCCTTGCTCAGAATGTTTTACTATTAAAATGCCTTTGTGATATTGCTCAATTATTCTTTTAGAAAGCGATAGGCCCAGCCCCCAACCGCGTTTTTTGGTAGTAAATCCCGGCTTAAAAACCTTACTCAGGTTTTTCTTGCTAATCCCCTTGCCGGTATCAGAAATATCTATAATTGTATTACTTGTCTCCTTCCTTATTTTAATGTTTATAGAACCTTTGCCTTCCATTGCATCCAAGGCATTTTTCAACAGATTTTCAATAACCCAATCAAACAATGAACTTGAGATTTTTGCAACGACTATTTCAGCACCTCCCGTATCAACGTTGAAACTTACCTTATCTGTTGATCTTCTTTTAATGTATGCAACCATATTATTGATTTGCACTACAATATTTTTCTCTTCAAGCTTTGGCGAGCTGCCTATTTTGCTAAATCGGTCGCTTATCAGTTTTAGCCTGTCAATATCTTTTTCCATTTCTATCGGGATGGATGTATCTGCGTGTTTTTCTTTCAACACTTCTATCCATCCTTGTAAAGAGGAGAGTGGAGTGCCAAGTTGGTGTGCAGTTTCTTTAGCCATTCCCAGCCAAACCTGGTTTTGTGTTGATTTATTTCTAACAGAAATTGCATATAAAATAATAGAAATAAATAGGGCAACAATAAGTAGCTGCACAAGAGGATAATATCTTACCTGCTTTAATAATGCAGAATTGCCATAATAATATTTATTAACTATCAAAGGTTCTTTGTTAACCTCTACAATTATTGGTTCATGTTGATTTTTAAATTCCAATACTTTTTTCCTCAAAAAGTTTGTATCAGATTTTATTTTTACGGTATCCAGGTTTAAACCCAGCCCCAATGGGCGGTCATTTTCATCTGTTTCAATAATTGGGATATCAGTATTTTCTGAAGTAATAATATTAGTAAGATCCAGCGCTGAAGGCTCTGTAGTAGTGGCTCGTGTTTTTAAAGATTGCACCCAAACATTCACTTTTTTTCTTTCTTCCGCAGCAATTTTTTTAGCCAGAAAATTTGAATAAAATACAGTTCCTGTTATTATAGCAACTGCCACCAACGTAATTCCTGTTCTCCAATTAATTAATTGACGTATCATTTAAGCTGTTATTCATTTCCAAAGGAGTCTCCATAGGAGTCCATTGTGACCTTTGGACAAATCTAAATCCCCGTCTGCCCAAAACAAAATATATTTTATCTGTAGGGCAGGTAAAAATTAAAATCTTTTATGTTTGTGTTAATATTGCTAAAATCTTTTAAGCATTGCCATCTTCACCTTCAGTAGCTATTGTTATTCTTAACTGGAACGGGCAAAAAATGCTTGAAAAATTCCTTCCTTTTTTATTTTTGTCAGCGAATAATAATTATTCTGTTATTGTCGCAGACAATGGCTCAACAGACAATTCAATTCAGTTTCTTGAAGAGTTTTATCCGCAAATACAATTATTAAAATTTGAGGTAAACCAGGGTTTTGCAAAGGGATATAATGATGCATTGAAATTGGTAACTGCAGATTATTATATTTTGTTGAATAATGATGTAGAAGTTAAGCCTGGCTGGATAGAACCAATAATAGAACTCATGCAATCAGATAAAATGATTGCCGCTTGTCAGCCAAAGGTGTTAAGTTATAATGATAAAAGCACTTTTGAATATGCCGGTGCCTGCGGAGGATGGATTGATGGATATGGCTATCCGTTTGCGAGGGGGAGAATATTTGATGTTTGTGAAACTGATAATGGGCAATATGATAAGCCACAGCAAATTTTTTGGGCTACCGGTGCATGTTTATTTGTAAGATCAGACGCCTTCCACCTGGCAGGAGGATTTGACGAACACTTTTTTGCACATCAGGAAGAGATTGACCTATGCTGGAGGTTGCAGCTTTTGGGGTATAAAATTTTTGCAGAGCCATCCTCTGTTGTATATCATGTAGGCGGTGGCACATTGCCTGTGGGAGATAAGAGAAAAATTTATTTGAATTTCAGAAACAATCTTATAATGCTGACTAAAAATTTGCCATTTGCAGTGGCTTTATGGAAAATACCTTTTAGATTAATATTGGATAAAATTTTTGCATTTAAGGCATTGTTTTCGGGCAATGAAAAAACATTTACAACTGTCTTTAAAGCGCATTATCATTATTTAGGATGGTTGTTTTTTAAAAAAAATAAGAATATATCGAAAAATAAAACGCAAAATTTGCACGGTGTTTATAATGGATCAGTGATTTGGCAGTATTTTGTAAATAAGAAAAAAACATTTTCAGAGATTGTAAAAACAAAAGATAATATTTAATATCAATCTGTTATTTTTGCACTGCCGTAAAAAGCAATTTTTGCACAAAATTTAAAACATGGAACAAGAAGAAGTTTTAGATAATACTCCGGAAGTTATAGATAATTCCCATAAAGATTTTGCCCACAACTGGGTTTTATCTTCAAGATTTATATTTTATTGCGTGTTAGCATTATTAGCAGCAGGCAGTTTTGGCGGCTGCTATAGCCTGTACAAACACAGGTATATGGGTAAGCCGGAAATTACAGTTCCTGATAATACTTTGTATAACCCCAAGTATAAATAAATTTTGTATAAATAGCAGGCATTTGCTATTTTTGCCGTCCCTTTTTAGTTCTTAACTGGTTCCTGGCAATTACAGATTTTTAAGCAAACTAAAAGATAAGTTCTTAGTTTTTTTGCGGAAGTAGCTCATTTGGTAGAGTACGACCTTGCCAAGGTCGGGGTGGCCGGTTCGAGCCCGGTCTTCCGCTCAAATGATTGAAGCAGATAGCTTTTGTTATCTGCTTTTTTTTTCAAATTTAGTGTCACCCGGGTGGTGGAACTGGTAGACACGCAGGACTTAAAATCCTGTTTGCAGTAATGCAAGTGACGGTTCAACTCCGTTCCCGGGTACTTAATAATTTTAGATATTAAAAGATGTTGTAATTTTATACTTTATGAAACAATTTATTCACATACACCATCATCATTCTCTGCCGCAGGGTAGGCTATGTTGATTTGTATGTGTAAAAACATATTTTCAAAAAGGGCTTACTAAAACGTAAGTCCTTTTTGTTTTTATGGACTTTTTAAAATTTATATTATGCTAAAAGTTGCTATTCAAAAATCAGGGAGACTCTATG
>DASYOS010000269.1:0-4047 GCA_036007525.1 Chitinophagaceae bacterium | reverse complement strand
TATGGTGGAAACCACAGACAACAACAATCCGAAAATAAATGCCCAGAGAAAGCCATCTATATTAATTCCGGAAACAAATTTATCTGCCAGTAGAATTATAAGAACATTTATCACCAATAGAAAAAGCCCCAAAGTAATAATTGTAAGGGGAAGGGTTAACATAACAAGAAGCGGCTTAACGATGGCATTGAGAACTGCAAGTACAAGCGCAAAAATCAGGGCTGTTGTAAAGGAGTTTATTGTTACATGCGGGGCTAAAAGTTTTGATAACACATATACAACCACAGCTGTAATAAGAATATTGATAATGAATCTCATACTGTTTTTTTTTGAAAGCTACTTTAAATTACAACCAATTCAAAAAAATCTTCGGGAACAAGATATTTATTGGCAAGCTCTTTAATTTCTTGTGCTGTTATATTTTTTATGGTACTGATATAGTCGTTAAAATATTCTTCACCAAGGTTATTCAGAATAAGATTTTTCCATCGGTTAATTATTTGAAACGGGCCATCAAGGTCGCCGAGATTACTGCCCATCATGTAATTTTTAACCAACAACAATTCTTCCTCATCTACCAATTCTTCTTTTAATAAATTCATTTCCTTATAAACTTCTGCAATAGTTGCTTCACAAACATCTTTACCTGCTTCAGTACTAATCATCCATGCCGTTTGCTGTATTTGATTTTGAAGATAGCTGTGTATGCCGTAGGTATAGCCTTTTTCTTCCCTGATATTTGCCATTAGCCTCGATCCAAAAAAGCCACCAAATAATGTATTTAATATCATAACTTTTTTAAAATCCGGATGATGCCTGTTAGGAAATGGGCGAGCTATACGGATAGCTCCCTGTACTCCATTGGGGTCATTATCTATCCTGAGCTTTTTTTGTGAGGCAGGAGTAGCAATATTTTTAGGGGATGGAATCGGCTTGTTAATATTCAGGTCTCCAAAATAAATATTTAATTGTTCTGTAAAATCTGCAGGCAATTTTCCGGCAGCAAACATGATGCATTTTCCTTCCAGATAATAATTTTTATAAAACTCTCTAAGCTCTTCCGCCTGTAATGCATCGTAGGCTTCGGCCGTATTAAATTTTCCATAAGGATGCTCAGATCCGTAGAGGTATTTATCAATTAAGCGATTAGCAACAAAATCACATTTTTGTAAATTGACTGAAAGCTGCTGTTTGCTGTTTTGTTTTAATATCTCCAACTCCTGCTGCGGAAATATGGAATCGGTAAGTATTTCCCTAATTACCGGCAACAATTTATTTAAATGTTTTGAAAGACAATGCAGTGTAACAGTTGCTGTTTCATGATGGCATGCTCTGTTTAAATGTGCTCCATAATATTCAAAATGTTCATTTATTTGAAAAGCAGTTTTTTTAGATGTTCCATTCTTTAATAGGCTATTGGTTGCTGCTGCAATAATGTTTTTTTGTTCATAACAATTGCCTGCATAAAAAACCCACTCAAGCATCATTACTTCTTCCACTCCTGCATTAACTGTATATACCGGAGCATTGTTATTTAATATTATCTTTTTGTAAGGCTTTAATGTAAGATTAAAATCTACTGCATCTTTTATTGGGGGAGGAGTTGTTCTATTTAGCATCTACAATTTTAATTTTCTGAATAATAATATAAGGTGCTGGAGTTATCCTCTGTAAAAATATTTTTGCTTTCCTGTTTGATATCCTCTGCGGTTACTGCTTGGTAATGCTCCAGCTCTTTATTCATGAGATTGGCATCTCCCAACAATTCGTACGTTGCCAAACTTCCGGCACGGCTCATTAAAGGAATATCTTCAAAAGCCATAAGGCTTTCTGTTTTGTTTTTTACTTTTTGCAATTCATCTTCATCAACTGTTTGCGTACGCATTTTTTCCAACTCCTCCTCAATTGCCTTTTCGGCATCCTGCATTTTTATGCCTTTAATTAATTTCCCTTCTATTGCAAGCAATCCTGCATCAACACTTCCAAAGTGGAAGCAATTAATGTTGCTAAACAATTGTTTTTCTTTTACAAGGCTTTGATACAATCTTGAGGAACCGCCACCACTTAACAGGTCTGTTATAAGGTCAGTTGTGTAATATCTTTTATCAAGCCGCGGATAAATATGCCAGCATTTATACAATGCATCCAGGGGAACTTTGGCTTTTACCTCCAGCTTTCTTTTCACTGTTTGCTTTGGTTCTGCCGGAAGTAAGCGTTTATATTTTTCTCCAGGGGGAATATCGCCAAACCATTTTTGTGCAAGCGCTTTTACCTGCTCAACTGTTACATTACCCGCAACACATAAGATTGCATTTACCGGAGTATAATGTTTAAAGAAAAAATTTTTCACATCCTGTACCTGTGCATTCTCTACATGACTTAATTTTTTACCAATTGTCATCCAACGGTAAGGATGAACTTGATAAGCAAGCTCCCGCATTTTATGCCAAACATCGCCGTATGGCTTATTAAGATAATGCTCTTTAAATTCTTCACTAACCACTTTGCGCTGTACATCTAAACTATTTTCATCAAAAGAAAGCGATAGCATCCTATCGCTTTCCAGCCAAAAGGCGGTCTCTAAATTTTCTGCCGACAGTTGAATATAATAATTGGTAAGATCGTTGGTGGTGTAAGCATTATTTTCTCCACCGGCCATTTGCAAAGGCTCATCATATGATGGAATATTTATACTTCCACCAAACATAAGGTGTTCAAATAAATGAGCGAAGCCTGTTTGCCCGGGGTCTTCATCTCTTGCGCCAACATCATACATCACATCCAGTACTGCCATTGGCGTTGTTGCATCCTGGTGAACAATAACCCGTAAACCATTATCCAGAATAAATTTCTCAAAATGTATCATGGCGGCAAAATTCAATTAATTAACGCCTACTTTCCAAAAATAATTTCTTAATATATTTTGCCGGGCTTAAAATTGATGATTAACGGTGAGTTTTCTCTCAATACTACAACCCTTACCCTTTCTCCCTCTGATTGTAAAATATTTTTATACTGATTTATATCATTGCTGAAATTATTATTAACGGCAATAATCACATCCCCTTTTGTAAACCCTGCCTTAAGTGCGGGTGAGCCTTTAAGTACTTCGTCAATTACTACTTTTCCATCAATAAAGTAAATACTCATCCCCACATATGAATAATCAAACGGTTCTCTAAAGTGGCTATTAGGCAAAAGATGAATTTCTCTTTTTTGATAGTTAAAGATCATGTTGAATCTTCTTAAAATATCATTACCTATCAATCCCCCCAGGTAAGGATAGGAAGTGACATTGTACTCATCATCCATAATTTGTGTTGGCACTTTTCGGAATAAGTAAGGACCGATCTTCAATTCTTTTATTACTGTGATCAACATTTTTTTTTTGCCTCCCAGGCCCTGAGCCTCTACAGGTACAGGTACTCTTTTCTTTAATATAAAGGAACTGTCATCAGCAAAATCTTTGCTTAATAAAAACGAGAGCCCAGCACCGGTATCTATATAAAAATTGGCATTGATTGTACGTGAGTCTTTTACCCTTAACGATTGTATTGGTAATGCTGTAAACATCGGACGCAATAAATATCCTCCTGAGGGATAGCGGATACTACCCGGCTCATAAACTTTAATAGTTGCACTATCAAAATTTACTTTTACAATATACCTGCTAAAAAATGTGTAACCGATAATCCCGTCAATTTTTATCCCGTATACACTGGTGAGTATTTCATAATCATTTACATAAAAATCAAGGCCTTTCATTTTTAAACCAGGGAAATTAAGATCATTATTTTTTGCAAAATCCACCTCTCGTATCCCGGCAATGCCATTAATTGTTCTGCCCGATGGTACATGAGAGATTTTATGTTCGTCACATGTTGCCGAATCGAGGGAAATACCTCCGCTGCCTGTATCCAGAATAAAATTAAAAGTATCTGTGAGATTATTAAGAGTGGCCTTTACAAGTATAACTCCGCCTGTTAATTGTTTAAAAGGAAAGCTGGTAATAAATTTTGCAGGTTTTTCTACAAACTGCTCCTGTGC
>DASYOS010000268.1:0-2971 GCA_036007525.1 Chitinophagaceae bacterium | reverse complement strand
GGATTGTTTGCAGAAGCAATTGGCAAAAAGCAAGATGCTATAGATCTCTATAAAAAAATAAAAAACGATTACCCTTTAACTGATAAAGCAGCAAATATCGACAGGTATTTGGCTCGCCTTGGCGAAGTTGCCGAATAACATAAATACATAATAATTATGCTATGGCAATAACTGACCCCAAACTATTCGATATAAATACAGGCATTCTACAAAAGGATGCCTGTATTATTATTGTACGTACCGAATGGAATGCACCTATTGTTGATAAGCTTGAAGAAGGCTGTTTACGTATTCTTGCTAAATACGAAATGGAAAATTATAAAGTGATAACAGTCCCCGGAGCATTTGAGATACCGTTTGCAATAAAAAGCTTTTGGGAGAATACACCATTACTAAAACCAAATGCATTTATCGCATTGGGATGTGTGCTACGTGGCGATACACCTCATTTTGATTATGTATGTAAGGCAGTTACGGATGGAGTAGCACAATTAAATTTATCCTTACCAATACCAACAATTTTTGGTGTGCTTACAGTTGATAATGATAAGCAGGCGCAGGACAGAGTAGGGGGTGTACATGGCAATAAAGGAGAGGAAGCAGCTATATCTGCATTAAAAATGATCGGGTTGCAGCAATCATTTTATTCAAAGAAATAAATTAAAATTACATTGAGAGTCCAGCTTTTTGTACCATGCTTTATAGATCAATTATATCCTGAGACTGCATTTAACATGGTTAAGGTTTTGGAAAAAGCTACCTGCGATGTACATTATAATCCTAATCAAACCTGTTGCGGCCAACCGGCATTTAATGCAGGGTTTTGGAATGAGGCAATAGATGTCGCTTCAAAATTTATAAAAGATTTTGTCCAAAGGGACTCCTTCGGAGAAAATACAGATTACATAGTTGCCCCTAGTGCTTCGTGTGTTGGGTTTGTAAAAAATTATTATGGAAAATTATTTGAGAATTCTGCTAATCACAATAAAGTAAAAGATCTTGGAAACCGGATATTTGAATTTACTTCATTTTTAACTGACGTATTAAAGATAGAGCAGTACGGCGCTGAGCTAAATGCAAAAGCTACTTATCATGACAGTTGTGCAGCACTTAGAGAATGTAAAATAAAAGAAGGCCCCCGGAAATTATTAAAGAATGTAAAAGGATTGGAATTGGTAGAGATGGATGATAATGAGACATGTTGTGGATTTGGTGGCACCTTTGCAGTAAAATTTGATGCCATATCCATTGCTATGGCAGATCAAAAAGTTAATCATGCTTTGGCAACCGGCGCCGAATATATTATCTCTACTGACTCGAGTTGCTTATTACATATTGATGGATTTATTAAAAAGAAAAAGTTACCTATAAAAACCATGCATATTGCAGATGTGTTGGCGAGTGGATGGGAGTGAAGATGACATCCTCTAAATCTCCCCCAAAGGACTTCATACGTCTAATCTCATAAATTATAGATTCTTAGTATTTTTAGCTGGCAAAATCACAATCCAGGAAATTGTTGCTATATAAATAGTTTTAAATTTATAAATGCGGTAATTTAAAGTTCACTTACTATGAATTTATAAATCAAATATCTCTAGGTTATGAAAAATATTTTATTCTTTATTGTTCTTAATCCCTGTTTTGTTTTAGGCCAGATTCTTAAACCGTACAAGATTACAGGTTACTCCACTTTCTATAATAATAAAGACATTGTATTTGCGCCGGCAATTTTGGATGCAAAATACTATGAGAGTAATATTAATATCAGAACGATTACTGTTAAAAATAAAAAATTCGAATTACTCGGAAATATAAGATATCCCACTCCTGCATTTTTTTCATACTTAATAAAAGAAGAAAATAGAGGGGTACTATCAGATTTATTTTTTATTGACCAAGGGAATTTAAATATTGAGATAAAAGATCTTACTAATAAGGATAAGGGATTTGGGAGTACATTAAAATCTAAGTCAAACCGTGAGTATGAGCAACTAAAAGCAATTTACAAACATTTGGAATCTGAGAATGATCTTAGAAGAATCGAGCTGAAAAATGTAGAAGCTAAAGATGAAATTTTAGCGGCATATATAAAAAATAACCCTAATTCTTATGTAGCTATGTGGGATTTAATAATAGACTATAAAAACTTTGGGTATAGTAAACTTATTGACAGTATTTCAAAATTCTTTTCAGCAAAAATTAAACAAACTAAAGCATATAGAACTTTTGCAGCAAATTTAAAAGTAGACAGAAGCCTTTCATTAGATAAAACGTTTCCTTTTGATAAATTTAGCTTTGGGGAAAAATTAAGCAGAAAAGTTCGACAACAGAAGTATACACTAATAGAATTTTGGGCGTCTTTTTGTAAACCTTGCATTGATACATTCCCCTCTCTTGTAGAATTATATACAGCTTATAAATTAAAAGGATTTGATATTTATGGAATTTCTATTGATAGAGAAAATGAAATAAAACGAATGAAAAAGATTATTCACGAAAAAGAAATAGTCTGGACTAATATTTTAGATGATAACGGAAAGGAATCTAAAAAAATAAATGTTGATGGAATTCCCCGGAACTTTTTACTAGATTCCAGTGGAAAAATTCTTGCTAAAGATATTTCTTCTGAAGATCTAAAATTATTTTTAAGAGAAAGGCTTTCTCATTAAATAATAGCATAATATTTTAATTACATCGTACATCTAACATCTTAAAATCAAATATTGATATGTCTTATTGGCTTGTAAAATCAGAACCTAATGTTTATGGCTGGAATGAATTTGTAAAAGACAAACAAACCTTTTGGAGCGGAGTAAGAAACTATGCTGCAAGAATTCATTTGAAAGCAATGAAGAAAGGTGATGAAGTTTTATTTTACCACAGCAATGAAGGGATGGAAATTGTTGGCATCGCAAAAGTCATAAAAGAATTTTACCAGGACCCAACTACAGAAGATACAAATTGGGTG
>DASYOS010000267.1:0-16017 GCA_036007525.1 Chitinophagaceae bacterium | reverse complement strand
ATACTTTTTTCATCATCTATTATCAGAATGTTTGCCATAAACGCAAAGTTAGTGTATGGATTTAAGAGGAAATCCCATCTTAAGGGATAAGAATCAAATATAATAATATGTTACCAAAGTTTATCCCTCTGCTTTTTTATGCCGGCACAGGATATTCATGTTTTAGTTAATCCAGTAAGTAAACTTTTATCACCGTGGTATGAAGTAAACGATGAAACTAAAATTAAAACCCCTGAATATGTTTTTACCAGGTATGAATTGAAACGATGGTGAAAGTTAAAATGCGAACTTCGCTTTTTGTACTTAAACTTCGCAAAACATAGTTAAGTTTATAAAAATTAATAGTTTACAAATTTGGCAATTATAGAAAAACTTCGCATATTTATATGTTGTGTGTCATGCAATTCTACTTGATTAATCCTTGAAAATAGATGAATTTAAAAATTATGCATTTGCAAAATCAAAATAACTGGCTAACTATTTCCGCTAAGCTATTTGTTGTTTGTTTTCTACTCCTTGTTTCAATCATTGCACAAGCACAACAACCTGACATTAACGGTTTTCGGAAAAAGCTGCAAACCGCAACTACACAAACCGAAAAATGGCAAGCACTTAATCAATTAAACCGTTATTACCTTACAACAGGTAAAATGGATAGTTGCATTTTTACTTCGCAACAAATGCTCACCATTGCCCAACAACTTAAAAGCGATACGCTAATTGCTAATACGTACAATGCTATGGCTAATGCTTTTCTAGTTAAAGGCGATTTTAATTTCGCACTCGAATTTTATTTTAAAGCATTAGAACTGAATAAAACACGTGCACGATTTCTTAACACAAATATTGGAGGTTTGTATGTCCGCATTGGTAATTATGATGAAGCGCTAAAATATTTGCGTAAATCACAGGCAAGTTATACTGCAGATTCTACTACTTTAATCTCAAGATCCTATAAAACATGGACATTCATGTATCTGAGTTACGCTTTCAACGGACTTCATCAAGGCGATTCTGCCTTATACTATGGGCAACTAGCTTTAGAAAATAATAAGAAGAATTCGGATGGTTTCGTCTATCCAGCTATACTCTTTAATGTTGCGCTGGCTCATCAAGAATTAGGCGATCATGATTTGGCAGAAGCTTATTATAAGAAGGCAATTATCTTCAGTGATTCAACCCATAATCCTATCATACTTTCACTTGCAACAAATAATTATAGTAAATTATTAATGAGCCAAGGCAATTATACTTCAGCTAAAAACATAGCAAAACAGGGATTCGAAGCAGCTATAAAAAGCAATTTAAAAGCTGGTATTGTTGATGGAGCCGAGATGTTGCGGAAAATTTACAATCATTTGAATAAAAAAGATAGTGCCTATTATTATGCAGAAATGCAATTTGCCTACAAAGATTCTATTGCCAGCCAGCAAAAAATAAATGAGATACAGAACATGACTTTTGCCAAGCAACTAAAGGACAATGAAGAACAAATTAAAGCTGACCAGGCAAAGGAAGAAAGGGAACAGAATATACAGTATGGTTTAATAGCGATAACACTTATTACATTCCTTATATTATTCTTTTTACTGAGCCGTAGTATTGCTGTTAATGCAAGAATGATTGAGTTTTTAGGCGTACTGGCCTTGCTGATTGTTTTTGAATTTGTTAACCTGTTATTGCATCCTTTCTTTGGTAAAATTACCCACCATTCACCTGTGCTTATGCTGCTTGCGATGGTTTCTATAGCTGCATTGTTAGTCCCTGCTCATCATTATGTAGAAAAATGGGTAACCCATAAGCTTGTAGAAAAGAATAACGCTGTAAGATTGGCTGCTGCGAAAAGAACAATCGAGAAATTAGAAGGAAATATTAGTGCGACAAGACCTTAAAGAAGCACGAACGCACAACAAAAGCATTTGCAAAAGTGGGGCGTGGCATTGGAACTTCAGCCTTGGATCAGGAGCAGCTTCAGTTCCAGCAGACGTTAATATAATTGAGCTTTTGTTCTTACCTCTAATTTCGTTTTTCAATTTAACTTTGGTTCAAGCAGGAAGAGCATTGAATTCCCTGCCTTTTTTCCTTAGCCGTGTCTCCCCTTGTCAAGCCTTGTGTATGGCGGGACACGGCGCAATTGATTAATTTAACGCCTTGTCCGCCAAGCTGAGCGCCAACGAAAAAGAGACACGGCTATGGATTAAGTATTTTTGTATATAATACCAATTATTGGTACTTTTATCAAAAGAAAATTATGTCCCGTAATACTTCCATTTTGTTAGGCGAACATTTTGAAGGCTTCATCTCTGCCAAGGTATCATCGGGTAAATATAACTCCGCAAGTGAGGTGATCCGAACTGCTTTAAGGCTATTAGAAGCAGAAGAATTAAAAATGAAAAATCTTACTAAAGCTCTGCTTCAGGGTGAAAAAAGTGGACTCGTCAAAAACTTTGATCCTAAAATTCATTTAAATAAACTTCACAGGAAGTTTTTATGAAACCGCTACGATATGCAGTTAGTAAAAAAGCAGTTTCTGATCTGGAGGAAATCTGGCTTTATACTGTCAAAAAATGGTCAGTTGATCAAGCGGATCGTTATTATAACCTGATATTTGATGAAATCAATTTTATCTGTAAGAATATTAATGCCGGTAAATCCATGGAGCATGTTCGAAAAGGTTATTTTTCCTTAGCCGTGTCTCCCCTTGTCAAGCCTTGTGTATGGCGGGACACGGCGCAATTGATTAATTTAACTCCGCGACTGCTAAGCTGAAGCCAACACAAAAGAGACACGGCTATGGAATAAGCATTTTTGTATATAATACCAATTATTGGTACTTTTATTAAAAAAATTATGTCCCGTAATACTTCCATTTTGTTAGGCGAACATTTTGAAGGCTTCATCTCTTCCAGGATATTATCGGGTAAATATAATTCCGCAAGTGAGGTGATCCGAACTGCTTTAAGGCTATTAGAAGCAGAAGAATTAAAAATGAAAAATCTTACTAAAGCTCTGCTACAGGGTGAAAAAAGTGGACTCGTCAAAAACCTTGATCCTAAAATTCATTTAAATAAACTTCACAGGAAGTTTTTATGAAACCGCTACCCTTTGCAATTAGTAAAAAAGCAGTTTCTGATCTGGAGGAAATCTGGCTTTATACTGTCAGAAAATGGTCAGTTGATCAAGCGGATCGTTATTATAACCTAATATTTGACGAAGTCAATTTTATCTGTAAGAATATTAATGCCGGCAAATCCATGGAGCATGTTCGAAAAGGTTATCGATCATCAAAAGTCAAATCGCATCTCATATTTTACAGAATTCAAAATAATACAATAGAAGTTATCAGAATTCTTCACGAACAAATGGATATTGAAAACAGGCTCAACGATTAAACAACTCTCCTACATTGGGCTTTGCGTAAGTGTGATCTAACCAAATCTTTTCTTACTTCTGCAAATACATCACTTCCTTTACCAGATTTACTGTTCTTGGAACATCAGGTAAATAGGCTGCAACAAGATTAGGCGCATAGTGCATTGGCGTATCTGTAGATGTAATACGACGTATTGGAGCATCTAAATAGTCAAAGCCTTCTTTTTGTATGCGGTAAGTTATTTCAGAAGATACAGAAGCAAAGGGCCATTGCTCCTCTACAATTACCAATCGATTTGTTTTTTTAACTGATTCCATAATGGTTTGCCAATCCATAGGGCGAATAGTTCGTAGGTCTATTACTTCTGCACTGATGCCTTCTTTAGCCAATTCATCAGCAGCCCCTAAAGCGACCTTCATCATTTTATTAAAAGAAACGATGGTAACATCATTCCCTTCTCTTACAACCTTTGCTTTACCAATAGGTATTAAATATTCTTCTTCAGGCACATCACCTTTCTCGCCATACATTACTTCACTCTCCATAAATACTATAGGATCATTATCCCGAATGGCACTTTTCAATAATCCTTTTGCATCGTAAGGGTTACTTACAGATATTACTTTTAGTCCCGGAATATTTGCGTACATGGATTCATAGGCAGTAGAATGTTGTGCACCTAATTGTCCTGCGCTTCCGCTTGGGCCGCGAAAAACGATTGGGCATCCTACCTGTCCGCCACTCATTGCCAGCATTTTAGAAGCAGTATTTAATATTTGATCTAAGGCAAGATTTGCAAAGTTCCATGTCATATATTCCACAATTGGGCGCAGGCCATTTTGTGCTGCACCTACTGCTATAGCTGTAAATCCAAGCTCGGAAATGGGTGTGTCTATTACTCTTCTATCTCCAAACTCTTCCAGCATTCCCTGGCTTACTTTATAAGCACCATTGTATTCAGCAACCTCCTCTCCAATTAAAAAAACTTTTTCATCACGTCTCATCTCTTCGTTCATTGCTTCCCGTAAAGCTTCTCTGAATGCAATTTGTCTCATGTATTAAAAATTTTGTCCAAAGGACTCCCTTGGAGAGTGGCAAAAATATCGGTTAGGGATGAAATGAGCAAACTAAACGTTTCAAAATCTTCCTCAGTAGATACATGTGAAATGAACAAATTATTTGATGATCCCGGATAATTTATCGCTGAGTTTTTTACCAAATATATTCTTGGCTATTATCTTCCCTTCCTTATCTAATAACAGGTTGGCAGGAATTGCCTTAATACCATATAATGCTGAAGTGGCGTTTTTCCATCCTTGCAGATCTGAAACATGATACCATGTAAGCCCGTCATCTTTAATAGCCTTCTCCCATTTATCTTTTTTAGTATCATAAGAAACACCAAATATTTCAAAATCCCTATCCTTAAATTGATTGTAAGTTTTTACAACATTTGGGTTCTCTCTACGGCATGGGCCACACCAGCTTGCCCAGAAATCCACAAGAACATACTTACCTTTTAATGAAGACAGGCTAATATTTTTCCCTTCAGGAGTTGTTTGTATAAAGTCAGGAGGCACAGATCCAATAGCGACGGTCCTATAAACATCTACCATTTTCTTTATTGCAATCCCCTTTGCACTATTTCTGAGGTTTTTTTCTAATAAATTATACAATGGTTCCACTTCATCAACTTCAGCATAGTAAGCATAATTTTCAGTAATAGCCATAGCGCTTCTCATAGAATGCGGGTAATCTTTTATAAATGCAGCTACTACTTTTCTTTTCTCTTTCATAACCAGCATGTCAACTTCATCCAGGCTATCCATTATCGCTTTATTTTTTGTTTTATATGCCTCTTCAAATATTTTACTATTGGTACTTTCCCATTGTTTTATATATTTCATCCTTTGTGCTAACAGTTTATCATCATCATTTATTTTAGATCCTGTGATTACTAATAACCCTAACGAGTCTCCTATGCCTGTGATACTGATATTCTTTGGCTCTATATAAAACCTAAAATAATCCTGCTTGCTGTCCTTTAAATCCAGCATAGCACTGAAAGGTTTTTGAATATCTCCTTTAAAGTAAAATGTTCCATTAATAATTTTAGAAGAGTCTTTTTTTGTATTTCCCTCATCAAAAATGTACAAATACATTACTCCGCTTTTTACTTTGCTTAATTTACCATTAATAGTAAATGTAGAGTCAGTTGCTTTTAAATTTAATGCACAAAAAAATGCAACAGACATTATTAAAAAAATCTTCTTCATCATATTAATTTTTAAAATAGAAATATTTGATTCCTGAATCCCATTAATCCTATAATCCCAATAATCATGGTTCAGACATTTTTTATTACCATTGCGCTTGCACCTCCACCGCCATTACAAATGGCAGCTGCTCCTATTTTGCCGTTATTTTGTTTTAGTACATTTATCAATGTTACAATTATTCGTGCACCACTGCAACCTAATGGATGGCCTAATGAAACTGCCCCGCCATTTACATTTACTTTTTTTGGATCAAGATCCATTTTTTGTACATTTACAATTCCTACTACGCTGAATGCTTCATTCAACTCAGTATATTCGATGTCTTCCATTTTTAATCCTGCTTTTTCAACAGCTCTTGGCAAAGCGATAGAAGGGCTAGTTGTAAACCATTCAGGAGCCTGCTCTGCATCTGCATAGCTTATTATTTTCGCAATTGGTTTTAGCCCTAACTCATCAGCTTTTTCTTTGCTCATTAAAACTAAAGCCGCAGCGCCATCATTCATAGTGCTTGCATTAGCCGCAGTTACGCTTCCTCCTTTTTCAAAAGCTGATTTTAATTCCGGTATTTTTTCAAATTTTACATTGAATGGTTCTTCGTCTTTTAAAAATAATATTGGGTCTCCTTTTCGCTGGGGAATTTCAACTCCAACAATTTCTTCTTTAAATTTTCCTTCGTTAACTGCTGCCTGGCTTCGATGGTAACTTTCAATGGCAAACTCGTCCTGCGCTTCCCTGCTTATGTTGCATTCCCTTGCACATAATTCTGCCGCACTTCCCATTGCGTAATCTTTGTAAACATCAGTAAGTCCATCCTTTGCAAGCCCATCTATTAATTGGGTATTGCCGTATTTATTTCCCCAGCGTGTTGAGGGAGCATAAAAAGGTACCTGGCTCATGTTTTCCATTCCGCCTGCAACTACAACATCTGCATCACCCAATAGTATACTTTGGGCTCCGTTCATAATTGCTTTCATTCCGCTGGCACAAACTTTATTTATTGTTGTGCAATTAACATTTGGAGAAAGCCCGGCAAGCATTGAAGCCTGGCGTGCAGGAGCCTGCCCTAAATTAGCTTGTAATACGCATCCCATTAATACATCCTGAACGATGTTTGGATCAATACCTGCTTTTTCAATCGCACCTTTAATAGCAATTGCACCCAATTTGGTAGCAGGAATATCTTTTAAAGTACCACCAAAACTTCCTAAAGGCGTACGAACTGCTGATATAATATAAACTTCTTTTTTAGTCATAATAATTTTTAGAATGGCAAAGGTAATAAAGGAATTAGCAGTTCACCAATTGGTGCATGTTAAATACATGAATGGTTAAGTGCCAAATTGCTTAAATGTTAGTAAGAACTAACATCATGCGGGATAAATAGTTTTCATTTGTTATTTTTGAAAGTAATGATATCCCCTTCTACCATACAGCAAATTTTAAGCAGGATAGATATAATTGATATCATAAATTCTTTTGTAAAACTTAAAAAGCGTGGCTCCAATTATCTTGGGCTTTGCCCGTTTCATAACGAAAAAACACCTTCCTTCACAGTTTCACCATCAAAAGAAATTTACAAATGCTTTGGCTGCGGCAGAAGTGGCAACAGTATAAGTTTTTTAATGGAGCATGAAAAATACAGTTATGTAGAATCGCTGCGATGGCTTGCCAACAAGTATAATGTTGAAATAGAAGAAACTGAAACATCTCCGGAAGTTAAGCAGCAACTATTACTAGCCGACAGCCTTTATGCTATAAATAATTTTGCGCAAAAATATTTTACCGATGTTTTATTCAATACAGATGAAGGCCAGGATGTGGGTTTAAGTTATTTAAAGCAAAGAGGTTTTAGAGAAGAAATAATAAAAAAGTTTCAACTGGGTTTTAATCCTTCTGCCCGGGATGATTTTGCAAAAACTGCTATTGCATCACAATTCAACATTGATTATTTACAAAAGAGTGGGTTGGTAACTATCAGGGATGAAAAACCTTTAGATAATTATCGCGGAAGAATAATTTTTCCAGTTCACAATCAAAGCGGAAAAGTTTTGGGATTTGGTGCCAGGCTTATAAAGAATAATGATAAGGCTCCAAAATATATCAACACTCCCGAAAATGAGATATATATAAAAAGTAAAATTTTATACGGTTCTTATTTTGCCAGATTAGCTATTGATAAGGCTGATGAATGTTTGCTGGTGGAAGGTTATACTGATGTGGTAGCGCTTCACCAGGCAGGTATTGAAAATGTGGTTGCAAGCGGCGGCACTTCGCTAACTACGGATCAACTACGGTTGGTAAAAAAATATACAAGCAACCTTACTATTATTTATGATGGAGATACAGCTGGGGTAAAAGCTGCATTGCGTGGGCTGGATATGGCATTAGAAGAAGGCTTAAATGTAAAACTTGTTTTAATTCCTGACAAAGAAGATCCGGATAGTTATATAAATAAAAAAGGAGTTAGTGCATTTACAGAATTTATTGCTGTTAATAAAAAAGATTTTATTTTATTTCAGCTTGATATTGCACTGAAAGATGCAGGGGATGACACTACTAAGAAATCTATAGTTGTTAATCAAATTGCAGAAACTATTTCTAAAATTAATAAGGCTGAAGATTTTACAAAGCAGCAGGACTATATTAGAAAAAGCGCTGAGCTTTTAAAAATTGATGAAAGTGGTTTGCATAATCTTGTAAATAAGTTTATTCGTGAAAATTTAAACAAGCAGGAAAGAAAAGGGTTATCTATTGAGAAAGGACTTCAGGAACCAGGATCTGCAACTATTGCAACAGAAGATGATGATCTGATAAATTTATTGAATGAAGATGAGCAAAGCGAAAGAGCTATTGTAAGAAGTTTGCTTGAGTTTGGATTAAAAGAATGGGAACAAGGAATAAGTGTTGCAGACCACATCTTAAACAATATTACCGAAGACGAACTTGTAGACGACAGCAAGCTTATGGAAGTTATACAAACCTATAAAATTTGGTATCGTGAAGGAATAGAACCAACTGAAAAGAATTTTTTATACCACGAGAACCAGGTGATGAGTTCTCTTGTAGTATCAATTATGGAGTTTCCTTATGAAGTTAGCTCAAGGTGGAAAGAGAAATATGAAATGCCGGTACCAACAAGGGATGATACATATAGAGAAGAAGTATCGTCAACTGTAAATTATTTAAAACTCAGGAAAATAAAAAGGTTGATAAGTATTAATCAAAAAGATTTTGAACAGTCTAATTCTGCTGAGGATCAGCTCGCCCTATTTCAAACACATAAGCATTTAAAAGATCTTGAAAAAGAAATGACAAGGCAAATGGGTACTGTGATCTTAAGGTAAATCTCTTAAATGGATAAAGCCGTTTTTCTTTTGGAAGCAATCATGGGCTCTAATACATTGGGCTTGCCAGGTAAAGGTTTGATGCTTTTAACTACGGCTGCCCTCTTAAATTGAAGAGCACTCCATACATAATCCAGCACCACTTCCTCTGTTGATTCAAAACCCTCATCACGTAGGTATTCCCATGTGCAGCACCTGTTAAGATCGCTTACTATTTTAGAAGCCGATTTAGGAAACGCAATCCATAATTTTGCATCTGCATGTAAGGCCGGAAAAACATCTTTTAAAATATCATTCAATTGCTTTTGATTAAGAGCAAAGATCAAAGCAAAATCAATTTTCCGCATCTTCAAAAGCGGAGTAACATTTTTCGCAAATGAAAGCTTGACAAATTGCTTTTCAATAGTTGATGGTAACCCTTGAACTAATAAATTTCGCTCATTCTTTAATTGCAATTTTTCAAACAGTGTTTGAGACATAGTGCTTTAGAATTTAATTTTAAAATAAAACGATTACAATATTATATTCATAGAGGATGGCAAGTAGCATATTTACTACAGATAGATTGTAAAGATAGCCATTTTCAGCTTAAATAAATAAAAAACTCCACCCATTTAGTAGGTGGAGTTAAATTATAGTTTTTTAACTAAACTACCTGTTATTCATTGGTTTATAATAAGACATAGCTTCTGGCATATAGCTTTTTAGCTTTTGTATTCTTTGTGCATCTGCAGGGTGAGTGCTCAAAAAAGGTGGGGGCTTTTCACCACTACCCATGTTTGCCATTTTTGTCCAGAATGGTATTGCTTCCTGAGGATTGTAACCTGCCATTGCTGCAAATATTAACCCGTAATGATCTGCTTCAAGTTCCTGATTTCTTGAATTAGGTAAAAGGGCTCCAACGGTAACTGCGGGCCCATAAATATTATTAAAAATATTGCCTGCCTGTGAGCTGCCAAATACGCTGCTACCCACAACACCCAAACCTTGCGCAAGCATAGCCTGGCTCATTCTTTCCTGACCATGGCTGGCAACTGCGTGTGTAATTTCATGACCTAAAACAATACCCAATTGTGCTTCATTTTGTGCAACAGTAAATAAGCCGGTGTAAACTACCACCTTACCGCCAGGCATACACCATGCATTCACTTGCTTGTTATCCACTAAATTAAATTCCCAGTTATAACCCTGGAGAACATTACCTTGCCCTTTAGAATTATAAAATTGTGTTATTGCGTTTGCGATACGGCTTCCTACTCTTCTAACCATTTCTGCATCTCTGCCACCTCCATTAGTAAGTACTTTATTCTGATTTAAGAAAGATTGGTATTGACCAACTGCCTCTTGTTGGAGTGCGCTTTCAGAGATAAGGCTCAGTTGCTTTCTGCCGGTTACTGCATTTGTTGTACAAGCACTTATAAAAAGTGTTGTACTTACAAACAGATATAATATTCTTTTCATGATCGTATGATTTGATTTATACTATTTAAATCAATTGCTGTACCAAAAAGATAATACAACATCATAAAATGTTACTGAAACAGGCTTCTTTTAAAATTGGAATCCTTTAGAGCGGAATTTATTTTTTCTGGCTCTTCTTCTATCCCTGTGCTTTAAGATAGGAACACGGCTTTCATTGCCTTTAAATATCCTACTGATATTTTTTTGATGTGTAAGTACAATTAACCCAGCAATGGCAACTGCAAATACCCTGTAAAAAACTTCTTTTTCATTGTATATCCATAATACACAAATTGGTAAAGCTACACCGGCAAGTATTGAGCTTAAAGAAACATACCTTGTTAAAAATAAAACGGAAATAAATACAGCTACACAACTAACGGCTACAATAGGCTGTATCGCGAGTACCATTCCAAATAAAGTTGCCACGCCTTTGCCTCCTTTGAACTGTGCCCAAATTGGATAAATATGACCAAGCGTTGCAGAAAGACCTAAACCAATCATAAGGTTTGTTCTATCAAGCTCGTTGGTTAAATAATATGGAAGTAAATTATACAAGGCAACCGCTACAATACCTTTTAATATATCGCAAACCATTACGATTGTACCATAGCGGGAACCAAGTACACGAAATGTATTGGTAGCGCCCATGTTACCACTGCCATATTCACGGATATCAATATCAAAATACTTTTTACTGATTATTAGTGCTGTGGGGATTGAACCAATTAGATAAGCCGATATTATAAGTAAGGTTTCTTTCATTTTAAGCTGAGCGAACAAAAGCGAAGAACAAATATAATGCTTTATTAACAGGTTGGTTTTGTAATTATGATTTTATTAATAGTAATGATATCCACTCATTTTTAACAGCAGTTTCTTTATGGTTAAAGGCTTCCCGACTAAAATTATTAATTAATTGTTGCCCATCTTCAAGTAAAAATCCACTCAACAATAGTTTAGTCGACTGATGAGAAATTCTTTTTAAATTTTTAATGCTGCCCGTAATAACATTCAAATTTAATATCACTACAATTGTTTGCAACAAAATTTTCTCTAGCGTTGTTAATACTCCATTCATCATTATCAATAGCCACAATTTTTTTTGCTCCTAACTTTTTAGCCAGAATGGCTAATATCCCTGTGCCTGTTCCAAAATCTAAAACTTTTTTATTAGAGAAATCGATGTATTGCATTTGCTGCAACATAAGGAAAGTTGTTGCATGATGCCCTGTGCCAAAACTCATTTTAGGAGTGATAACTATATTGTGCTTTACACTTGTAACCTGTTGATGAAATACAGCTCTCACAGCTACAAAATTTTCTATAATTATCGGTTCAAATTCACTTTCCCATTTTTTATTCCAGTTAGTCTCCTTAATAATTGATCTTGTGTAAGAAATATTTTTTGGCGAGATAATTTTATTCAATTCCTTTTCAGTAAAATTTTCTTCTTTTATAAAAGCTGAAAGGATGCTTTTATCTTCTTCAAAGGCATAAAAATTAATTTCAGATAATTCTGCAATAAGGATTTCTGATTGTTCTTGGGATATAGTTGGAATATGTACATTAATGTAATTTTCCATAGAAGATTTACCTATCAATTATTTTAGGCAGTTTTTATTTGGGAAAAATTTTTTTCAACTATTGTTTTAACTATTTCTTTTTGTTCCAATTTTGAAACTCCTTCATTGTAATTTTTTTCCCGTAGGGTAATTCCATTATTTTGAATAATGTAGGATTTGCTGGTAAATAAAATAGTCAATATTACATAATATATTAATGTGCCAGAATTTTTAAACCTTGGATTATATAAGTCAATTCTTACACTAATACTTCTAAGAGCTTCCTTAGTATCTAACCCGCTCATTTCTGTTTTTGTTTCTTGTAATTTTGCAATGTAAGTATCCAGGTATGTTTTCCCTTCAGTGTTTGTAATACTTTCATTAACATAACCATGAATTTTTGTGTCTTCAAACAAATCAAAGAACGCAATTTTCATTTTGTCAATAAAAAAATTAAACAACTCTGAAATAGAGCCATTATAAAGCGCAATAATAGCTTCATTATTTTTTATGATTTCACCCTTAGGTAAAACTGATTTTTTCCAAACGGATACTTCCTTCATAAAATCTTCTTCCTCTTCCAATGTTTCACCTTTTACTGCTTTAATGTTTAATCCCAAACTCCAAATAGCTTGTTCTCCTATATAATTTATAAATGCTTTCACATCTCCGGCATCTGCCTGATTTAAAGCAAACAAATAATTTTTTTTGTCTGTTGATTTTATAATTATCGGTGGTAGGTTATACTGTAGTAAAGCATAATTCATAAGCAAACGAGAAATGCGTCCATTACCATCATCAAAAGGATGTATACGTACGAACTTGTAATGCAACAGTGCGGCTAATTCAACAGGATGTAATTCTTCTTTATCTTCTTCATCCCGAAACCACTGTACGAGTTCACCCATTTGTATTGGCGTTTCTGTAGGAGATGTATAATGAAATATTTCACCTGTTTGCAATCTAACAGAATTTGGATACTCTTTGTAGGTTCCTGCTTTAATTAATTTTCTTGTAGGAGTTCCGTCTGGTGTAATTGCTTCTTTCCAAAAAGGTCGAACCAATAGTATCTCATGAAGATTTTTAATGCCTGTTTCGGTTAACGGTCTTTCTTTATCAGCAGCCCATTCTTTAACCAATTTAAACGCCACATCATGCGCCTTCATTTCTTCATATTCTCTTAACTCATGATTGCCTGTAGTTTTATCAAAAATAAGCAGCAATTCTGTTTCGCCATAAGTGAGGGTATTACCTTCAATGTGATTTGAATTGTAATTAAATTCAAGACGTATTTTTTCATCGAGCTTCTGTTGATACGCCGCTTGTATAGGTTGCAACTGCTGTAGGTTGGCTAAAAGCTTGTCAATTTTCTTTAATGTAAATTCCATAATCAAATTTATTAAATAAAAAATCAGTCTTAATAGTGCTGAGACCTGTATCCCAATGTTACTTTAAAAATCTTGACTATTAATTATCAATGCCTTTTGATAATCACTCATAAAAAAGGCTTGCAATTTGCAAGCCGTATTATTAGTTTAAAATAAAAATTAATTTCTGGAATTATCCTGATTTTGTGCCGGCCTTGGCGCTTGAGTTTGTTCAGGCTTTGGCAACAAGGCTTTTCTACTAAGCTTAAACTTCCCGGTTTTAGGATCTGTACCTATTATCTTCACCTTTACTTTATCTCCTTCATTGAAAACGCCTTCCATAGTCTCCAGACGCTTCCACATAATTTCAGAAATGTGTAACAAGCCTTGCTTACCCGGTAAAAACTCAACAAAAGCACCGAACTCCTTAATAGATTTTACAGTTGCATCAAATTCGTCTCCTATTTCTGGTACAGCAACTATGCTTTTTACCCATGCAACTGCCTGATCAAGGCTTTCTTTATCTGCAGAAAAAATACTTACTTCTCCTGTTTTGCCTACTTCTGTTATATTAATTGTAGCACCTGTAGATTTTTGAATCTCCTGGATTATTTTCCCTCCAGGCCCTATTACTGCACCGATAAATTCCCCATCAATAATTAATTTTTCCATTCGTGGTGCATGTGGTTTTACATCTTCTCTATGTTCCGGAAGACACTTGTACATAGCATCCAAAATTTCCATACGGCCCCGCTTTGCCTGAGCCAATGCCTCCCGCATAATATCCATACTTAATCCATCTACTTTAATATCCATTTGCACGCCACAAATTCCTTCTTTAGTACCGGTAACTTTGAAATCCATATCTCCTAAATGATCTTCATCGCCTAAGATATCTGTAAGAATTGCATATTTATCTCCTTTGGAAATCAATCCCATAGCTACACCACTTACATGCTTTTTAAAGGGAACACCGGCATCCATCAATGCCAGGGAGCCTGCACAAACAGTAGCCATAGATGATGAACCATTGCTTTCTAAAATATCACTTACAATTCTTACAGTATAAGGATATTCACCACCCGGCATTATTTGCTTTAGGGAACGAAGCGCCAGGTTACCATGACCAACTTCACGACGACCAACACCTCTCATCATTTTTACTTCTCCCGTTGAAAAAGGTGGAAAATTATAATGCAAAATAAATTTTGAGTAATCACTTTTTGCAGCACTTTCAATTAATAATTCGTCTAAAGGAGTTCCGAAGGTTACAGTTGTAAGTGACTGAGTTTCACCTCTTGTAAATAAAGCAGATCCATGAGGTGAAGGTAAGATATCAGTTTCCATAGTTAATGGACGAACCTCATCCAAACCCCTGCCATCTAATCGGATTTTTGTATCGAGTATCATATCTCTTACATAATGATACTGAAGCTCACCAAAATAATATTTCACGAGTGGCACATCTTCATTAGGTAATACGCCTAAATATTCTATAAGTTCATCATGTAACTTTTTGAATGCATCGCTCCTATCATGCTTTGCAGATGCAGAAGCTGCAATTTTTTTGATATCCTTCTCTGCAAATTTATTTATCTTTTTGTGCAGGTCTTCATTGCGGTAAGGTTTTGTATAATCTCTTTTACCTTTAACACCTACCTTGTCTCTTAATTGTTCCTGTGCTTTTACCTGTGCCTGAATTGTTTTATGGGCAAGTTCAATAGCAGCGATTAAGTCTTCCTCCTGGCATTCTTTACTGCCACCTTCCACCATCATAATATTTTTTGCTGTAGCTGCAATCATAAATTCCATATCAGCATCCAATAGTTCACTACGGGTAGGATTTACAATTAGTTTTCCATCAACTCTTCCTATTCTCACTTCCGAAATAATTTCCTGGATGGGAATATCGGAAACCGCTAGTGCAGCAGATGCAGCAAGACAAGCCATAGCATCAGGCATAACTTCAGGGTCTGATGATATTAAGGATACCAATACCTGTACTTCACAAACATAATCTTCGGGAAATAATGGACGCAAAGCCCTATCAATTAAACGTGAGGTCAAAATTTCATAATCATTCAATCTTGCTTCCCTTTTAAAGAATGAACCGGGAATACGTCCTGCGGAAGCAAATTTTTCCTGGTAATCTACTGATAGAGGGAAAAAGGATTGACCTTCTTTAGGTTCTCTATTAGCAACAACTGTGGCTAAAATAATACAATTGCCTAATCGAACAGTAACTGCACCATCAGCCTGGCGGGCAAGTTTACCTGTTTCAATGGTTACTATTCGTCCATCACCTATATCAAAGGTTACGGAAATCGGGTTTGGAGTCGACATTGTTTTGTAATCAGATTAATAGTAAAAAAAGTATTCCCAACTGGTAAATTTTCAGTTGGGAATGCTAAACATTTTCATCAATATAAATTATTTACGTAGACCTAATTTTTCAATTAATGAGCGGTACCCTGTAAGGTTATGCTTGCTTAAATAAGTAAGTAATCTTTTGCGTTTACCCACCATTTGCATTAACCCTCTTTGTGTAGAGAAATCTTTTTTATTGGTTTTCAGATGACCTGAGATATGATTAATTCTTTCTGTAAGCATAGCAACCTGTGCTTCAAT
>DASYOS010000266.1:0-6913 GCA_036007525.1 Chitinophagaceae bacterium | reverse complement strand
AGAATATGTTGTGGGCCTTTTAAAATGCCAAATGATGCAGGAGCCTGCATAAAAAAATTGTGCAACACCTGGCGTTCATTAATTAATTCCCCTGATTGTTGTTGTATTTTTTTATCGAGTGCATCATTAGCTAAAAGAAGATCATTAAGTTCTGAGCGGCTTGCTTCCAACCCTTTGTATTTAATACTGATCCTGGGCGGTTCTATTGCAAGTTTATGCTCAACGATAGCTAATAATCCTACAAGATGATCAGCAATTTTTTCCATACCACTTAAGCCTTTTCGGGCTTCTTCCTCTTTTCCATCTTTGTATAAGGCAACAAGTTCTCTTGCCGAAGTATGAATGTCAGCATGCACTTTTTCCAATTCCTGCATTTCTGAAATATGCCCGTATGCCTTTAATGCGTGATTGTAAATCCATTTACCAACTGTACACTCAAAATGTGATAATACAGGGGCTTCGTCAGTTAATTTTGCTCCATATAATATAGACCGGAGCTTCGATTTGAATAGAAGATGTTTTGCTTTTGCCTGCTCAAAATCAAGATGAACGTTGCCAGAAATGCCGTTTGTATCTTCCATCTGCTCTTATTTTTTTTGAAATCCTTTTTACGTAATAAGTTTAAGTAAAAAGGATTATATGAATCTTTTATTCACGAGCAGTTTGTAGTTTTAATGATCAAACTTATTAATTTGCCTGTAACTAAACAAATAAATCCGAAAAGTGCTTTAGAATTTATGAGCAAAATATAAAAACAAAGTTTATAATATTAGTAAACTTTTTTCAATTGCTTCTATTCCTTCAAGCAATTGTTCTTTAGTTATAATTAACGGGGGAGCAAAGCGAATTTTATCGCCATGTGTGGGCTTCGCAAGCAAGCCATTTTCTTTTAATTCTATGCAAAGTTTCCATGCCGCCTCTTTATCAGGGTGAGTTATTTCTATAGCATTAAATAATCCTTTACCCCGGATGACTGAAATGTATGGGGATTGAATGTTTTTTAATTCCTGCCTGAAAATATTTCCAAGTAATTCTGAATTTTCAGCCATTTTTTCTTCTCGCAAAACTTTTAAAGCAGTAATCGCTATACTACATGCCAGCGGATTTCCGCCATAAGTACTTCCATGCTCACCTGGTTTTATAGTAAGCATTATTTCATCATCTGCAAGAACTGCGCTAACAGGCAAAGTGCCGCCACTTAAGGCTTTACCAAGAATTAAAATATCAGGTCTTACATTTTCATGATCACAGCAAAGCATTTTCCCCGTTCTACATAAACCCGTTTGTATCTCATCTGCAATAAATAAAACATTTGCATCCGTACAATACTGTTTAGCTTTTTCGAGATACCCATCATCAGGAACAATAACACCAGCTTCGCCTTGAATTGGCTCAACTAAAAATCCGGCCACATTTTTATCAACCAATGCCTCAGCCAATGCTTCCAGATCATTAAATGGAATTATTTTAAAACCGGTGGTGAATGGTCCATAATTATTTTTTGCTGAAGGATCAGTACTAAAAGAAATAATCCCGGTAGTTCTTCCATGAAAATTATCAGCACACACAATTATTTTGGCTTTATTTGTTTCGATACCCTTTACTTCATACGCCCATTTGCGGCACAATTTTATTGCGGTTTCTACAGCTTCTACACCTGTGTTCATAGGCAATACCTTATCATAGCCAAAATATTTTGTAATGAATTCAGCATATTCACCTAACACATTATTGTAAAACGCCCTGCTGGTTAAGGTCAACTTTTGAGATTGCTCAATTAAGGTTTCTATTATTTTGGGGTGACAGTGCCCCTGGTTTACAGCAGAATAAGCACTGAGAAAATCATAATACCTTTTGCCATCTACATCCCACACATGTACACCTTTTCCTTTTGTAATTACAACAGGGATGGATTCATAATTATGTGCATTATATTTATTTTCAAAGTCAATAAAATGTTTGCTTTTCCCAGGAACTATAACAGGCGTATGCATATAAAAAATTATAAAAGAGAATAAAAGAAATTAAAAAGAAAGAATTAAATCTTAAGGGGCGATATGGTTATGCCTTGTGATCGAGAAAATCAAGATTTTGATCTAGAAAATGGGATATGTGCGATGTAACTAACAATAGTTATAAAATTGTTACCACAAGATAAAGAATTTAGATTAAGTAAATATTAATTAAACTCAACAACTTTATTAAAGTATTTTGTGCTTTGAGGGTATTTAATAATTTTTTCTTTTAAGAAAACGCCAAAAACACTACTGCCGCTACCGCTCAGGCTTGCATATAAAGCTCCAACTTCATATAAATCTTCTTTAATTTTTCTTATCTCAGGATATTCAGTAAACACAGGCAATTCAAAATCATTTTGCAGATATACTTTCCATGTTTCAATTGGCAGCGTAATTATTTGCTGGATAGATATTTTTCTTTCCTGTGGAATAATTTTTGAAAATGCCCACTTTGTATTGATATTGATACCAGGGTTAACGATCAATATTTTGTAGTTTTTCAGATCAATATTTATGGGCTCTAATTTTTCTCCTCTCCCCATCGCAAAGCATGGTTTGTTCAATATAAAGAAAGGGCAATCACTTCCTAACCGTAAAGCATAATCAAGTAATTGTTCAGTTTTTAAGTTCAGCTTAAACTTTTCATTCAATAATAATAAAGTAAATGCCGCATCAGATGAACCGCCCCCCAAACCTGCGCCTATTGGAATAGATTTATGCAAATGCATTTTTACAGATGGCAGATTAGTGAAGTTCTGTTTTAATAAATTATATGCTTTAATACAAAGATTATCTTCTGTATTCACAGGTATACCACTGACGGTAAATTCAAGTTTGTTATTGTTTGAAGGGAGAATTTCTAATACATCTGTAAGTGGAACAGGAAGAAATACTGTTTCCAGATCATGATAGCCATCTTCTCTTTTGCGGATAATATTTAACCCAAGATTTATTTTGCAGTTTGGAAAGGAAAGCATCTAAATGGAGAATTGTTGAATTGAGAATAAAACAAGGCGATCATTCTCCATTCTCAATTTTTAAATTATCAATTAATCTTTCTTCCTTGTTTTCATTTCATCCCGTATGGCGATCGCCTTTATATAATCTTCCTGTTCAAGAACTTCAGCTAATAAAGTTTCCAGTTCCGCCATTGAGAGTTTTTTAAGATCATCTATTGTGCCTGCATCTGTTTGAGAAACAGATCCGCCTTTTGCTTTTTTCTTTTTTTCATCATCTTCCATTAAAATTCCGGCGCTGTCTAAAATGTTGTCAAAAGTATAGATGGGGCAGCCAAAACGTACAGCTAAGGCTACAGCGTCAGATGTTCGGGAATCAATTTCAACAGTGTCATTATCCGTTGAGCAAACTAATTTAGAATAAAAAATTCCTTCCTGTAGATCATTGATAATTACTTCATGAAGATCTACATTGAATGCCATCATAAAATTCTTCATAAGGTCGTGAGTGAGGGGACGGCTGGGCTGCATTCTTTCCAAAGCAACAGCAATAGCCTGCGCTTCAAAGCCACCGATAACGATGGGCAGTCGGCGTAAACCATTCACTTCGCCAAGCACTACAGCATACGAATGTGTTTGTGTAATACTGTGAGATAAGGCAACTATTTCCAATTCTATTTTCTTCATAACCTTATTGCTGACTTAAAGAGGCAAATATAAAAAGTTAATTGGTAAGAAGATAAAAGAAAGTATCGCAAAGTGCAAAAAGTAAACGCAAAGTTCACAAAGGTTTCTTTGCTGTTACCTGGCGCTTCTTAGCGTTGTTTTCGATACTATTAATTAAATTAGGGATTGATGACATATCGCTTCATTTTTTATAAGTCTCTTTCCGGCATTTCTTTCTCCCTTCCAAAACTTTCTGCGCCAGAACTTTCTAAGATGTTTTGCCCACTCCTTTGAAACCGTTAACTGACCTTTTCTTTTATGAGACATGGGAACAATTTTTAAATTGGTACTCATTTTAATTTACCAGCCTTTAAAATTTTTTCAATTCTTTTTTTGCTTTGAGATGCGGTAACCATTTTTTCTGATCCGTTTTTATATGCGGCATATCTTTTATCCAATTCATTTTTTAAATTTTCAGGATATTCAAATTCCTTTTCCTGAATTTCTTTTTCAATAATTGTGTAAAGGGCATTTATTTTTTTATCATCTGCTACCTCAAGATAATTATGTAACTGCTGGCGAATGGTGGCTGTATTCATATTGTTTGATTATGATACGAATTTACAATTTTTTATAGGGAGTTGAGAACAACCTAATTGTTATGAAGTGGTTGGTGAGTACATCACCCATAGATGAAGCGTGAAGAAGGCACAAGAAGCCAGACTACAGGCTAAGCCTCATTCTTGAGCCAAATTAGGGGGACATTACAGCCAACGATTACGGCTTGCTGCTGTGCTGGTATTCATTGCATATCCAGCCCGAACCGCAGCCGATTTGAAAAACTAATAATGAAATTAACAACTAACAGCTGAATATTGAACGTCGAGCTGAAACCGAAGCTGATCGATAAATACAGCCGATTGTTATTCCCTCAGCCAGCATAGCAGCAAACCGAATGTTAGCAGCTATTTCCTGATTTTTATTTCTTTTTCCATTGTATTTATTGCATCATTAATCACAGCGTGTAAGTCAGCAAAAGTCGTTTTTGGATCATTATTAAAAGATTGGATGGGATGTTGTGCACCTTTTATTACACGTTTAACTGCATCTAAAATACCCTGAAAAGAAGGGCCTGCATAAAAATCTCCCATAATATCGGCCGATGCATAATAGATTGCACAAAATAGGGTTCTCTTTTGGGTGTTTGGTTGGCAATCACTACGGCCAGAGACTCGCTTGTCGTCCCTGTTCCACTTAGTTGAGTCAGTAAAATATTTTTTCAGTTCGCGTAGAATTGTAAGATTAACCTCTGTTGGCGGGCCTAAAGAATTTGAGTTGTATGTAAATTCAATTTTTTTCTCGCTTAGTTTGAGATCCCGTACTTTGTACCAACTATTTACAAAGAAAGAAGTGCCTAGTATTCCGGTATCATTCTTTATCTCAAGAAATAAAGGCAAATTTTCAGAACGTCCTTTCCTGGTACCTTTTCCATACAGAGTTGATGTATTCTGTGTTGAAGCGGGCTTCAGCTGAATAGTAAATAAAAGACTATCACCTATACCACAAGTCCCGATAAATAAAGTATCCGAAACCAGGGTTAATGAGCAACTTACTGGTTGCGCATTAAGTGAAAATTGGCTCACTATTATAATTGCTGTCAGAAATAAAATCTTTCTCATAAAATGCGTTAAGAAGAAGTCAAAATTGCTGCTAACTCTTCGATTGGCGTTATAAGATGCAATATAAAAAAAATATTGGTACTCAAAACCAAATATTTAGTATTATACTTTTTGTATTGTCGTTAGGACAATCCGACATTCAGCAATACATAATTAAAGCTGCCAAAAGGTATTGCCGATGAAGTGATTGCGACGCAACGATGATGCTATGAAAAACCGAAGCTGGTATCCAAAAAATAAAACTACACCCCTTTTAGTTTCTTAACGGCTTCAATTATTTTTGGCATTACTTCAAAAGCATCACCAACAATTCCATAATCGGCAGCTTTAAAAAAGGGCGCTTCGGGGTCTTTATTTATCACAACGATAACCTTGCTGCGGTTAACGCCGGCAAGATGCTGAATGGCGCCGGATATACCAACGGCAAAATATAAATTGGGAGCAATAGCCAAACCGGTTTGCCCCACATGCTCATGATGCGGCCGCCAATGTGCATCACCCACTGGGCGACTACAGGCTGTTGCGGCTCCCAACAATTTGGCAAGGTCAGTTATCAAATTCCAGTTTTCGGGTCCTTTCAATCCGCGGCCGCCACTTACAACTATCTCAGCTTCTGACAAGGGTATTTCTCCTGCTACTTTGTTTACTCCGGTTACTTTTATTTTTGCTTCGGGGACCTGCATATTGAGTTCAACAACTTCTGCACTGCCTTCCGTTTTATTTATTTTATATGAATTTGGATTTAGGGAAATGATCTTTATTTCGGTACTTATAGCAACATGAGCAAAAGCCTTTCCACTAAAAACATTTTTCTTAACAACAAAACCATTGCTGATATCAGGCAATGCCACAGCGCCGGAAACTAGCCCTGCTTTAAGTTTTGCAGATAACCGCGGAGCAATTGATTTGCCGTCTAAATTATTTGCAAACACCACAACTTTTGATGCCAGCATTCCAACAGCTTGTGCAAGCCCATTTGTAAATACCTGTGAGTCCAGGTTATTTACTGCGTCGCCAGATACTGAATGAATTTTCTTTAAACCATACACACCTAATGCAGGAAGGTCATCATTTACTTTTCCAAAAACAATTCCTTCTGCAGATGTGCCTAGTAGTTCTGCTACTTTAGCGCCATAACTTGCCGCTTCAAAAGAATTCTTTCTTATATGTCCTTCCGATTGATCTAAAAAAATTAAAACGCTCATATTTGAAATTTGATTATTAGATAATTTGACAATTCGACAATTGTCATTCTATTTTTATTCGCTTTATTTCTCCATAATCTTCTACTTTTCCCTATCCACTTGTGGGAAGGGGATATGTGAGATTATATCACTTTCGCTTCTTCATGCAGCAACCTTACTAACTCTTCCGGTTGATCGGGAGAAACCAGCTTTACACCTGCCTTTGGTGGAGGTAGTTCAAATGAGACAATAGAAGTTAAAGCCTCTATTGCGATTGGTTCAACAACTTTCAAGGGTTTTGTTCTGGCTCCCATAATTCCTTTCATGTTGGGTATGCGCTGTTCAGCTACTCCCTTTTGGCAACTAACAACAACAGGCAGCTGTACTTCATTAACTTCTTCACCACCATC
>DASYOS010000265.1:0-3767 GCA_036007525.1 Chitinophagaceae bacterium | reverse complement strand
GAGCTTTTATTAGTGTTGAGAATGTAACCGGGTGTTAATACAAATTCATTTGTTTTATAAAATCCTAATCCTGCAGGGTTAACAAACAAAGTGGAAAATTCTCCACCTATTGAGCCGGATGCGCCGCCTATTGCCTGGTTGCGGGCAGTACCATTTTGTGTTGTCCACGAGTATCGCAAAGCATCTATAGGCTCTTGTGCAAATGTGTTTATGCAGGGTAATAAAAAAATTGTTATGTAGAGATATGTTTTCATAATAAAATATTTATAGGATGAAGGATATTGGAATAAAGCGGGAGTGTAAATTTTTTCAATATGCAATATTTAAATGCGGAGGCAACTGGTGTTGCCCCTGCATAAATAATTGTAATTAAAACTTTCTTACCGGCACAGAACTACTATTGGTTTTAGTTTCCGGTGTGGAAGTTTTAGTGTTGTTAGTGCTATTACTGTTATTGGAACTGTTAGCGTTATTACTACCGGTATTAAATGTTCTTGAAGGCGAAGAGCTGTTAGAATTATAAATACTGCCATTATTAGAACTGCCATCGCTGGAAAAAACTCTCTTTATAAAATTTCCTAAACTACTTTTATTATCAGGAGAAGAATTATTGCTATTCCCAAATGTTCTTACGGGAGTGGAACTTGTACTACCTGGCTTGCCTGATCTATAAGTACCAGAATCACTTGCTGGTGTTGGTGAATATCCTCCTAAATTAGTTTTTCTTGGCTGAGAAGTGTTTGGCGTTGTACCATATTTTGGATTTGTATAAACAGGAGGATAATTATTTCCATAAGGGTAATTATTATTTCCATATGGATAATTAGATCTGTCATACGTGTCATCATATCTTCTATTCCGACGGTTGTACACACGTCTTCTTATTTCACGATCTTCAGAATTATCATATACTGTGTTATCTCTTCTTTCCGTTCTTACCGAATCGTAATCATACCGGGCAGGCGAGTAATACACATCATCAGGCGTTTGCCCTGTTTTGTAAGAAGTGGAGCAACTGCTTACTGTTGCGATGATGATTGCAAAGAGTAGAAAATTAGTTTTCATGGTATTGGGTTTGAAGGTTTAAAAATGAAGTCGTTACTTTTGTAAAGGCACATAAATTTACTTATCGTAATACGTCTGAATTAATTATTGGCTGTTAAATAAAAGTGAAACAAAATTTAATTTTTTTAAAAAAATCGTTTAATCATCCTGATACCTTTCAGGAACACAGGTATATATGAGCAAAGAAATTACAAGCAGGCAACAGGATTATTCCCAATGGTATAATGATCTTATATTAAAAGGAGGCCTGGCAGATTATAGCGCAGTGCGTGGATGCATGGTTATAAAACCCTATGGCTATGCATTGTGGGAAAATATGAGAGACCAGCTAGATAAGATGTTTAAAGAAACGGGACATCAAAATGCATACTTTCCCCTGTTCATCCCTAAAAGTTTTTTAAGTAAAGAAGCAGCTCATGTGGAAGGTTTTGCAAAAGAATGTGCCGTTGTAACTCACTACCGGTTAATGAATGATCCTGATGGCGGAGGAATTATTGTTGATCCCGATGCAAAGCTGGAAGAAGAATTAATAATCAGGCCAACATCAGAAACAATTATATGGAATACTTATAAAACATGGATACAATCTTATCGCGATCTTCCTTTATTAATTAATCAATGGGCAAATGTGGTAAGGTGGGAAATGCGTACAAGATTATTCTTACGCACCGCTGAATTCCTTTGGCAGGAAGGGCATACAGCGCATGCTACTGCTGAGGAAGCAGTTGATGAAACATTACAAATGCTGAATATATATGCAGAGTTTGCTGAAGAATGGATGGCTATGCCGGTGATAAAAGGTGTAAAAAGTATTAATGAAAGATTTGCGGGAGCAGTTGATACGTATTGCATTGAAGCACTAATGCAGGATGGCAAAGCTTTACAGGCAGGTACTTCACATTTTCTGGGACAAAATTTTGCAAAAGCATTTGATGTAAAATTCAGTGATAAACAAAATAACCTGGATTATGTATGGGCTACCAGCTGGGGAGTAAGTACAAGGCTGATTGGCGCTTTAGTTATGGCCCATAGCGATGATGAAGGATTGGTATTGCCACCCAAATTAGCACCAATACAGGTTGTATTCATCCCCATTTATAAAGGAGATGAACAAAAAAATTTAATAGATGGGAAAGTGAAGGAGTTGATGATAAAATTTAAGGCACTCGGTATTAAAGTGAAATACGATAATGATGATCATAATAGGCCGGGATGGAAATTTGCTGAATATGAAATGAAAGGTGTTCCGGTAAGAATTGCCATTGGTACAAGGGACCTTGAAAAAAATATTGTAGAAGTTGCAAGGAGAGATACAAAAGAAAAAATGGCTGTTAGCATAGACGGGCTTGCTGATGCAATTCAAGTTTTATTAAATGATATTCAAGAGAATATTTATAGTAAAGCGAAAAAATTCCGTGATGAAAATATTTCAAAAGCAGATAGCTGGGAGGAGTTTGAAAAATTATTGGATGGGCCCGGAGGATTTATTTCCGCTCATTGGGATGGCACTGCAGAAACTGAGGACAAAATAAAAGGGCTTACCAAGGCTACTATCCGTTGTATTCCTCTCAACAATGCCCAGGAAGATGGCAAATGTATCTTAACCGGCAACCCCAGTAAAGAGAGAGTTGTGTTTGCAAGAGCATATTAGTAATTTAAAATTGAAAATTGATAATTGATAATTCATTTGAAGAAGGCAGAGTTTTGCTTATTAATAAACCTTTACACTGGACATCGTTTGATGCAGTAAGAAAAATAAGGAACCTGATCAGAATAAAAAAAGTGGGGCACGCCGGAACGTTGGATCCATTGGCAACAGGATTATTAATAATCTGTACAGGAAAGTTCACAAAAAAAATAAATGAATACCAGGCACAGGAAAAGGAATATACAGGAACCTTTACACTAGGCGCTGTAACACCCACCTACGATCTGGAAAGCGAACCGCGGGATTTTAAAAGCTATGATCATATTACAAAAGAATTGTTAGAGCAAACAACTAAAAAATTCATCGGCGAGATTGACCAGGTGCCTCCCATTCATTCGGCAATAAAACAAAAAGGCAAACCTGTTTATCTGGCTGCAAGAAAAGGAATTGATGTAAAATTAGAACCTCGAAAAATAACTATTAAATCTTTTGAAATAACTAAAATGGATCCGATAGCTATCGGATTGCCGGTTGTTTATTTTAAAGTGGTTTGCACAACCGGCACTTATATCCGAAGCCTTGCAAATGATTTTGGTGAAGCATTAGGTTGCGGCGCATATTTAAGCAGCTTATGCAGAACAAGGATTGGAGAGTTTAAAGTGGAAGAGGCTGTAACTATTGAAGAGTTTACAGAGCAAACTAAAAAGGATAGTCAATCCCGATAGTAAAATTAAAATTCTCATAACGCCATCTGCGGTTAGCATCATCATTGCCAAATAAATTTTTAAGATTTACATTAGGTATTTGCCAGCCATCATTTGCTGCAATATCAGGGCGTTTAAATCTGAAGCCGATATCAAACCGTATAAGAAAATAGCTAAAGTCCAGGCGCAAACCTGTTCCTGCAGAAACACCCAGCTGTTTGTAAATATTTTCAATTTTAAATTGAGTACTATCTAAAGTGCCGTTGGCTTTTGTATTTTTAAAATTCCAGATATTGCCTGCGTCAACAAAAAAAGCCCCTTTTAAATAAACTGCATTAGAAAAAATTGGG
>DASYOS010000264.1:0-3092 GCA_036007525.1 Chitinophagaceae bacterium | reverse complement strand
TATGTATGCGCTTGCCCGTAATACATGGAAGTATATTGACAGGGACAGAAGAACTGAAAAAATACAAACAATTGAATACAATTATCTGGCGCCGGATACTATAAATGAAATATTTGATGCAATAAATATTTTAAATAAGCTTTCCCGTGATGAAATGGGTTGTTATTATATAGATGGATTTGAAAACAGCGAACGTAGGGCACAGATAATTAAGCTTCCTGAGGCCTTAAAATTATTTGAAGACCTTATTATATATTATGGGGTTACACAAATTCTAGAACACTTTCTTCAAAGAAGTTCTGTTAGGAAAAATAATTTTATCTCTCTTGAAGAAATAAAAAAAAGCATTTCAGCCAAAATATCCAGAAGTAAATGGTTAAATGTTGGCGGTCAATTAATGAAAACGACAGATGTTGAAAAACTAAAGCACCAAATAAAAACGGGTGAAATAAAAAGCTGGCAACAGTTGCATGATACTTATAAAAAGTTAGGGGCTAATTATCCTACCGACAAACTGGAACATGCCTACACATCACTGCTTGAAGTTTTAAACATTACTTCAAAACAATTTACAGAAGATACATTTAGGAATACCTTGCAGACCGCAATTACTGTAAAAGAATGGATGTGCAAAGGAATATATGAATCACGGCAAAAAGATTATACTAACCCTTTCCGTAAAATGGTATACGATACTAAAAAAGAAATGGATAAGGTGATCGGCAAAATTGAACACAACACTTTTATTCAACAACAATTAGGTGAGCTTGATACCTTTAAAAAAGAAGTTAAGCAGGTAATCAGTAAGTTGCGGTTATAAAAAAAGCATTCCCAGTGGAATGCCTTTTTAAAAATGTATTCTAAAATATTAACGCATAGTATCCTGTAAGCTGCTGCTATCACTCATTCTATTCATTTCCTGAAGCATTTTTGATGCAGAATCCAATCCGCCGTTCGTATCCATCCCTTTTTCTTTTATTTTATCAGTACCCATTTTGGTCATTGTGGCCTTATCAAACGCCACTTTCCATACACCGTCTTCCTTTTTTAAAGTGTAATTAGTTGTTTCTCCTGATTTTTTTTCTTTAACGGGTACTGTTGCTTTGTCCCCCTCAATTTTTGCATCCCCAAACTCCATACTGTTCTTATCATAGGTTTTATCTTTTGTGCTATCCGGAGCCATAGACATCCCCATTTGTATCATTCCCAGCATGGTTTCACTGTCTTTTGTGGCATACTTTTTTGCACCTTCAATATCTTTTTTCATTAGCGCATCCATAAAGTTCATCAAAACTCCTTTAGGGTCGTTGCTATTGCTCTTACAACCAATTATGCCAAAAGCCAAAATAGTTGCTACAGATATAATAATTTTTTTCATAATCGTTTAGTTTGTTTTTGTTTTAGTCCAAAGGACTCCTCTGGAGAAGCAAAGGTAAATTATTTTTAAGAGGAATAAAAAATGAGAAATTAATACCTGATACGCATCTTTTCTTTACAGTTCTCATTTAAAAAAAGATTATCAACGGCTACAAATTCAAAGTTATTTATTTTAGTTGTGGAAAAATTAATTCTGCTATTCGTACATAAGCTAACAGCCTTGCTTACAAATTCTGCACAATACATTCTGTCATTTGTTTTCAAATCAAATTTCATATCAAACATAAGCCCATGCGTACACCATGCTTTTATAATGCTATCTAGTTTGTTTTTTTGTAATACATCAATATTAAAACTGAAAATTCCAAAGCCCCGGTTCTCTTCAGGATTGCAAAATAACTCCAGTGGGTCTCTTCGTAGTTTTTCATCAGGGTTCCACTCTCCGCCTAAGGCATGATAAATAAATATGGTATCATTTTCAATGCTTGCTATTCCGCAATGAGAGTATGTCTTATCTGTAAAAGAAAGCTTCCTCAATGATTCGCTTGTAAAATCATTGCCTGATCTTACTATCATATCTCCCTTTTGTATAATTGATTTTGCATTTTTAATAGATGCAATAGCCTTTTCATTTTTTAATTTTATTGCTGCAGAATCAACAGTAGTAAGTTTTAAATGATTGTAATGGGAAGTATAATCACAGCCTATAGTAAAAACAAAAAGGCAGCCCGAAAGCCACCTCCATTTTGCAATGCCCTCTGTCTCCCTAAAGGGAAAACTTAGCTTTGAAAGAAATTTATTTTTTTTACGCATCTCATGAAATGAATCTATGTGAAGGTTTTTGATGATAGATAATTAAAGAAGATGGGGAAGAAAAAATGTTTGCCCGCCCGGATGACCGGTCGGACGGGGTTTTAATTCTAAAGTGCCGTCCCTCTCTGAAGGAGAGGGATAAGAGCCCGCCCGGATGATACGGTCGGACGGGGGTGAGGCCTCATTTCAATTCTTCCAGTTCTTTATTTTTTTCTTTATCGTATGCTTTTATAATTGCCTTAACCAACTTATGACGTACCACATCTTCTTCATCAAGTTCAACATGCCCAATACCTTCTATATTTTGCAATATTCTAACTGATTTTTCCAGGCCGCTTTTTATTTTCGGGGGCAGATCTATCTGTGTAACATCACCTGTAATTATCGCTTTTGCATTACCTCCAATACGGGTTAAAAACATTTTCAATTGTCCGTCGGTTGAGTTTTGTGCCTCATCCAAAATAATGAATGCATTATCCAGCGTGCGTCCACGCATATAAGCTAATGGTGCAATTTCAATAGTTCGTGTTGTCATATAATAACCAAGCTTATCTGCAGGTATCATATCATCCAATGCATCATATAAAGGGCGTAAATAAGGATCAATTTTTTCTTTAAGATCGCCGGGTAAAAAACCAAGGTTCTCTCCTGCTTCCACTGCCGGCCGGGTTAAGATAATTTTTTTTACAGCTTTATTTTTTAATGCCCGAACTGCTAGTGCAACTGCAGTATAAGTTTTACCGGTACCTGCAGGCCCTATGGCAAAAACAATATCATTTTTTTCGATGGACTGTACCATCTTTTTTTGATTTTGTGTTCTGGCTCTTACCGTTTTACCGTTAGGTCCAAAAACCAAAATATCATTGGGGTTTTTTTCTTTAAAATTATCAATAACAGCTTCA
>DASYOS010000263.1:0-5382 GCA_036007525.1 Chitinophagaceae bacterium | reverse complement strand
GTTGTCTGTTGTCAGAATTCAACATTTTTTGTTCGTACGCTTTTAATAATGGAACAGAATCTGTTTCAGGCATACTTGTATGGGAGATAATGGCAAAATCAGGTACACTTTTATATTTATCATAAATTGTTTTCATATTGGCATTCATCTTGGGGCAGATGCCTTTACAGGTTGTAAAAAAATATTCAGCAACATACACTTTGCCTTCCACTCTTTTTTGTGTTAGTTGTTTGCCCTCCTGGTCTGTAAATGAAAAATCCTTAACATAACTAAGTACAGGAAGTTTTGCTTTATAATAATCAGTACCTGCAAACAGGAAAAAATAAAACGCAGCCATTAATACAATAAAAAATCCACCGATCCACAAAATCTTCTTTTTCATACAGTAAATTTAATACAGCTGAACTTAGTTTTTTATATTTATTGTTCAAATTAATATGATGAAGAAAATAAAACTGTTTTTCTGTGCAATGTTACTGCTATTAATGAATTCCGCATTGGCACAATCTAAAGATGACCTTACCATAAAAAATATTTTAGATCAACAAACACTTGCCTGGAATGGAGGTGACGTGGAAAATTTTATGAAGCCCTATTGGCATAGCGATTCCTTAATGTTTATTGGTAAATCCGGTGTTACTTATGGCTGGCAAAAAACAATGGAAAATTATAAAAAGAATTACCCTGATGCTGCCGCTATGGGCAAACTGGATTTTACCATTCTTCAAATAAAAAGATTATCCGTATTATATTATTCTGTAGTTGGCAAATGGCATCTTGCCCGTACCATAGGAGATTTAAGCGGACATTTTACTTTGCTGTTTAAAAAAATAAAAAATATCTGGGTAATAGTTTCCGATCACAGCAGTTAATTAAAACTTCCACTTTTTGCGATAAAAAATAATTAATAAAAATAAACTCACTAACAGCCAAGTGTAAAAAATATAATTACCAAGTGATGGCCTGCCTTCAAAAAAAGCAAAATCAAAACCGATTCCAAACGTGGTATTGATAAGTAGCCAAAGCAACCCGATAGATATGGAAGATGCGACTTTAGATAAAAAACTTTTTATATCTGGCACCTCAGAACTCATCAATTTGCCTTGTGACTAAAATTATAAATCCTGCTTTTAAAACTGAAAATAAATAAACGAGCTACTGCTTTCCTGGCTTAATATTAAAAGTATCAGCATAGCACTCCATATTATACCAAGCAGCCACCACGGTAATTTATTAGCAACATTCAAAACCCTTGTATTACGCATAAACCAATGAAAAGCAACCATACCAACAACTATAACAGAAACTTTAATAATAGTTAAGGTAGATAAAAGCACTGCACCTTTGGGAACATGAGAGAACATTGAAGTAAGCATTCGCCAGGCAGATGTAAAATCCGGCGCCCTGAAGAAAACCCAAGTAACATTTACCAGGAAAAAAGTAAGCAATGCTAAAAGAAAATTTGATGATTGCACTTTTCTTAAAAAACGTGGCGCCATAAATCCTTGAACAACTACTTTGTGTTCTGATACAGCTTCACTGGGTTTTAATCTTAATTTAGAATCCTGTATTAATTTTTCAACACACAAATACAAACCATGTAATGCTCCCCATACCACAAACGTCCAGTTAGCGCCATGCCATAAGCCACCGAGCAACATTGTTATCATCAGGTTTATGTACGTTCTGAATTTCCCTTTTCGGTTACCTCCCAACGGAATGTATAAATAATCTCTAAGCCATGCGGATAAAGTAATATGCCACCTTCTCCAAAAATCTGAAAAACCTACGGCAGCGTAAGGATATAAAAAATTTTCTGGCAATACAAAACCTAAACAGGAAGCCACGCCTAATGCACAGGAAGAATAGCCGGCAAAATCAAAAAATATTTGTCCTGAAAATGCCAACACACCCATCCAGGCATCCAAAGTATTCAATGCATCATGTGAATTAAAAACAGTATTGGCTGCCGGGGCCAGCATGCTATCTGCCAGAACAACCTTCATAAATAGCCCTAATGATATTAATAACAATCCCTGCATCATTTGCTTTTGATTGGCTGTACGTGGGGTTTCAAACTGCGGTACAAGTTGCGGCGGACGAACAATTGGACCTGCAACTAAGTGTGGGAAGAAAGTAACGAACAAAGAAAAATCAAGCAATGATTTTACGGGTTCACTTCTTCTCTTATACATATCAATCGTATAACATAAAGTTGTGAATGTATAAAAGGAAATACCGGCCGGTAAAATAATGTTTGGTTTTGCAGGATGATAATCAAACCCTAAGCTATTTACAAGGTGGGTAAAGTTTTCCAGCAAAAATGTACCGTACTTAAAAAAGCAGAGCATACCCAGGTTGCCTATCAGACTTATAACTAACAGCAAATGTCTTTTGTATTTATTGGGCTGTGTATACAATGCCCTTCCCACAAAATAATCTACAACAGTTGCAAGCCACAGCAATAACACAAAAGGCGGGTTCCATGCAGCATAAAAAATATAGCTGGCTATCAGAAGATTGATTTTTTTTACTTTCCATGCAAGCGGCAGATTATGCAGAATAAGCATAATGATAAAAAATACAATGAAAGTGTAGGAATTAAAAACCATAATTTAAAAGTTTTTATTTTTAATGTTATTTGAAGCAGTTATTTGTTTATTGGGAAAGTGCCATCCTTTTTGTTCCAGCATTTTAATAAATGCTACTGTATAATCAATTGCGCCTTTAGGAGTTAAATGCGACCATTCAGGGCAGAATAAATTTGCAGTTTCAGGATAGTCTTTAAAGTGTATGCCGGGTGTATTTGTATAAGCAAGCATCGCATCCCAATATTGTTCTCTGGGATATACAGCTCTTTCTGTGTCCCAGTATTCACCGCTGGAAGGTGTTCTGACAAATAATACTTTTCCTCCCCTGGCTCTAATTTTATCAACAGAAATTTTTACATTTTTAAAAATTGACTCAAGAGAGTCGCCCTTAATTCCCTGTATTTTTTCAAAATCGCCAAAAAATCTCCAGTTAGCTATTTGCTTATTATGTTTAACCGTATCGGATACGAAATCCTGCATCATAAAGTTTTGACGTTTTGATTTGCACATTTCAAAGCCTCTCGGAAAATGAGGCATCATCCATACTCCTTTTCTCTTAGGAATTTCCAAATCATTAAGCAATGCATTTAAACTGAATTTGTCCTTATCAAGAAAAATAAATCCCGACTCCAGCATTTTATTTATATATGAGCTAAATTTTTCAGCCGGTGTCCATTTTTTATAATACTTCAAAGCTTTTGTTGCGCTCCAATTTGACATTTGTTCATTTCTTTCAAAAAAAATACCTTCAGTAACATCAACTATAACTTTGCCTTTAAAATTTTTATCATTGGCAAGATCATCCAGCAGAAGGCGGGGAGATGTGCCTACAAATGATAACTGTATTGCATTTTCGCCTGTAATACTTTCCCATGTAGGTATATCCAAATCAAACTTTATTCGGGAAGATCCAATAAAAACTGTGGCAACATTAATGGGTTTATAAATTTCTTTACGTTGGGTACTCCATAGGCCTTCATCATCATTATATGAAACAGGATAATTTTTATTTCGCAAATAAATTTCCCAACTTACAATGGAAATCAAAACTAATACTAAGGTTAATATCCCCGCTTTTTTAAGGTTTGATGCTTCCATTAATTACTGGCAAGTTGTTTATTAGGAAATGACCATCCTTTCTCTTTAAGTATCTCCACTAAGTTTTTTGTAAAGATTATCGCATCACTTTGTTTAAGATGCGAAAATTCGGGACACACAAAATGTGCAATGGCGGGATAATCTTCAAAATAAATTCCGGGGCAATTGGTAACAGCTAAAATCCTATCCCAATATTTTTCTCTTGGAAAGCCCATTTTCTCACCCATCAAAAATGGTCCGCTTGAAGGTGTGCGTACAAATATTATTTGTCCGCCCCTTGCTTTTATTTTATCTACATCAGCTTTCACAACAACTAGTATAGAATCCTGTTCAGCCTTAGCGGATGCTAAAAACGAATCCAGTCTAGGGCCTGGAGGAGGAAGTGGCGGATTCATATTTCTGTAAAAATTCCAAAGGCCTTTTACCTGGTTTTGTAAAAATGTATCAGTTAAGAATTTATTGGTCATCACATTCTGCCTGTCAAAAGTTATTCTGCCAAAATCCATAGGGCAGCCGCATGGCAATGCAAAAACACCTTTTCTTTTCGGTACTTCCAGCCTGTCAAATAATGCATTTAATGAGAAATAATCTTTATCAAGAAAAACAAATTGCGATTCCAAAGCATGATTTACAAAAAAACTTGCCTTTTGTGCAGGAGTACGTTTTTTATAGTATTCAATCCGTTCTTTTGGTTCACTGGTATTGCGTGGTGAAGTGGAAAAGAATAATATTTCAGTAACATCTATGAGTAATTTGCCTTTAAAATTTTTATCGTTTGCAAGATTATCTAATACAGGCAGTGGCGAGGTGCCTTCCATTGCTAATTGAATAGGGTGATCACCTGTAAGCGACTTCCATGTTTCAATATCGAGGTCATATTTATTGCGGGAAGATCCAATAAGAACAGTTGCTTTATCAGCCGGCTCATATACCATTGCACGTTTATCTGCCCATAATTCCTTGCCATCATCGTATGCAATTTTTATTCCCTTATTTCTTAAATACAGCTCCCAGCCGGATATAGAAACAATCACCAGTATCAATGTAAGTACACCGGCTTTCACGAGATTCTTGCTTTCCATAATTTATTTTTTAAATAACTATTGAATTATTTTTTCCTAAAAAAGGTAGTTGGAGATAGGTTAGCTTGGCTTAATAGAAATTTAAAGATAGTTTACACTTTTTAAAAAACAAATACTTTTAAAAATAATTGTCGATAATTTTTTAATGAATAATTATTATGCAACAACGTATAGCACAAATAACATTAGTGGTTAATGATTATGACGAAGCCATAAAATTTTATACAGAAAAATTAAATTTCGTTGTTGTAGAAGACACAAGCTTAACAAAAACAAAACGATGGGTAAGGATTGCACCTAAAGGTTCAACAGAATTTTGTTTGCTACTGGCAAAGGCGGATGGCGAAGAACAAAAGAGCCGGGTTGGCAACCAAACAGGAGGCCGGGTTTTTCTATTTCTCTATACAGATGATTTTTGGAGAGATCATAAAACTATGTTGGCAAATGGAATTTCATTTGTAAGAGAACCCGTAGAAGAAAAATGGGGAACGGTTGCAGTATTTAAAGATCTCTATGGCAATCTGTGGGATTTTATAGAACCAAAATAATTGAAGAGGGCTGCTTTTCTTTTTTATTCCATTTTTCAGAAGCTTAGTTGCTATTTTTTTTTA
>DASYOS010000262.1:0-7768 GCA_036007525.1 Chitinophagaceae bacterium | reverse complement strand
TCATTTTGATTTTCAATATTTAAATCCCATAATTTTTTACAGACATATAGAAGGGACTATTGGCAGCCCGGATAATGCGGTTGTTGGCTTTGATTTTAAGGCAAAAATTGCACATACAGCACAATTATACGGACAGCTTTTACTGGATGAATTTCAATTATCAGAACTAAAAAAGAACAGAGGATATTGGGCAAATAAATATTCTGTTCAACTTGGTTTTAAATATGTAGATGCTTTCAAAATCAATAATCTTGATCTACAGCTGGAAGCTAACATAGTAAGGCCTTTTACTTATTCTCATAATGATACAATTTCCAACTACACACATTACAATCAACCATTAGCGCATCCACTAGGGGGTAATTTTAGGGAGTTTATAGGAATTGTAAAATATCAGCCGATACCTAAAATATATTTATATGGAAGATTGATTCATTATGTACAGGGTCTTGATTCTTTGGGAAGAAATTTTGGAAGTAGCCCTCTCAAAAATTATAATACCCGGCCAAGAGATTTTGGTTTTTATATTGGCAGTGGATATAGGGCCACTTGCCTTAATGCATCTTTGGTTGCTTCTTATGAATTAAAAGAAAACCTTTTTATTGATGCAACAGCATTGCTAAGAAACTTTAAAGTAAGAGAATCATCTACCACAACCAACACAAAGATGATTTCGATTGGAATACGATGGAATATAGGCCGGAGAGATTATGACTATTAGAAAATCATTCATAAAAAGTTACCTGGCCTGTGTCTATATCATGAAGCCCTCCAATGATTTTTATTTGTCGTGATTGCTCCATTTCGTATAAGATATTACTTTGTTCTTTAATTTTTTTAACAGTAATAAAAACGTTGTTTACCGTAACATTTTTAAGGAATGTTTGATTATTTATATTCCTTTCTGTTTTGGTTTCTGTTTCCTGCTCTATCGCTGGTTTTATTTTATTAAGCAATGTAGTAAGGTTTCCCAAAACAATATTCTTGCATGCGCCTTCAATAGCACCGCATTTTGTATGTCCCAGTACAACAATAAGCTTGGAACCAGCAATTTTACAAGCCAGTTCCATACTGCCTAAAATGTCATCATTTAAAATATTACCTGCAATGCGAATACTTAATATATCTCCCAGTCCCTGGTCAAAAATAAGTTCTGCGGAAGTTCTGGAATCAATGCAGCTTAAAATAGCTGCAAAAGGAAATTGCCCTGCTGATGTTTCATTAACCTGTTGTAACAGGTTGCGGTGAGCTTTGATATTATTTACAAATCTTTCGTTTCCTTCCTTTAATATGTCAAGTGCATGTTCTGGTGTTAAACTCTCCTGGGTTTCTTTAGTATGTGATTTCATTCAGTTTTTTTTCAATAATGTCAAACATCAATTTGACTACAAATTAAAAAAGTTTTATGTACTTAATCACATTTATCCTTCCAATAGGAGTAATCAAGAAGTATCGTGGGGAACAAAAGCTTAAAGAAAACCACCTATTCGACTGTTAGCGAAAAAGTGATCATTTTAGAATTGATCTTATCTATAACATTTGAGTATCGTAAGCTTTCATCTCGGCTATGAAGGTTAAACAATCCATTGCTGATCTTAATTTCCGGGGTAAGCACAAATATGGGGAAGTAAAAATGAAAGCCCAGTCCAACTTCAACACTGATGTCTGAGCGTTTTAATTTTATCAGTTCTTCAGCCTGCCTTGCACCGGCATTACTTGCAAGGTCATAGTCAAATTTAATTCCGCCAATAGTATATACTTTAAAATTATTTATTCTATCGCTGCTAAACTTTATATGGAGCGGTAAGCTTAGGGTAATGGATGATACTTTTTTCTCGGTGAGGGATGAATCGCCTTTATACCTTTCGCTGTATAAAAAAGTTTTTTCACTAAAGGTAAGGTCAAGGGGATGAAGGCGCAGATCAAAATGATCGCTCATACGAAAGTTAACCAGCCAGGCAAGATTTATCCCGGAGTTATTTACGCTTTCTGCCACCATGATGGTATCACGCTGTAAAAAAAGGGGGTGATGAGTAAATGAAAAATGTGATTTATTATAACCTAAATTAATTCCGAAATGATAGGGCTTGTAGTCATGATCAGGCAGGTTGGGGCCGTTTCTTAACTGGCTAAAAGCATTAGACCAACAAAGTAAAGCGATTCCAGATGCAATTATTTTTCTCCGCAATAAATGCTGCTTATTCCTAAACTCAATGTTTTGCATGAAGCGTTTTTATATCCAAGCTTGTTTAAAATTTCAACAAAATCTTTTCCTTCCGGGAATTTTTGTACTGATTCATTTAAATATTGGTATGCATCTTTACTTTTTGATATCATCCTTCCTATCCTGGGAGCTATTATATTCAAATAAAGATTGTAGAAATTTTTTATTACCGGTAGTTTAGGTTTTGTAAATTCCAGCACAATCAGTTTTCCGCCGGGTTTTAAAACTCTTTTTATTTCATTTAATCCCAGCTCCAGATCCTGGAAATTTCGCACACCAAATGCGACAGTTACAGCATCAAACGAGTTATCGGTAAATTTTATTGTTTCACTATCGCCCTTTAACAATTCAACACGATTTTGTAAGCCGAGGTTTTTAATTTTTTTTTTTCCTATTTCCAACATGCCATCACTTATATCAATGCCTGTTATTTTTTCTACTCTAAGCAATTTGCAAGCTAAAATAGCCATATCACCTGTACCCGTAGCTACATCTAATATAGCTTTAGGAGCTAATGATCTCAATTGTTTGATAGCTTTTTTTCTCCACCCCACATCAATACCTGCACTTAAAAAGTGGTTTAAGAAATCATAGCGGAAAGCAATGTTGTCAAACATTTTTTCAACCTGTTTCTTTTTGCTTTCTGCAGAATCTTTAAAAGGTACTACTGCATCATGTTGGTAGTTTGCCATTAACAACGAAGATACTGTATGTTGCCTTTACGGTTTATTGTATCGGCGTATATTGCAAGTTATATGCATGTTAAAAAAGCGCAGTATGTAATCAGCAGCCCGGACTATATGAAATGCCCTGCCCCGGAATTTGCTGAATATGCTTTTATAGGAAGAAGTAATGTTGGCAAATCTTCGTTGATAAATATGTTGTGTAATAACGAAAAGCTGGCAAAAACATCTAACAGTCCGGGTAAAACGCAGATGATTAATCATTTTGAAATAATCAGCAGCTCAGAAAAACAAAAAGAATCTCGTTGGTATCTCGTCGATCTTCCCGGATATGGTTTTGCAAAAATATCTCAGAGAAGCAGAAGAAGATGGGAGCAGATGATAGAAAATTATTTACGAAAAAGAACCAATCTTGTAAATGTTTTTGTTTTAATAGACAGCCGGCATTCGCCACAAAAAATTGACCTGGAATTTTTAGAGCAATTACGTAGATGGGATGTGCCTTTTACTTTAATATTTACAAAAGCTGATAAAGAAACGCAGGCAACGGTAAACAAGAATGTAAAATCCTTTTTTATAAAGATGAGAGAAACCTGGCAATTTTTGCCACAGCATTTTGTTACAAGCGCAGTTAAAAAAATGGGAAAAGAAAAGATTTTGACATTGATAGAAGAAAAGAATGAAGGTTATTCAAAGTAAGCTCAGTTCACTACTTTATTAGCACAACTGCTGCTGGCAAAGGCTTCCGGCTTGGCTTTAAAAGCAAAACCCATTCCCAATATGTATCCCATTGCTTCCCGTAACGCTTCATTACTTTTAAATTGCGGGTTTGTATTTATATCTGCATGTACTTCCATATCAACATCGTATAAAGTAAACAGGTCACAAAGCTCATATGCAATTTCTATGCTTTTGGCAACTTCTACCAGCATGCGTTCTTTAATACTATAAACCAGTTTTGTTTTCTCGTTGTGTATAAACATAAAACCGCCATGTCCTTCCCGTAAAAAAACTATAACGGTTGCAAATTCTGTATCTGCGCCTTTTATCTGGCTGTCGGTGCCTATGCAAACTTTTAATTTAAAGCCTGCGTCAGTTTCTCTCTGTATTGCTGATTCTACGGCAGTTTTTATCGGCAGGTCTATGGGATCTCCATTAAATCTTCTCCAGAGCATATAATTAGGTTTTTTAAAATTACCAAATAAATGGAATATAATATCCAAAAACCATAATGCTTAAAGAGAACGGAGTGTGTTGTTGAAAGGAGCCTTATTAATATTGTCCTGTACTTAGCAAAACCAGTGTACAGGCTTCCATAACTTCAATATTATTTTGTTTGGCAAGTTTGTATAATTCGTCGTTTTCTGTACCGGGATTAAAAATTATTCGCTTAGGCTTTAGAGAAATAATATAATCGTAATATGGTTTTTGATTTTGTGGATTTAAATAGAGTGTTATAGTATCAATATCTGTTAAAGGCTTTTGTTCAGTATCAATCTCCACGTCACCGGCTTTCCCTTTTCTTTTACCGATGGCAATAACAGGATGATGATACCTGAATAGTTTATTTACTGCGAGGTAACTATATCTGTCAGGGTTAGCAGAGGCGCCCAAAACCAATGTTTTTTTATTTTCCATAGTAATATCAGTTCAAAAATCTTGCCTTTAATTCCTGTGTAGGAATCATGCATGCGTCTTTTTTACCAAACCATTTATAGCGGTTTTTTGCAAACAGGTCATAAATGCTATCCCTGAAAATTTTTGGTATAATGATAAAATTGTATAGCCAGGGCCATATTCCATTTAATTTTTTAGCAATCTTTAAAGCGCCTGTTGACCTTGTATATGCTTTATTGTTTTCGATAAGTATAAAGGAGTTAAGCTCCTCAAGCGGAAAATTATATTGAGCTAAAATCTTTTGTCCCGCTTCAGATTGTAAGGAAGTAAACATGAACTGCTTTTTTTTATCATGCCTGATTATAAATTGCACAGCTCTGCTGCATAAATTACAAACCCCATCAAATAATACGATTGGCTTCTGCATACTGCAAAGGTAATAAAATGAGCTGCCATGGGGCTGACCATTGGCTCTTGATTAATAACTGGAAGATTAAAATGATTGATGATCCAGAATTATTCCATAGAATGAAGCGCTACATTATTTTCTTCTGTATCTGTTATTAATGCCCAATAGCCAAGGTTTTGATCTTCTGATATTTTTGTTTTTTGTGTAATGATTTTACCTCCTGCATTTTCAACCTTATCCAATACTACCTGCAGATTGGGTTGACAATTTAAATAAACCAGGCTTCCTTCCTGCGAAGGCTTATGAATTTCACTTTTGCAGATAGCACCGCCTATTTTTCCATTTTGAAAATCATATAAAAAAAATCCCATGCGAATTTTACCCATCATATTTTCGGGCATCTGGTAATCAAAAATTGTTTCGTAAAATTTTTTAGCTCTTTCAAAATCTGAAACAGGAATTTCAAACCAATTTAGTGCGTTAGAGAGTTGCATGTTATTATTTTGCACTACCTTATATCAATTTTAAAAGGAAGAATAAAACCTGCTTCTATTTTTTTGCCATTTTCAGTTGCAGGAATCCAGTCTTTTGCCATTGCAGTTACTCTTAAAGCTTCTTCATCTGCAGCAAATTCCAATGATTTTATAATCATAAATTTAATTGGCTTTCCATCTTCACTAATTATAAATCGTACACGAATCTCGCCTTCAGAGTTAACACTTTGGGTTCTTTCAGGCATTTTGAAATTTGAGTAAAGATAATGTAGCTTCTTATTACCACCTTTATATTCAGCATCTGTTCGGTTAATTGTGTCTTTTATTTTTTTCTTTTCTTCAGATAATGAATCAAGGTTTATTAAAGCAGTTAAACTATCCAAATGATATTTATACTCAAATTTAGCATGTGCTGTATCGTCATAAACATACCAGCTTCCTTCCTTTTTATTATTAATATATTTTCCATCTGAATAAATGAATCCATCTTCTCTGAAATCAGCATAACTTCCATTTAAACTAGTTAATAAAGAATCCCGGTACATCATTCTTCGTTGTAAAGGTCCTGCAAAATTGTAATCCAGTTTTTCAAAAGTGGTATCGTTGTATTTTTTTAAAACGATCAGATATTTAGCTTTCTTCTCATTTGAAGTAGTATTTTCTTTTTCATCCAGCATTGCTGCGCCGATAATTTTTTGTGATGAACCGGCATTAACGAAAAAGCTAAAAAGGAGAATAAAGAACAGGAATTTCATAGATGAGGTTAATTTTATTGAGTTCTATCATGCTGCATCGATGTATAATATAATTTTCTTTTTCAAAATAACCTTTTTTAATCTACCCAATCATGATTTACACCAACATCGTAACCGGGTTCTCCAAAAACTTCTTAAAGGTTTGCAGAAAAGCAGCCCCCACAGCCCCATCCACGCTTCTATGATCGCAGCTTAAAGTAACCTTCATAAAATTGGCAGTACCAAAGCCCTCGCCTTTTTTCACTACTGTTTCTTTGATTTTTCCTACAGCTAAAATGGCACTGTCAGGTGGGTTAATAATTGCCGTAAACTCTTCAACATCCATCATACCCAGATTAGAAACCGTAAAAGTATTGCCGGTGAATTCCTGCGGTTGTATTTTTTTGTTTCTTGCTTTATCATACAGATCATTTGCATCCGCAGCAATCTGTGAAAGAGATTTTTGATCTGCAAAACGGATTACAGGAACTATTAATCCTTCCGGCAATGCAATGGCAGAACCAATATGAATATGATTGTTCTGGCGGATAAAATCTCCCATCCAGCTGCTGTTTACTGCAGGATGAAGTCGCAGTGCCATAGCAGCCGCTTTTATAATCATATCATTAAAAGATATTTTTACCGGACTAACTTCATTGAGTGTTTTCCTGGAAATAATTGCATCGTCCATATTTATTTCCATGGTAAGGAAAAAATGCGGAGCTGTAAAATTGCTTTCGCTTAAGCGGCGGGCAATGGTTTTGCGCATTTGTGTAAGCTGGATATCCTCGTGTCCTTCTTGGCCTGTTTGTGTAAATGGTTGCACAGGTCTTTGCTGATCTTGTTGCTTACTTTCTGTTGTCTGTTGTCTGTTGTCTCTCGTCTCTTTATAACTATCAACATCTCTTTTTACGATTCTTCCTCCGTCTGCACTCCCTTTTATTTGGGATATGTCAATGCCTTTATCAGAAGCTAATTTTTTTGCAAGCGGAGATGCTTTAACTCTTGCAGCTCCGGTCCCCTCTGATTCTTCCCCGGTAGGGGACACCTGCGAAGAACTTTGTTCTTCAGAATTTTTTTCTTTTTTTGTAGCAGTATCCTTTGATGGAGGAGCATCATTTTTTGGAGCAGGATTATCTTTAGGAGGTGTGTCATCTTTTTTTGCTTCAGGCTTTTTTTCGCCTTCCAATAACCCTTTAAAATCTTCACCTTGGTTACCAACCACTGCAAGAACACCATCAACAGCTACCGATTTACCTTTTTCAACACCTATATATAATAACGTGCCTTCATTATAACTTTCCAGTTCCATCGTGGCTTTATCAGTTTCAACTTCCGCGAGCAGGTCGCCGGGCTTAACTTTGTCACCTACTTTTTTATGCCATTCCACAATTACCCCTTCCGTCATTGTATCACTCATCCTCGGCATTTTTATAACTTCCGCCATGTTAAGTTTATTAAGTTAAATGGTTAATTAGTTTATTTGTATAAAATCGAAATTAGTGCAAATTGAATAAAATGTGAAACATCAAACGTGAAAGGTCAAAACGAGAAAGCTTTTTCACTCCTGCATGTCCCGTAGGCAGGTCTCAGGTTTTACGTTTCAC
>DASYOS010000261.1:0-27375 GCA_036007525.1 Chitinophagaceae bacterium | reverse complement strand
TTTTCGTTTCCGCTGTTCATTGCATCCATAATTTTTTCAGGAGGCCACGACCTATCATCTTTTAAAAGATATTCAGCCATTTTTGTTGGATCACTTAGCCTGATACAACCATGACTATAAGCCCGCTTATCTTTACTGAATAAGCTTTTAGCTGGTGTATCGTGAAAGTAAATATTGAAACTATTTGGGAATAAAAACTTCACCTTCCCCAGCGAATTTTCGCCGCCAGGCCTTTGTCGTATACCTCCATCAGGCGTTCTTTCCATGTTATGAGTTTCCAAATAACTCGCATTTTTGGCTATAGAAGGTTCAAGCTCTTTTTTTACAATGCTTGGGGGCACATTCCAATACGGGCTAAAAACTATTGTGCTTAAATTACCTGTAAACATCATTGTATTATGCCCTTCCTTTCCAACTACAACATTCATATCAAATGCTTTTCTTTTACCTTCAAAAAAATGCAGTACAAATTCAGGGATGTTAACAAGGATCAGTTGGCCTTCTGGTTCCTGGGGCATCCAGCGCATGCGGTTCATATTTATTAAAATCTGCTCAATCCTTTTTTGTACCGGCACATTCATATCCTTAATTAATGCAGCAGTAATAATACCGTTAGGCGTATAACCAAATGATTGCTGCATGCGCTTAATACCCATGCTAAGCGTATCATTAAAAATAAGAGAGCTATCTCCAGCAGGCAAATAACCAACCAATTGTAACCGCTTCTTTAAACCTAAAATTGCCTGGGATGAAACTCCCTTTTTAAATTGCTTTGCATCTGCTGAAATGGATTGCCACCCACCTTTTTTTGAGATAGCCACATACCTGGCCAGTTCATCTTTCAGTAATTTGTAGGCGTTATTTACATTTTCAAAATACTTTTCATCCTTGTGTTTCTTAGTTAACAGAGAATCTGCTAAGATTATAGGGTCTTCTCTTTTTATAGGGATAAAGCGTTCCATTTCTTTTCGCTTTACATACCCTTTCTGATAGTTGCCCAACGTGTATTTTATAAAATCTGTTGTAAGAGATAGCTCTGTATTTATCATTGATTTATCATTGCCACTCACGGCAAAGCTTGAATCTGCTACAAGGGCATCCATCCTTTTTTGAAGTGCTGCATTTTTTAAGGCCGTATCACCCGCAAATGTTTCATAATTGTGTATGTTCCAAAAAGTGAGCCCCTGCTCGGTAAGGCCTCTGGATGAAAACCAGGCAAACTGGTAATTGCGTGCATTATAAAAACTTCTTATGCGGCGGGTTAATGAGTCAGGAAGTCTTTTTTCCGCGATAAAACGCTCTACCGAATTACTATCAAGAAATACATCGTTATATGCATTTTGACGGGTAACACTGAGATCACGTTTAGAGATCTTCTTTTCTGTTTCAGATTTATTGCTATCTGAGGAATCAGTAATAGTTTGCCCGTTATTATTACATGATATAAACAGGCTGCAAATAATTGCGATGGAGGTAAATTTTATTTTCATAAATTTTTTATTTGCAAAAGGCATGCCTAAGGTAATAACTTTGCTGCTTACATTATTTATCTTGTGCTTATGAGCAAAAATGAAGATACGTATCGGCATAAAGGATTGAGAAAAAAACTTATTGATTCTTTAGGAGAGAAAGGAATTACGGATGAAAAAGTATTGAATGCTATGATGAATATTCCCCGTCATTTCTTTTTAGATACAGCATTGCAGAACATTGCTTATGAGGATAGGGCATTCCCAATTGCTGAAGGGCAAACCATTTCACAGCCGTATACGGTTGCTTACCAAACCCAGCTATTGCAGGTGAGGCAATATGACAAGGTTTTGGAAATTGGCACGGGCAGTGTTTACCAGGCAAGTGTTTTGGCAGAAATGGGTGCACAGATTTTTACGATTGAGCGGCAGAAAAAGCTGTATGAAAAATATAAAAGTTTTGTTTTTAAAGCAAAATACCCAGGCATAAAGTTCTTTTACGGTGATGGCTTTGAAGGATTACCCACTTATGGGCCGTTTGATAAGATAATTATTACTGCAGCAGCTCCGTCAATTCCGCCAAAACTAATTGAACAGTTAAAGCCCGGAGGTAAAATGGTTATTCCTGTTGATGAAGGAAAACATCAGCGGATGCTTAGGATCACCAAAACTGAAGGTGGCTACGAAGAAGAGGCCTTTGAAAACTTTTCTTTTGTACCAATGCTGAAAGGGAAGAGTTAAATAGGTGTGACTATAATGGTTTACGAGGAGTGAATGATGAATATTTGGTGTTTAACTAATAGGAAGTAGTATAATTGAATAGAAATTTTGCTTTGTTGTTTTTTATAAGTAATAAAATATTTCCTAAGTCAATCCTTTGACGCCCCTTGTGTTTGTTTAATAAAAGTACCAGCTCTTTTACTTTGTTCTCATTCTCATTATTGTTAATGGTAAATGAAATTTCAGGCTGCCCTGTTTTTATAAATTTGTTTCGTTTCATTTTATATTCTACCACTTTCATCATTGAGGTTAATTTAATTAATTCATTTTTTGTAATTGATAAGCGAACTGATAGCATTTTGGCAAAAAGTTTTTTTGTATCTGCAGAATCGGCTCCTATAAATTGTTTCATACTTACTTCAGCAGAGTCTCCTAAGCCCCATTTTTTGTACGTTTCTATCGAATATGAACTTAACATTGGTATTAAGTGATTGGTGTTGCTTAGATGAAGATTTCCATGTTTTTTAAATATAGTTTCTGTTAGCGTAAAATCTGTATTCTTAATATCGTACGATATCAACGAATCTTTGGTAAATGATTTCCACGATTTTTCGAGCAGCTTACCCTGGCCCGGCCAGCGGGTTTGAAATATTATATATGCACTCCCTAGTTGTTTTGCGAAATAGCCTTTATTTGGATTGAAATGAATAAAATTTTCCTGCCCGTTAATGTAATAACTAATTACAAGAGGTGAGGTTTGCATTGTGTCATATGAACATTTCCCCAAGCTATTTCGGATAAAAGTATTTAAAATGAGTTTTTGAAAATCTGCAGAATCAATTATGATTTCAATATGACTAAAATCAGACTTCGGAGCCTGGCTATTAACTTTCACGGAAGTAAAAAGTAATGAAAGAATAATAAAAAGGCATGATATTTTATTTACCATAACGACAAATTTTTCAAAATACATTGCATACTTGATGCAACTCTATAATATTCTAATGAGTAAGTCACCAAATTAGTATTCCTACTTTCCTAACAACTTCCTCAAACCCAATATTGCATATTGCTTTGTATAATAAATAGCAGCAAAAATATTCCAACGATAATCAGGATAATACTTTTTCATAAAGGCGGCATGGTTCTTTATTCCTGTTTTTCTTATTGAAAGCATTTTATCTTTTGAAGAACTTCCTTTGTGTATGTGCATCACTTTTGCTTCAGGCAGAAAATGAATTTCGTATCCTAAGTTTTTTAAATCCCAGCACCAAAGTGCATCTTCCACATACATAAAAAAATCATCAGCCAGTTTATTTTCTTTCAACTCACTGATTATTTTCTTTGGAAAGAACATATACGTTCCCCAAACCCAATCGCATTTCATAATGCTTTTATGATCAAAATAATGATGAAGCATTAATTGTTCCTTCTTCTTTTTTGGCAAGAGAAGATACAAAGGAAATATCTCCAACAGTTCCCAGCGTATAGTTCTGAATCTGCGGCAATTGTATTGCAACTTTCCATCAGGATAAGTTAATTGCGCTGTTGTCATCCCTGCCAGAGGATATTGCTGCATATAATCAAAGCAGATACTGGGTGCATTATTTATTAATTCAGTATCACTGTTAAGTAATAAAATATATTCTCCCGCAGCTTTTGAAATACCGATGTTATTACCACCTGTAAATCCGGTATTGGTGGGGCTGGCAACCAGATTAATTTGAGGAAATTTTTCAAGAAATAAATTGGGATCACATTCTGATGATGCATTATCTACCAAAATAATTTCATACGTAAGATCATGCAGCTTTCCCTTAATTGATTGTATGCAATTAGAGGTTAGTTGAAAAGTATTGTAATTAATAATGATAATTGATAACTGCATCAGATCAATAAGCTTTATAAAAAAATGGTTTGTTTATAAGAATCCTGAAAAAATATTTTATTATATAGCCTGTGTTTGTGATATAGCCTGAAACATTTTCCCAAGTGTATTTAGCATTTTCTCCCATAAGAATTTTTTCTATCAAAAATCCAATTACAAAAATGGGAATTTCAATAATAAAGAGAAAACAAATTAAAACATAATAAAAAACGCCGTACTGTTTCCTGATTTGCAGCAGCTTTGAAATTATTATCTGCCTTGCTTTTTTGCTCCAAAGGTTTTTGCTGTTGTCATTATCGGTCTTATAATAATTACTACTGGTTCCTCCTCCAATATGGATCACTTTTGGCTCTTCGAATAAATAAAGTTTCCCTTGCTTTCTTAAGCGACTGCACCATTCAATTTCTTCGGCGTACATAAAAAAATCCTCATCAAATAATCCTGCTCTTTCCAGCATACTTTTTTTTACCATAATAAAGGCTCCTACTATCCAATCCACTTCCTGTTCTGCAACTACTTCTTTAACGCTAGGGATCTTTGTTTTCACTTTGTATCCGAGGTATCTAATAAGTCTTCCCAGATAGGGTAGAGGAAGCAGGAAATTCAATCCTCCTTTTTTAAAATAAGCCCCGGATATTTGATGTGTACCATCAGGATTTAAAAGTTGTACACCACAGGCAACTGCATCAGGCTTGGTTTTAAACAGGTCAATGGTTTTATCCAGTGCATTATCTAAAATAATTGTATCAGCGTTCAGGATCAAAATATTTTCACCCTTTGAAGCCCTGATACCTATGTTGTTGGCTCTTGCAAAACCTGCATTGTAGCCTGATTGTATCCATTTAGCCTTGGGAAATGCGGTAGCAATTTTTGCCTCGCTATTATCTTCTGAATTATTATCTACAACAATAATTTCAAGACTATATTTTCGGGTTTCATTATAAATACTTTCAATACAAGTAAGCACATGCCCAACCGATTTATAATTTATTATTATAATTGATAGATCCATACTAAGCGTTGGCAATATCTTTCCTGATAAAAGAATAGCTCAATTCTTTTTTTCGAAAGCTCATGTATATTCCCCCGATAAGAAAAATGTATAATAAAATATTTCCCATAGTCGCCATTGTATAACCCGTTTTATACGACGCAGGTTCAAATTTAAATTTGATAGCATGTTTACCTGCAGCAATGGGCATTCCGCGCAATAAGTAATTCACTTTATAATATGGCGATTTCGTGCCATCTATGTAAGCATTCCATCCTGCAGCGTAATATATCTCGCTAAATACAGCAAACTGATCACTCTTTGCTTCACTTTCATATTCTATTTCATCATTTGTGTATTTGGTTAATTTAATCTTTGCAGAAGAATCAAATGCCAACTGGGAAATATTTGCATTTTGACTTTTATCAACGAAAGCGGTTTGTTTAGGATCAAAATTGTCCAGCGCTTTTATTTCTTCAACAGGCCCGTTTACTGTTTGTATTTGTTTTACAAACCATGCTGCTCCCATGGCACTGTCATTTTTGGAAACATTTACATTCCCCGTCTGTTGGTCAGGAATTAAAAAATACTTTGTGTCAAGCATATTTAGTACTGCCATATTGGGAGGATTTTTAGAAAGCTGGGTTTCAATCAGGTCCTGGTAAATTCTCAATTTTGCTGCATGATAGCCACCGATTGAACGATGATAATATGCAGATTTTGATTCCTGAAAACGATCAGGCGCTAAATTATAAACCCGATAATGCGGATCCTTATCCTGCAATATCAATGCATCTGCCTGTGATGGTTTAAAGTTGGCTTCTGTGTATGAGTCGCTTTCTATATAATTATCCTCTCCCAAATATTTTTTACCGGTAATAAAAAGATCACCCGTACTTATTAATGTAAGGATAATAATTACAATAAGTGATGAAATTATTTTTCTTCTTCTGAAATATAAAAGTGCTGCAATCAAAACGCCAAACCCCAATACACGCAGCAGATCGCTGCTGAACATTGCTTTTCTGTCGGCCATCATCCCGCTAACAATCATCCGCCCAATATCGCCGCCTTCCTGTGCTTTACTGTATGCAGCAATAACTTCTTTATCTACAGGAGCATTATAATCATTCATCAAATAGATAATTCCTACCATTACCACCACACCACCTAATGCATACAGTATTTTTTTAAAATTATTTGTAAAAAATTCCTCAGTTCTTTCTGTAAATAAAATCTTTTGTAAACAAAGCACAGCCAATAAAGGGACTAAAAGCTGGGGTACAACCAATGCCATTGATGGCGCTCTGAATTTGTTATATAACGGCAAAGTATTAAACAAAAATTCATTAAACGTAGGGAAATATTTGCCCCATGCCATAAATATTGCAAAAATTACAGCACCTAATATCCACCACTTATGATGTGTTTTTAAAACCACCAACCCGATTATAAAAAGCAGGCAACTTATTACTCCCAGATAAACCGGACCTGCAGTACCTTCCACAATACCACCCCAATATTTAGGCAGGGATGATGCAATCTGCATTGCACCTGTTTCAGGAATGTTTTTATCAACCAGTTGTTTTACCAGGTTAGAATTTTCATCAAATGTTTGAGAACTGCTGCCTCCATAAGTATTTGGCATCATCAGCGTAACTGTTTCACCTTTGCCAAAACTATATTGAAAAGCATAATCATTATCCAACCCCGTGGTTTTCTTTTGAACAATACCCTTATCAGTGGTTTCAATTGTTTTACCGCCACGCATTGTATATTTAGCATAGTCGTACGTGGTTAAAAAAGTAACGCCAGCATTACTAATACCGATAAGTGCACCAACAAGAGCCAATGACAATGCAATTGCCATGTGTCTCCATTCTTTATTTTTTACCCATTTAATAATATAGCGGATAGTCATAAAAGCTATAGCAATAAAAAAGTAAAAATTTATTTGAGGATGGTTTGAGGTGATTTCCATTGTAGCAAACAGGGTTGTAACTGCAATCCCTATCCAGTATTTTTTTTCATATAACCAAACAAGCCCTGCAAGCAACGCAGGGCCATATGCTATTGCCATCATTTTGGTATCGTGCCCGGCACTAATAATAACAGGATCATAAGTGGAATAAGCAAATGCAAGCGCTCCAAAAATACCAACGTAAGAATTGGTGCGTAACGCTATACATAATAGATAAAAGCAAAGACAGGCTATAAAGAAAAAATTGGCCGGCTTCGGTAATCCCAACGCAAGAATTTTATTAAAGTTCAATAAATAATTGGGGCCTTCAATTGCTACCTGGTAATTAGGCATACCACTAAACAGGTTGGTATTCCATAAGGGCAAATGCCCGAATTTATCTCTATAATCCAATGCATTTTTTGCCATGCCATCTACGCTAACAATATCATGCTGTTGTAATACTTTACCTTCAAAAGCAGGCTTACAAAACAGCATAGAAACAATTACAAATACGGCGATTGCAATTAAATGTGGCAGCAGCTTTTTAAAATCAATCTTCATGAATATTTTTTTTCTGTAATAGAGCGGCAATTTAAAGTTATTTTAGTGATTGTGATAATAATATGAGGATATCAATATCTTAGTTTGGGATAATTTTTAGAATATTGTTTTTTTAAATCGAAATTGGTAACTAACTGATCTTATGCGTTTATTTATTTTTTTATCAAGATTTACTTTTATCTGCAATATTGCATTCTTGTTATTTGTTTTTTTCAGATGGTTGGAATTAAGAAAATCTGCTATAGGAAGTGGTGATAAAGCAAACGCGGTTCCTTTCTTTAAAGATATGATCATTACTTTAGGAGTTTGTGCAATTGTTATTAACCTGCTTATGAATCTCTTTTATCTTCTCATTCTGTTAAGAGGAAAAATAAAGACAAAACCGCTTTGGCTACCTATTACAAATTTTATTTTTCTCATTTTGCAAATATTTTATTTCTTCTTTTATTAATTAAAATTAAATGGTACATAGCATTCTAAAAGATAAGGCTACAAAGTTATTTGTGATCTTCTCTGCATTTTTTGTTGCCAATGCTTTAATAGCAGAGTGTATTGGAGGCAAAATATTTTCACTCGAAAAAACTTTTGGATTTAGTCCTTTACATTTTAGTTTGTTTGGCCAAAATGACCTGGCATTTAATTTAACCTGCGGCGTTTTACTTTGGCCTTTGGAATTTGTAATTACGGATATAGTTAATGAATATTATGGTCCCAAAGCTGTTAGAAGAATATCATACACAGCTGTGGCTTTGATTGGTTATGCATTTTTGATGTTTTACCTGGCAATAAAAATCCCTCCTGCAGATTTTTGGGTAAAAAGTGGTGTAGAAAATGGCGTGCCTGATATGCCAAACGCTTTCAATGCTATATTCGGACAGGGGATGTGGATCATCTTTGGAAGTCTTGTTGCATTTTTAGTTAGCCAGATTGTTGATGTAACCGTATTTCATAAAATAAAAAAAATAACTGGCGAAAAAAAAGTGTGGCTAAGGGCTACGGGTTCTACTTTGATCTCTCAATTGGTAGATAGTTTTATTGTTTTATTTATTGCATTTAAGTTGGGTAAGGGTTGGAGCTGGCAATTGGTGCTGGCTATTTGCCTTGTAAATTATGCTTATAAATTTTCGATGGCAATAATATTAACGCCGTTAATTTATTTTGTTAATCATCGTATTGATAAATATTTGGGGAAAGATAAAGCACAACAAATGAAGTTGGCAGCAATGGGGCAGGAGGAGGATTTCAACAATATCCCTTCAGCAGGTTAACTACAAATTTATCAATGGGTAATGTTACACTATCGGCGGAAAATAAGTCCCAATCAATAAAGCGAAAGGTTTCTATTTCATTTTCTTTTTCATACACCTTTAATTGAGCTTCGTCAAAATCAAATTCCTTAGTTCGTAAGGGTGAAGTAATTGGCTCCAGTGCTTTTGCATAATAATAAATAGATATGATCTGGTGTTCAGGATTGAAAGCACTCTTTTGATAAAAATCGGTTGTATAAATATGATCTCCAACTTCTACATTAAGATTCATTTCTTCTTTAAACTCCCGTTTTAAGCAATCTCTTGTTCCCTCTCCCTTCTCCAGTCCACCGCCCGGGAATTTAGTAAAATAATTGCCTCTAATAAACTCATCACTTAACAAAACCTGCTTTTGTTCATTAATTAAAATTCCATAAACGCGGATGTTGAACAAGACTTAAGTTTTAATAGTTAAAAATCACAGAGAAAGTTTTACAATAATTTTAAAAGAATAAACAAAATAATAAATGGCCAATTGTGCGTTAGCAAGTCTCCCCTAAAGGGGGAGATTTAGAGGGGGCCAATTTCAATCTCTCCTTTAAAAACAAAATCGGCAGGGCCATTCAACCAGATATCTTCAAAATGATTGTCATCTTTTTTATCAAATTCAACACTTAAGTTTCCTCCCGGGGTTTTAACTTTTACATGATTAAAACCGTTATCATTATGTGCAGAAACCAATGCAGATGCGGTTACGCCTGTTCCGCAGCTTAAGGTTTCATCTTCCACACCACGTTCGTAAGTGCGAACATATATTCTATCATCATCCAGGGTTTCCACAAAATTTACATTTATCCCTTCTTTCTCAAACTCTTTACTGTACCGGATCATACTTCCTGCAGCTTTTACATCCGTTTTCATTATGTCTCTTATATGCTTTACATAATGAGGAGAACCTGTATCTAAAATAAAATAGTTTGATTCCGTTTCTACTTTATTTACATCACTCATTTTTAATTTTACAAGCCCCTCGGTATCAATCTCTGCTACATGCTCACCATCCACTGCTAAAAAACGATACATATTTTTTCGTATCCCCAAACTTGCTGCAAACTTGATCACACACCTGCTGCCATTGCCACACAAGCTTCCCGGAGCACCATTCGAATTATAATATTTCATTTCAAAATCAAAGCCTTCTTTTACATTCAAAAGCATTAATCCATCGCCTCCAATACCAAAATGCCTGTTGCATATAAACGATACCTGTTTTTCAGTTAACAGATCGTATTGATTTTTTCTATTATCCAATAAAATAAAATCATTTCCTGTACCCTGATATTTATGAAACTCGATCTTCATATTTAGTTTATATAATTAAAGTCTGCCGTAGAAGTTTGAAATATCAAAGTATATTGCTTTTTGTATACCATCAGCAGTTTTAATAGTTAATATATCATATTGCCTTCCTTTTTCTTTTCTTGATGATTGCATTACAAACTTATAGCCCGGATAATTTTCTCTCAGCCATAGGTATTCTTTTGCAACACCTGAACTTTCAGTCCTTTCATTAATTACTATAGCATTTTCTATCGAAAACCCATCACCTGATTTTCTTGTAGAAGTATCTGTGACAGTATTAATGTTGCTAACTGTTGTTTGTTTTGAGGAAGCACATGAAATTAAAATGGCACATACTATAAAAAAGAATGTCTGTTTCATTAAAAGTTCATCTTTAAATATTTGAATCTGCAATTATGCCAAGTGATTGCTTAATTAAATTCTCAACAGCCAAAGCGCCATCTTTTGAAAATTGTTTACTGATACGATTGGCAACAATGGCATTCAGGCTTACACAATGGTGGCCTAGTGTTTTCCCCAAACCGTAAATTGCAGAACTCTCCATTTCAAAATTTGAGATACGATGATTGCCGAAGTGAAATGTGGAAAGCATATCTACCAATTCAGGATAGGCAAGTCCCAATCTCAATATTCTTCCCTGGGGGCCATAAAACCCCGGACACGTAACAGTTATTCCCTGGTGGTATCCTTTTACAAAATGTTTTAACAGGGAGGGGCTTGCCATATATATGTATGGCGTAACATTGCCTGAATTGAGTTGCGTATGCATTTTAAAAGCATGGATGATCTGCTTTTCCTCTTCATTGTTTTCCGTGCGGTAAAAATTCATCAGGTTATCTAAGCCAAGGCCGTGGGTGCCGGCTACAAAACTGTCAATCGGTATTTCTGCCTGTAATGACCCCGAGGTGCCAAAACGAAAAATATTTAGAGAGGTAAGATTAGATTTGATAGTTCTTGTTTCAAAATCAATGTTGGCTAATGCATCCAGTTCATTCAAAACAATATCAATATTATCCGGCCCAATACCTGTGCTTACCACAGTGATTCTTTTTTTTCCGATAGTTCCTGTATGTGTATTGAACTCCCGATGAGAAAGTTTGTATTCTATTTTATCAAAATGCTTGCTTACTTCTTTTACCCGATTTGGATCGCCTACTGTAATAATATTAGTTGCAATTTCTTCCGGCCTTGCATCTAAATGGTAAATAGCGCCCCTTTCATTAATAATTAATTCTGATTCAGCGATGCGTTGCATACTCACTAATTTTAAACACGAATTTCAGCTAATTACACGAATTAAAAGACAACTCGTTTATAGGAGAAGGATTTTTCACCAAAGTTGGTAATTATCCCAAGCTTTAAGCCAGAGGCCTTTAAATAGTTTATTGTTTGCGCAACAAAATTATTTACAATAAATGAGGTTGATTTTACTTCTAGAATAATTGAATCGAATATTACAAAGTCAGCATAAAATTTATGAGGCAGCATTTTTCCTTTATACTCTATCTTAAACTCTCTTTCTCTTTTATAAAGTAATTTTCTTTTCTTTCAACTCTAATTCAATTGCATCTTTATACAGTATTTCTTTAAATCCCATTCCAAGTTCTCTATGTACCTCCATGCAAATACCAATTAATAAATATGATTCATCCTTTAAAATAATATTTGCCATATTATAAAAGTCGTGTAATTCGTTTTAATTCGTGTAATTAGTGGTTTTAATTTATTTTTGCCCGTATTATAAGGTCCTGTGGCCGAGTGGCTAGGCAGAGCTCTGCAAAAGCTTCTACATCGGTTCGAATCCGGTCAGGACCTCACTTCAAAACTAAATCTCCCGATAAAATATCGGGAGACTTTTTTAATATGACTCTAAAAATTATAAAATGGCTTGGACTTATTGCATGTGTTCTTTTAATCATTGCATGTTTTCTTCCATGGACATATCATGCGGATATAGATAAAACCTTTACCGGTTTATTTTCTGAGAAAAATGCTTATGGCAAACCAGGTAAATACTTGATTTTTTTTGCTGCTACTTCTGCCATCTTTATTTTGCTTCAGAAAGTTTGGGCTAAACGTGTGCATTTATTTTTTGCTGCATTAACGCTCGGTTATGCTATAAAAACGTATGTGATGTTTACTTCCTGCTACAATGCCTATTGTCCTGATAAAAAGATTGGGATATATTTAATGATAGCTTGTTGCATCATTATTTTAATAGCAGCTATATTTCCGGATTTGAAATTAGCCCCTCCAAACCTCCCCCCAAAAGGGAGGCTTCCAGGCCTCCCCTAAATCCCCTCCCATAGAGGGGACTTGCCATCACACAATACCGTTTTGTATTAACCGAAGTTCTATTATTGATTTGAAGTATAGTCTTTAAAATCTTGAGAACGGCCAGATGTGGTGTTAGCAAGTCTCCCCTGTGGGGGGAGATTTAGAGGGGGCTGGCCAAATGTGTGTTAGCAAGTCTCCCCTTTGGGGGGAGATTTTGAGGGGGCTTTTCTTCCAACCATCCTTCAACGTCACCGTTCTATTAAACACCAACCTCTCCTTTGTAGAATCTTTATCCAAAAAGAAATATCCTTTTCTTATAAACTGGTAATGCGTTTTGGTATCCGCATCATTTAAATACGGCTCAATAAAAGCCTGTTGAACATGTAATGAATCAGCATTGATATAATCCTTAAAATCTCCTTCTTCAGATGAGGGGTCTTCAACTTTAAATAATCTGTCATACAATCGTACTTCCGCAGTGGCAGCATGAGGAACACTAACCCAATGAATCGTTCCATTTACTTTAATGCCTGAAGTGTCATGTCCACTGCGGCTTTCAGGAAGGTAAGTGCATTGTATCTCAGTAATATTTCCATCAGCATCTTTAGTAAAGCTTTCGCATTTAATAATGTATGCAGATTTCAAACGCACCATTTTGCCGGGGGCAAGCCGAAACCATTTCTTTGCAGGCTCTTCCATAAAATCTTCTCTCTCTATCCACAACTCTTTACTAAATGGTATCGACCTTACATTGGTCGTATCATCGGGTAAGATCTCTCCAACTAAATCTTCTGATTCATTATCAGGGTAATTAGTAATAACCAGTTTCACAGGATCCAAAACTGCCATCACCCTTTGTGCTTTTTTATTAAGGTCTTCCCTTACACAAAACTCCAGCAGGCTTAAATCAGCAACATTATCTCTTTTGGCAATGCCAACACGGTCGCAAAAATCTCTTATACCTTCAGGTGTATAACCTCTTCTCCTGAAAGCACTGATGGTAGGCATTCTCGGGTCATCCCAACCGGCAACATGTTTTTCATTTACCAGTTGCAAAAGCTTACGCTTGCTCATAACAGTGTAACTTAAATTGCGACGGGCAAACTCGTATTGATGCGAAGGAAATATTTCAAGTTTCTCAATAAACCAATCGTACAGCTCACGGTGGGGGACAAACTCCAATGTGCAAATGCTGTGTGTCACTTCTTCAATAGAGTCACTCTGGCCATGGGCAAAATCATACAAAGGATAGATGCACCATTTATCTCCCGTACGGTGGTGATGTGCATGCTTAATGCGATACAAGATCGGGTCTCTCATCAGCATGTTCACATGCGCCATATCAATTTTTGCACGCAGCACACGTTCGCCATCTTTATATTTTCCTGCTTTCATTTCTTCAAACAGTTGCAGGTTCTCTTCAATGCTGCGGCTGCGAAATTTACTGTCAACACCTGGCTCTGTTGGCGTACCTTTCTCTTTAGCCATCACATCAGCGCTGCTATCATCCACATAAGCAAGACCTTTATTTATCAGCTTCACCGCAAAGGCATACAGCGTATCAAAATAATCCGAAGCATACAATTCATTCTTCCACTCAAAGCCCAGCCAGCGCACATCATCCTTAATGCTCTCCACGTATTCCGTTTCTTCCGTTGTGGGGTTGGTATCATCAAAGCGAAGGTTGGTATAGCCGCCATATTCTTTGCTTAGCCCGAAGTTGAGGCAAATGCTGGTAGCATGCCCCATGTGCAGGTAGCCATTAGGCTCCGGCGGAAAACGGGTAACAATACTTTTGTATTTGCCCGCCGCAAGGTCCTTCTCAATTATCTCTTCCAGAAAATTTAAACTCTTTTCTTCCATAAGGTTGCAAAGATAATTCTTATCACTGTGTTATGTGTTGAGTGTTGTGAGTTGAATTTCACTTAAAACTTATCACTTAACACTTAAAACATTAATTGGGGCTGTGAGCAGTACAACTTTTATCAGCTTCAGTACCTGCTGTTCGCTGCTACTCCGCCACAAAACCTCTGCACAAAACCATCAGCGGGTTATTCGCTACCATCAGGCAGCCCGTGAGCAGAAATTATATACAATCATTAAGAATAAAATAAATACTTATGCATCTCAAAAGAAGGTCAATATTATTTTCTTTATTTTTAATTAATGCCAGACCATACACAAACAACTTTTTATCCTTGGCTTATTCCAGTAATTGCTGCAGGATTAGGTTTTGTAGCTGCCATCTTATTAGAAAAGTTTAGAAATCGTATTGTCCTCTTAAAATTTTCGAAGAATATATTTCAACTTGCTACTTCTACTCAACATAATTTTTGGGGAAATATTGAGGTTTTATATAATAATAGGAAAACTAATCATTTAAGTTTAATAACTGTTGAAATTAAAAATGATAGTAATAGAGATTTAGAAAATGTAAAAGTGGATTTTTGGGTAGATGAATCTAGCCAAATGTTAGCGCATCAGGGAAATTATATTGAAAGTGGCAACTTTATTCCCTATGATGAAAATTATCAAAAAGAACTTAGTAAAGTTATAGAGTTGTATGATGATATGAAATTAGAACAGATGGATTTTAAAGATGAAACTCCTGAGTTAGCTTATAGGCGACGATCGCTTTTAGCTAATAAAAAATTTAATTTACCCGTCTTAAATCGGAATACTTCAGTCAAATTTCAAATTCTTGCCGAAAATTTTGAAGGAGAAATACCCACACTATCACTAAGTGTATTACATAAATCATGTAAATTGGTGAGAGAAGAAGATGAAATAGAAATTAAGAAAAAGCGTGATAAATATGTTGGAATAATTTGGCTAATATTACTATTTATTTCCATTGCTATCTTCCAATCAAAATTTCATAATATTCCTTATATCATAATTTGGACTGGAGTTTTCAGTTTCCTCTTACTTTATTTTGCGCTGGGTATCTATCATTTTATTAAGTTTATCACTAAAATTTGGAGATAATAAGAAAATAAATCACTATGTCACTTAAAATAATATTTCAGTCAACCTATTTGTTCTTAATTATATTATTGGGGTGGAGTTCAAGTATAAAGTCGCAACCATATAAAACTGTGAAAGAATACAAAGAATATTTGCTTCAAAATATTGATAAAACAGATTTCATTGAAGGTGTTTGGATTTTTAATGCTAAGGTTGATAATGGCTATACAGATGGGAAAAATGTAAATAAAACTCCTATTCCACAATATGAATTGAAACCTTATAGACTTGCAATTATTAAAGTATCAGATAACTATTATCAATCGTTCGACGTTGACGTTTTTGACAATATTACCCAAGACATTACCGACAAATGCAGTAAATACTTTTTTACATCTACAGCAATTGATGGTGAATACTTTTTTACCAATAATGGTTGTCCAATGGAAGGCCTTACATGCTCCGGAAATTCGAGATTTACTTCCACAGGAAATTTGATTTTTGTTTGCAAAAACGAACAATACATAAATGGTATGTTCCGATGGTGGAATGCTGCTGTTAGCGCTACTAAATTGACTTTAAGTCAATCGGATATTAGAAATAATAAAATTTTATCAGAAAAGAAAAACGAGGTTAAACCAGCATTTTCATACGGAACAGGCTTTGCAATAAGCCAAAATCTAATTATGACATGTTTTCACGTAGTCAAAAATGCAAAAAGTGTTTTTATCAGAGGTATAAATGGCAGAGTTGACACAACATACTTAGCAAAAACAGATTTTATTGATCAAAGTCTGGATATAGCCATACTAAAAATTGAAAACATGAAAAATATTCAAAATTTTAATTTACCATATTCTTTAAAACAAAATCTAACAGAATCTGGCGAATCTATTTTTGTTCTCGGTTATCCATTACAAAACACAATGGGTCATGAAATAAAATTAACAACTGGCGTCATAAGCTCTACTTCAGGATTCTTAGGTGATGAGACGTTATATCAAATTTCAGCCCCAATACAGCCAGGGAATAGTGGCGGACCACTTTTTAATGAAATTGGAAATTTAATTGGGATAGTTTCCGCAAAACATACGCAGGCAGATAATGTAGGGTACGCTACTAAATTTAGTTCAATTCCTAAAAATTATTTAACCAGATATAATCTAAATTATACAAGTAAAAAGAATATACCTGTTGAACTTTCAAAAAAAGTAAAGCTTTTTAAAAAATACATTTATTCTATTGAAGTAATATTGTGAAGCGAATCCTCCGCTGGCTCCCTCCGCTGGCGCAAGTATGCAGGGCTGGCTTAAGGCGCGGCGTACTTGTGCCATATAATATTCTATAAACCTAAAAAGCTAAACTTTAAATTCAAACCATCATTACAAGGCACAAGTACGCAATACACAAAACCATTGCTGCATACTTGCGCCAGCAAATGCTGGCTTAAAGCGTGGCGTACTTGTGCCATGTAGAAGTCTATACACCTAGTGTATCCAAAATTTTGATTTCCAGTAATCCTTTTCCTTCGTAATAATCTATAGCACTGCTGTAAAGCCAGTCCTCAGGTTTACTTACAAAGCCGGCATCCACAGGATTATAATGTATATAATCTAATTTTTGATGAGCAATATTATTACTGATAAGTTGTATTGGATTATTATGTTGCTGCCATAACTGAAACCCTCTGTTATTGCTGTTTAATGTACCTGCATCTTTCATCATTTTCAACGTCCATTCTCTTCTGCTTTCTATAGGAGTTGTTTCTATCACTTTGCGTAATTGTTCAGAAGTATGCCTTTTTAAATCTCTCATAATATTTTCCAGGGGATTACCTGTTGTGCCAATTATCAGATGGACATGACTTGTCATTATACACCAACCGTATAATTCTAACCCTTTTTCTTTTTGACAAAAACGCAAACTATCTACAACTACATCTTTATAAACGTTTCTAACAAATAAATCTATCCAATCAATTACAGCGAAACTTACAAAATAGATTTTATCATTATCATGAAATTTATATTTTCGGCTCATAGTATAAAAATAAAAATAATAAGTTTGAAAATCTTGTCAAGGCACAAGCACGCAATACACATAACCATTGCCGCATACTTGCGCCAGCGGAGGGGTATCCGCTATAAATCAGGAAAGTTTTTTGATAATTTAGCTGATAAAACTATTTCGGATTCCATTGAATTCCATATTAAGATCGTAGCTAAAAAATAAACATCTGAATCTGCATTTAGGCTAGTTGGAAGTCTTAAGTAATTAAAAGAAATTATGAAATACGCACACGTATATGCTTTGTTCCTGATGCTTGTTTTTCACACCCCCCGCTGGCGCAAGTATGCAGGGCTGGCTTAAAGCGTGGCGTACTTGTGTCATATAATATTCTATAAACCTAAAAAAACTAAACTTTAAATTCAAACCATCTTTACAACGCACAAGTACGCTAAACACAAAACCATTGCTGCATACTTGCGCCATATAAGAGGTACTTGTGTCATATAATATTCTATAAACCTAAAAAAGCTAAACTTTAAATTCAAACCATCTTTACAAGGCACAAGTACGCTAAACACAAAACCATTGCTGCATACTTGCGCCATATAAGAGCCTACACAACTAATGTACCCAAAATTTTAATTTCCAGTAATCCCACGCTATCCTTAGTATCATAAAATATTAAAAATGCTGCTGTCCGTAGTTTGCAACTACGGGTTTATAAACTACAAATAAAAAGAAAAAGCTATCCTGAGTTATAAACTCAGGATAGCAGCCCGTTGTACTTCTAAATAACTTTTGTAATTTTAAGTTATGAGCATTACAGAACAAATAGTTACTGATAAAAAAGGTAAAGCCATAGCTGTGCAACTTCCATTAAACCAGTATAAAAGACTTTTAGAGTTAGCAGAAGAAATGGAAGATATAAAAGCATACGATAGGGCAATGAAACGCAAGCCTAGCCTTATTCCTTTTAACCAGGCTGTAAATGAATTAAAAGCTAAACGTAAAAAATAATGTACCAACTTGTTATTGACCGTTATGCTCAAAAACAGTTAGGTAAATTCATCCTCCACATTTCAACAGGATCATAAAAGCTATTAATGATCTTTCCAAAGATCCCCGCCCTTATGGCTATAGAAAACTAACAGGTCGTTCAGGCTACAGAATTCGAATTGGCGATTACCGGGTTATTTATAATGTTGAAGATAAAATCCTTACTGTATTTGTAATTGATATAGGGCACAGAAAAGATATTTATGATTAATTCTTTCGCCGTGGGTCGTGTCTGCTCGAACCATATTATAATTTCGGTTTGTGAAGACACAAACCAGGGCATGAATTTGCAATTATGGACTTATAAACCATAATTAAATGAAGGAGGACTTGAGTTACAAACTCAGGATAGCTGTTGTTATATCAAAATTTATCTATCTTCCGAATTCAAAAAATAATAATATGAGAAAATTTATATCCCTTTTATTCGGACTGTTTTTGATAACTGCTATACAACCAAATGTTACATTTTCGTCTTCTATTAAAAAGCCGGTAAACTCTTCTGAGATGATGAGTTATGTAAAAGGGAGAGAATTTGTAAAGCTTTCATTTAAAGAATTTGTAACACTAACAGGACAGAAAGCGAGCCTGTGGAATAAAGTTTCATTTAATATTTTGAAAAATAAAATAAAACATGACCTTATAAATAACCCGAACCTTGCAATTACACAATACTATTCAAGAGGTGTCCGCACTGCGGGCAAGGTAGTATACATACTGATTTTATTGTTAATAATAGTTATAGCGATAGCGCTAAAAAAATAAGTATAGTAATAAATAGAGTATTTGCGCATTCAGATAGTACGCTTACTACCTAAACCTGTCGGATTTAGTATAAGCTACTTTATCAGTAATCCTTTTAAAAACATCTTCATTTATTTTTCTAATGCTTCTTCTGGATCTGCGATCTAATAATCGTCCTTCTGAATCGTAATATTGGGGCTGTGAAAAATACGTTAGTATATAATATTTTTTATTTGTGAAAGGGACATTAAAACCCTTATCCCTGATGGCCATGAATATCAGGTTTTCCTTTTTATCTTCAACATAGTATTCGAGGTTGTTTATCCATATGCAATGTACTTTAGCCATCTCTGATACCAATTGATTAATACCCGGTGGTGATAAATGATACTTAACCAGGGTATCTTTCATCCTTTCTTCCGCCACAGTAAATTCATAAATGTATTTTAATGAATCAGTAAATATTTCTATTGAAATAGTGTTGAAAATTTTATCGGCAAACCCAATTGAAAAGGGGCGATGCGAATATTGTGCTTTATATGACTCCTGAATTTTATCCAGCGTTTGCTTATTTTCTAAATAATAGTTTGAAATATTTTTTGTTGGCGTACATGAATATAACAGCGCAGTACAAAAAAATATGCTGATCATCTTTATCATGGTAACTTCTTTATGCAACAGGTAATACCAAACACTATCTTTTTTAAGAACGCAGGCGTTATCTGCCTCACCGATCGAAACCCATAATCCCAATAGGTTATAGTGATTACATCATCCGTTTGTATAATATCAAGGAGCACAATAAAATGTGTCGGGATACCTAATTTTAAAGTATTGTGGTTCTTTTTGTAGAGGTAGGTATTATTAAGGTATAAAACAACAGTGCCGTCAACCATCTTATTTTTTATGTACTCATACAGGTTATCTACATGAGGATGCATAAGATCATAACCCCTTGTTGTTAGTTTATAATTAAAAAGATTTTTGATCATACGGTTGAACTTTGCATAGTTCACTGATGCCCAAAAAGTATTTTCGTCACCGGTATCATAATGCTTGTTAAAGAAATTTACATAACCTTTAAAATGATCGGCAAGGCTTAGGAACCAAAGCTGATCTGCCGGCCGTATATCCAATGCGCCTTTAAATTTCAGCGTTCCTGCAACCTGCATAATTTGTTGCGAAGGCTTTATAAACACCTTGCCAAATGTGGCTTTACCCGTAGTATATAATTCCAGCATGAATTTTATATAGCCAAGGGGATTATGATGTAGCGGCAGGTAGGAGAGAGCCGCATAGCCGCAGAAGTTCACATTACTGCCTTCGTAAATGCTTAAAGGGTTGTAAATATTTTCTTTTAAGTTCTTTAGGAACAAGGCCGGCTTTATATGTGGCCAATGAGCGCTGTATGGTATAGTTTTTATTTTCTGTATAAAATAAATAGCTTCCTTTTGAGTAGAAGTTGCAGTTGTATCATTTGCATCAAAAGCAATAGCTGACCCTGTCCCGTAAAAGGATAATAAGATTATACAAAAGAATTTATTGAAAAAGGAATTAAAAATATTTTTCATCATGAATACCTGCGAAGATAAGCCAGATAAAAGTTTTTATTTTTTTAGGTGATAATTCTCCTTCGCCACTGTTGGTATTCTGTGTTGATGCCATGCTGCAAAACTTCCGCACGAACATACAACAACGGCAAATATTTTGTATTTTTAAATAAAGGATTCTTATGTCAACAGCAGCTATTAAAAATAAAATAAGTAAAAGCCTTGAAGTATTGGATGCAAAACAACTTCAATCCGCTTATCTTATTTTACAGGAATTGGCTGCACAAAAAAAGTATGCAATCCAAAATATTGACAAGAACATTGTTAGCTCTAAAATTGCCAAAGGCATTCAGCAATTAGATAATGGAGAAGGCACTGACTTCGGATCATTTCTAAATGAAATGCAAGCTGCTTATGGCAAAAAGAAATAAAAAGCCAAAGCCTGTTATAATTTCTCCGCAGGCGAAAAATGATATTAATAACATTCTTTCTTACCTCTCACAAAACTGGAATCAAAAAGTTGTTGATGAATTTTTGAAAAAATTAGAAATATTTTATTTCATTATTTCAATTAACCCACGAATATTCGGATACTTTAATAAGCGAAAGAACATTCGTAAGTATGCTATAACAAAACAAAATATTATTTATTACAGAAACCGAAGAACTGGCATTGAAATAATTACCGTGTTTGATGGACGACAGAATTCTATTAAGCTTAAAAAAATATTGCGTATTTAAGTAAATTCCTACTTCCAATCCCAAACCACAACATTCCAGCTATCCATAGCATCATTATAAGTATTTATGGTTATAAAGCCCACTTTTTCATGGGCTTTTTGAGATCGGTAATTCTTTGTTGATATTTCTGTAACCAGCAATTCATACTTGTCACTATATAATTCCTTATGCTCTTGGAAAAGAATAGTGAAAACCCCTTTTCCCCGATAATATTTATCAATACAAACCTGACCCATGATATAGTATGAATAGGAGGAAAGTTGCTTGCCTTTGTAATCCAGGGGCTCAAGATTATCTATCATTCTTTTAAGGTCGGGATGAAAACTTCCTGCTTCAATAGGTGTTACCAAAGCATAGCCAACCACAGCATTGCCATCCTTTATAATTATACTGGGAGCAATATTATGCATCTGCTGCAATAAAGAAACAGGATACAGCCATGTAACAAAGCCCTGATCTTCCTGCTCCTGTTTTGACAAGGAAGTTGTAAGGTTTTGTTGGTTCAACTTATTTATCTGAATTAGTTCATCCTGTGTAGTTACTTCTTTTGCATATAGCATATAAGCAATTTAATATATATTTTAACATTGCTTCGTCATTTCATTCCTCGCAATTACTTTTCAGATTCCTAAAGGTTTCTTAATATTCTTTTTCCTGAAACGTTTTTACATGGATATTCGTCTAAATTTATACAGGCCAACATTATAAACTATGAAAAATAAATTTTTGCCACTGATCTTTGCAGCAACTATGCTATCTCTCAGTGCTTCTTCACAAACCATTAAAGATAATATTGATAGAACTGCGAAAGATAAAAACACAGCTGATAGAGCCGCTAAAGCTGACGTATTAATTCATAAAAAAATTATTTACGATTCAGTCCAGATCAGAACAACACCTGCCAAAGTAGTTTCAAAAACTCCTGTTATTAAATCGAAATACAAAAAGCATAAATACAAAAAGAAGACTAAAACGGTTTCAAAATAAAAATGTCCCGCAAAACAGCGGGACATTTTATTTAAATGAGTATCTGGGTATTTATTTTCTATTACTTATTGTTCCTTTAAATGAAGGCTCATCCAGCTCTAAATTACCTGTTGTTACTTGTGGCAATTCCTGATATGCCTGCCCTGCCTGGTATCTGAAAGTACCTGTGGTAATATATTTAATCGCACTTGCAAGGCTGCTTTCGGTAACATCACCAAAATCCTTATCCACTCCATCAGCAACAGTAGCATCAGGGGCAAAGCCATTAAAATAATTTCCTACACCACTTTTGTTTACCGTACGGAACGATACAGGGAAAATGAACCAATCGCCTACGGGTTGAGGAAAGAAGCCTACGGGCTTGCCGTAAGTACTATTACGACCTATCAGTTTTACATCATTTATTACGGGCTTTAAATTATTGATGAGTAGTTCACTTGCAGAAGCGGTACTACTGCTGACAATAAAAAATACTCGTGATAAATTTATGGAACCTTTTTTATTAAAATTAGTTGTTGAATTATAGCGTGGACCTAGTTTATCATTGAATTGTTGTGTCATCATAACGCTTCCCGTAGCTGATGAGGGGGCAAGATAATTAGATAGTGTTTCAGCTACAGATACATAGCCACCTCCATTATATCTAAGGTCAACTATCACATCATTTACATTGGCTGAAGCAAAGCGGCTAAAAACGCGGTTTAATTCGCTGTTGATCTCCGGGATATCACCCAAAAATGATTTGAAAACAATATAGCCAATGCTTTTACCTCCTATGGAATACACTGAATCTGCCATAACAGGATGCGTTTTATACGAAGACGCATTTAAAGTCATGGTTACTGAACTTCCATCAGGTTTTATAAAAGTGAATGTTGTTGTAGCGCTGTAAAAAACATTATCAACTATAAAGGTTGAATTCGATGTAGTTATATCTGTGCTGTTATTTATTTTGGTAATTCTCCAACCTCTGCGAATACCGGCTTTGCCGGCGGCTGATTCTCGTTCTACGTATTTTACCCTAAGATCCCCTTCCGCAAAAAAGAATACACTAAAGCCAAAGTCTGCTGAGATTCCACTGGCAAGATTATTATATTCCGTTTGCTTCATAGCAAAACTAAAACGGTCTACAGGGGCTGTAAACCCGGGCTCTACACTATATTGCCTAATTGCCTGCATAATTTTATCAGGATCAGCAAATGTTCTCGGATTAAAACTTGCTGGTATTTGATTGTACCATAAGTATATCTCCCTTGTATATAGAAGTACACTATCTTTTAGTTTATCATCTACAGTAGTTGACACAGGAGTGAGAGACGTAGGGGGTGCGCCAACTCCAGGGTCTATGCTTTTTTGACACGATATGAAAAAGCTTAATACTAGAATTGGTATCAGGAATAATTTATAATTTTTGAGGTGCATTTTAGATTATTATTTAGTTATGAATATACAAAATATGTACTGATATAAAAGTTTTACGAGATGGTTTTAACATCGTTTTTGTATTACCTCCTCGTTTCAATAGTTCCTTTAAAAGATGGCACATCCAATGCCAGGTTACTTACTTTTACTTCCTGCAATTGAGCCTGGTAACTTCCTTCTTCCTGTGTTCTAAAAGCACCGATTGAAATATATTTTACAGCACTTGCCAAACATAATTCTGTTATATCTCCCCAATCTTTATTTAAACCATCATTAACCTGCGAGTTAACAGGGAAGCCACTGAAATAACTTCCTTCTCCATTTTTATTAGTGCTTTTAAATGAAGCGGGAAAAATATACCATTCTCCAACAGGTTGCGGAAAGAATCCAATAGGTTTTCCATGCGTATTGGTAGGACCAACAAGTTTCACATCCATATAAGGCTTTAAATTATTTATTAATAATTCACTGGCAGATGCTGTTCCATTAGTAACTATAAAAAATATCCGGTTTAAATTTACAGAACCTGTTTTTCTGAAATAAGTAGTGCTGTTATACCTGGAATTTTTATCATTGTATTGTTGCTTCATCATAATATTATTATTATATGATGATGAAATAAGATAATTAGCGAGCTTTTCCTGAATTGATACATAGCCGCCGCCATTATACCTGAGATCAACAATTACCTCTGAAACGTTTTGTGACGAAAAACGGCTAAAAACACGATTGAATTCATTTGTGATCTCTGTTGTATCACCCAAAAATGAATTAAAAACCAGGTATCCTATTTTTTTAGAATTGATTGTATAAACAGTATCAAGATAAACCGGATGTTCCCGATAATGTGCAGCCGTTAATGATATATCAACAGAATTGCCATCAGGCTTAATAAAGGTAAATGTTGATTGGGTGCTTTTGTAAACTGCATCAACAATGGTTGAAGAATTGGAAGTTGTAATATTTGTATTGCCATTAATTTTTGTTATCCTCCAACTCCGCCTGATTCCTGCCCGGCCTGCGGGAGATTCTCTTTCCACAGATTTTACTCTGAGATCTCCCTCAGCTAAAAAAAATACACCAAATCCAAAATCTCCTTCTGCAGCACTTGTAGCTCCAAAGGTTGAACCTAATCCGCCACTCATATTGTCCCATTCCGTTTTTTTCATTGCAAAGCTCCAGCGATCTACGGGGGCACTAAAGCCAGGCTCAATACTATATTGACGGACAGCGGTCATTATTGCTATTGGATCGGCATAACTCCTTGCATTAAATGTTGAGGGAATTTGATTGTACCACAGATATAGTTCTTTGGTAAAAAGAAGTACAGAATCTTTTATCTTTTCCGGATCTACTGCAACCGCAATAGGTGTTGGTGGAGGCGTAGACTCTGGATTGTTTGCAACTACATCTTGCGTTTTTTTACAAGCTGTAGTAAAAAGACTTAATGCCAGGATGGAACCAAACAAAAAGTGGTTATATTTTTTGTTCATTTTCGAATGAGTTTTTATGTAATAAATTTACGAAGAAGAGATTGTATAAGATGTAGTCACAGTAACGTTTTAACAAGATATAATGATTTAAAAAAACTGCCAGATTCTGTTAAAGAAAATGAAATAAAAAAATAGGAAGTAAATGAAAAAACAAAGTGCCGGAATTCTTTTATATAAATTCTACAATAAAATATTTCAGGTATTTTTAGTACATCCCGGTGGTCCTTTTTGGAAGAATAAAGATGCAGGTGCATGGTCAATACCGAAGGGAGAATATAATGATGATGAAAATGCTTTGGATGCAGCCATAAGAGAATTTGAAGAAGAAACGGGCAGCAAAGTGTCTGGAAATTTTATAGCACTTTCTCCTGTAAAGCAAAAATCAGGAAAGATGATCTATGCCTGGGCCGTAAAAGGTGATATAGATGCATCAGCTATACGATGCAATACTTTTGAAATGGAGTGGCCGCCGAAATCAGGCAAAATGCAATCTTTTGCTGAGGTAGATAAAGGTAAATGGTTTTTTATAGATGAGGCCAAACAAAAAATCAATTCATCGCAGGCAACCCTGGTAGATGAATTGATCAAGAAACTTTCTTTTTAAACTCTTATGCGGGCTGGCCTAGCCTTCTCATATAATAATAGTGCGATACAATGGCATGTCTCATTTTACTAAATTCATTGTATTGGATGCCATGCTCTTTACATGTTTGCTTTATGATTTTACTTATAGCAGGATAGTGAACATGAGAAATTTTTGGAAATAAATGATGCTCTATCTGAAAATTTAATCCGCCTACCAACCAACTGATAAGTTTATTATCTGTTGCAAAATTTGCCGTTGTTGCCACCTGGTGTAGTGCCCATTCATTTTCAATTTTACCTGATGCCTCTTCAGGCAAAGGAAACTCAGTATGTTCTACAGTATGCGCTAATTGAAATACAATACTTATAAGAAAACCCGTTACCATGCTTATTATTAAAAAGCCTGTAAGCCATGTTACAAAACCTAACAGGTAAATGGGAAGCGCTACTACCATAAAAAGATAAAGAATTTTTGCTGCCCAAAATGTTATATGCTCTTTGGGAGTCATTTTTCTTATAGGAACGTTACCAATTTTCTTTGTAAAATATTTTTTAAAATCTGTAAAAAATATCCATGTAATATGAAGCAAGCTGTATAAGAACCAAAAATAATAGTGCTGAAACTTATGAATTTTTAATTTCTTTTTGCCCTCAGTAAATCTAAGCAACGGACCAGCTTCTATATCATCATCCACACCCTCAATATTTGTATAAGTATGATGAATAATGTTATGTTTCATATGCCACATAATTGCACTGGCTCCTAAAAAATTCACTGAAAAACCTGCAATTTTATTTAATAGCTTAGATTGACTGAAACTTCCGTGGTTACCATCATGCATTACATTAAAACCAATAGCAGCGGTAAAGCATGCCATTAACAAACATTCAGGAACGGCCAACCACCAAACAGGAGTGAAAAATACAAGATGAATGTATAAAGACAGGTATCCTACACAGAAAAATATTGCTTTGGAAAGCAGCCATATATCTCCTGTAGAAGGTTTTTGTATTTCTGAAAAATATTCGCTTACTCTTGCTTTTATGTCTGCATAAAATGTGCTTTTGCCCTGCAGAAATTTTGGTGTTACCATTGTATTACTTAATATTATTTTATTTGACATTACTTTATCAGGTATCTTTTTGTATTAGCGCATCAAAACTTTGTATCCCTATCATCTTTTTTGATAAAAAACCTTCGGCGTATTTTACCCCAATTAATTTGCCAAACATTTTGGAGCGGTAAATAATACTTTCTAAAAATTCAGGAGACGATATATATGTGTCCGCTTCTTTTGAATCAGGATTATAAAATTGGGTTTTATATGCCTGGATTGCTTCA
>DASYOS010000260.1:0-1775 GCA_036007525.1 Chitinophagaceae bacterium | reverse complement strand
CGGTATCGTGTTGATCATCTGATAGAGTCATTTGCTGAAGAGCTGCAAGCTGCAAGCCGCAAGGAAGAGGCTGATAGATTAATTACATCTATGGAACAATTAATATCTGCTGATGATTTTAAAGGACTCAAAAAATTAATTGACGATAATAAAATAAAATGCAGTGTTAGCAAAACCTGTAACTGGACCGAGATCCGTCAATTTAATTTAATGTTCTCAACCGAAATGGGAAGTGTTGCTGAAGAAGCCAATACCATTTATTTGCGTCCGGAAACAGCCCAGGGGATTTTCGTAAATTTTTTGAATGTGCAAAAAACAGGAAGGATGAAAATCCCTTTTGGCATTGCACAAACGGGCAAGGCTTTTAGAAATGAGATTGTTGCAAGGCAATTTATTTTTCGCATGCGGGAATTTGAGCAAATGGAAATGCAGTTCTTCGTTCGCCCCGGCACACAAATGGAATGGTATAACTATTGGAAAGCAGAAAGATTAGAATGGCACCACAGCATTGGCATACCTACAGAAAAATTAAAATTTCACGATCATGTAAAGCTTGCCCACTATGCTGATGCAGCAGTTGATATAGAATTTGAATTTCCTTTTGGCTGGAAGGAACTGGAAGGTATTCACTCAAGAACTGATTATGACCTTAACCGTCACCAGGAATTTTCAAAAAAGAAATTACAATATTTTGATAATGATCTTAAAGAGGATGGGAAGCCTTATGGAAACTATACTCCGTATGTTGTAGAAACTTCTGTTGGCCTTGACCGTTTAGTGCTTACCATTTTAAGTTTGGCCTATGAAGAAGAGAAGTGGACGAAAGAAGACGGCACAGAAGACAGCCGTGTGGTTTTAAAAATTCCGGCTAAGCTTGCGCCCACTAAATTGGCTATTCTTCCTTTGCTAAAAAAAGACGGCTTACCTGAAATTGCAAAGCAATTAATGAATGATTGCAAATCATCCTTTCAATGCTTTTATGAAGAAAAGGATGCAATTGGCAAGCGTTACAGGCGCATGGATGCTATTGGAACTCCCTTTTGTGTCACTATCGATCATCAGACAAAAGAAGATAATATGGTTACTATCAGGTACAGAGATACCATGGTACAGGAAAGAATTGCATTAAGTGATGTACAAAAAATTGTAAGTGAAAAGATCAGTGATTGATCATTCTATTATAGTCAATAAAAAGATAGATTTTTTTAACGCTTTAATTTTATAAGGGATGTTTGCATGAAGCACAAACATTTCTCTTTTTCCAACTTCAATTGTTTTTACGCCGGTATTTAATTCTATTTTCCCATTTATTACTTGTACACTAAAAATATTCTCAGGGCGTTCTGTATTCATTTCCGCTTTTTTATGCATAGCAACAAGAATGATCCGCATTTTATCACTCTTAAAAACTGTTATGGCATTGCGGTCATTTTTATCCCAGGCTTTCTCGTTTTTTAATTGCTTGATAAGATCCGGAATATTAACCAATACTACCGGCGCATCAACGGCGCGGTCGCCTTCGGGACGATTTTTTGTTGCTTCATTGTGTTTTTCTTCCATACAAAATATTTTTAATGAATTATCCTCTGCAAAGGGTGTGCTAAAAGTCTTTTTTATCCGACCTTGTTCTTATCCATAAAAAGAAATTGCTAAGAAATACCCCAATGCCTGCACCGGCCGTAAGCAAAGTAATAATGTGAACGACTCTTATGCATTCACCTCCGCTTATTCTGCTAAAGTTAAAAAAACTTATGGCTGCAATAAATAATGCAAAT
>DASYOS010000259.1:0-1787 GCA_036007525.1 Chitinophagaceae bacterium | reverse complement strand
CTTGCAGGCATTGGTATTGGTACGGTATGGACAAACTCTGATGCTTTGGTAAGTAAGTTGGCGGCAGAAAATGCAATGGGTGCAACAATGGGAGTGGCTGGTTCTTTTAAAGAGTTAGGTGATATGATAGGACATTTACTGATGGGTGTAATAGCACAGGCGTTAGGATTAAATGGGGCTTTTGACAAACCCTAAAATAGGTTGACTAAAAATTAAACATTTTTAGCAACACTATGGCTTACAACAAAAAGGCAGACTGCCGAAAAAAAGAGTATCAAAAAGTCAGTTTTGACTTCAAACTTTCCGTCATTGACGAAATTAACAATGGGCTGATTTCTGTCAACCATGCCGCAGAAGTTTACAACATCTCCCGCAGCTCTATTACTTACTGGATGCAAAAATTAAGTTCCTTTGCCCAAAACAAAAAAAGTATGAGTTTAAAGGAAGAAAATAAAAAGCTCAAAGAGCGTATTGAAGCCCTTGAGTTTATTAAAGAACTGCAGCAGGATATTATTGTAGACTTTGAAAAAGTCACCGGGGAAGAGTTATCAAAAAAGTACTTGCCCGAAGCATTAGCAAACGAGATAGCCAGAAAGAAAAAAAAGCTTACAAAGTAAAATGGCTGTACGAATGTTTCGGGATATCCAAACAAGCTTATTATCAAAAAATCAAAGCCACTAAACAAAAAGAAATGCAGGCAGTTGCTATAAAAGAAATGATAGAACCGATCCGTAAAAAAATGCCCCGGTATGGTACAGAAAAACTACACCTGGACATTGGGGAAAAGCTCAAACAAAGCAATATAAAAATGGGCAGAGACAGGTTTTTAAAATTCTGCCGCAACCATCATTTACTGGTACCCAAAACCCGCAGATGCTTTATCACCACTGACTCTAACCATCACTATCACAGGTCGCCAAATCTTATTAAAGACGTTGTACCTACGCATTCAGAGCAGGTTTTTGTGAGTGATATCACTTACATCAAACTGGAAAACAGGCATGCTTATTTAGCCCTGGTTACAGACTTGTATTCTAAAAAAGTGATGGGCTATAAATTAGATGATAACATGAAAACAACACTGGTAAAAGAAGCCTTACAAATGGCCATAAAAAACAAAGAGCATCATTACCTGCAAACTATACACCACAGCGATCGCGGCATTCAATATTGTTTTCCGGAGTACACAGACTTCGCTTTAAAAAATCAAATGTTATTAAGCACCACAGAAAAATATGATCCTTATGAAAATGCAGTTGCTGAAAGAATTAATCAAACACTCAAATACGAATTTGGATTAATAAAAACAATCCCAACACTTGACATCGCAAATAAAATGTTGAAGCAAGCTGTGGAAGTTTACAACAAAGAAAGAAGGCACCGCTCATTAGAAATGCAGACACCAGGCTTTGCACACACCCATCAAAAACACACTTATTTATCATACAAGAAAAAACCGAAAATAAAAGAAGACAGGAATGTTGATAAGGTTTAAAAATCCCTTAAAAGATTTTTTGAAGCTTATCAATGTTCCGGGTAACTTTAAGATTTTAAACCAATTTTATAACCAAAAATGGTCAACCTATTTCAGGGCGAGACATCCCGTTGACTTCTGATATTTGTCAATAACAAGCTTATAAAAGAAACATAATCTCTTACCCACAACCGGTACTCTACTCAACAAAAAATAGTAAAATATGCTGACTTCTCACCCAACAGGGCAGAACGACAAAATAAATAGATATACTTTTGTGTAAACTCAACTAAAATTCAAGCATCGGTAACAA
>DASYOS010000258.1:0-11737 GCA_036007525.1 Chitinophagaceae bacterium | reverse complement strand
TTGCGGCAACAAAAATATTGTTTGCCCACGCACAATGAAAAGTATTTTGATCAACCTTATTCAGGATCAATTATCTTAGTAAACCGAATGCAGGATCTTTATTATAAACCAGACAACTTTTTTTAGGACGAGTCAGTTTTTCAATCATCATCGGTACCGGGCTGACGGAATTCTAATTCCCGTACTTCGGCAAGCCCTGTCCGTTACCTGCCATTTTTTGCGACAGTTTCTAATTATTTGACACTTATCAACAACCAGTCTGACCCGACAGATTAAATGCTAAATTTGCCAAAATTGACACAGCAAAAATGGAAGTACGCACAGACCTATATTTTGGAGACAGCAAAGAAGAATTAAAAAAACTTCCTGATAATTCGGTTGACCTAATCGTGACTTCACCACCTTACGCAGACCAGAGAAAGGGAACTTATGGAGGCGTTCACCCGGACAAATATGTTGAATGGTTTATGCCAATTTCTAAAGAGCTTCTAAGAGTTTTAAAACCGACAGGAACTTTTATCTTAAACATAAAAGAGAAAGTGCTTGACGGCGAACGCAGCACTTATGTAATGGAACTCATTTTAGAAATGAAAAAGCAGGGTTGGCTTTGGACCGAAGAATTTATTTGGCATAAGAAAAATTGCTATCCGGGTAAATGGTCAAACCGTTTTAGAGATGCTTGGGAAAGGTTGTTACAATTTAACAAGGAGCGTAAATTCAATATGTATCAGGAAGAAGTAATGGTTCCTATGGGTGATTGGGCAAAATCAAGACTTAAAAATCTTAGTGACACAGACAAAATAAGAGACAACTCAAAAGTGGGTAGTGGTTTTGGTAAAAACATTTCTAATTGGTTGACACGGGATAAGGCTTATCCTACAAACGTTTTACACTTAGCCACTGAATGCAATAATAAAAATCATAGCGCAGCTTTTCCCGAAGAACTTCCTGAATGGTTCATCAAACTTTTTACAAAGGAAAACGACATTATTCTTGACCCGTTCATGGGTTCAGGGACTACATTGATAGTTGCAAACAGAATGCTTAGAAACTCAATCGGAATTGAGATTATGCAAGACTATTATCAAATGGTAAAAGACCAAATAAAACCTGTAGAATTGTATTTATTAGAACCAGACGTAAAATATGGAGACTTTGAACTTAAAAGGCGTAGTAAAGTACGTTGAAGAAAATATTGGCACATTCCATCAAAAAAGAATTGCAGGTTTAAAAGACTTGAAACTGAAAAAAGTTTTAAGCAAAAAGAACCCTTATCTTTTTAAAGCAAAGTATGTTCTTACAGCACAGGATATTATTAAAAGTTTGACTGATGCTTTTATTTCCTCACAGGAAGAAACCATATTTGGTGATTGGCTTGAAGGACTTGCGATTTTCGTAAATGAAAAAGTTTACAAAGGCAGAAAATCAGGTATCATAGGTATTGACCTTGAATTTGATAATGACAACATTCGCTATATCGTTACGATTAAGTCGGGACCGAATTGGGGCAATAGCAGTCAAATTGCTAAGTTGGTTGGAGACTTTAAAACAGCTAAAAAAACACTTCGTACAAGCAATTCACAACTAAACATTATTGCAGTTAATGGTTGTTGTTATGGCAGAGAAAATAAACCCGACAAAGGCGATTACTTTAAATATTGCGGACAAAAATTTTGGGAGTTCATGTCGGGTGACACAGATTTTTATACAAAGATTATAGAACCATTAGGACATCAAGCAAGAGAACGCAATGACGATTTTATGCAGTCTTATGCTCAAATGATAAATAAGTTTACAAAAGAATTTGCGGACACTTTTTGCAAGAACGACGGGTCTATTGATTGGGACAAACTTGTTCGCTTTAATTCAGCAACTCTTAACCCGAAGGAGTAAAACGGCAGGTAACAATGGGTTTGCTACTATGCCGGTTGACGAATATATCCTCATCTTTTTGTTCGCTAATCGGCTTCGGTTCCGGCTGAAGAATATCTATCAGCTTTTTGTTCTTAACTTCAACTTCAGTTTTTCAATCGGGCTGCGGTTGCGGGCTGAACGTTCAATGAATTCCGGCACAGCAGCAAGCCCTACCGTTAAAGTAAAATATAAATACAGATGCTTAGGTTGGATGCGCTCTTTTAACTTCTGACTCACTATTTAAATGTCATCCCCAAATTATACATAACAAAGCTCCAGATATCCCCAGCCTCTTCTATTTGTTTGCTGGTGGGCTTACCTGCGCCGTGACCTGCCTTAGTTTCTATCCGTATTAATGTAGGGTTGGTGCCATCATTCATTTGCTGCAAAGTGGCCGCAAACTTAAAACTGTGTGCAGGCACTACCCTGTCATCATGATCAGCAGTGGTTATAAGTGTTGCAGGATACTTAACTCCTTTTTTTAAATTATGTAAAGGAGAATATTTAATAAGATTTCTAAAATCTTCTTCCTTATCACTTCGTCCATATTCAGTTGCCCATGCCCAGCCAATTGTAAAAGTATGATAGCGCAACATATCCATTACGCCAACCTGCGGAATAGCAACTTTAAAAAGATCAGGGCGTTGTGCCATCACAGCACCAACCAATAATCCGCCATTGCTTCCGCCACGCATGGCAAGCTTTTGCGGATTGGTATATTTTGTTTTAATAAGAAATTCTGCAGCACCGATAAGATCATTAAAAACATTTTGCTTGTTTTGCAGCATGCCTGCCTTGTGCCATGCTTCACCATATTCACTACCACCACGAAGGTTTACCAACACATACACACCACCCTGTTCTAAAAAAAATGCATTTGAAATACTAAAGCCGGGTGTAGATGCGATATTAAACCCGCCATAACCATACACAAAAGTTGGATTATTCCCATTCAATTTTAATCCCTTCTTATAAGTGATGAACAATGGTACTTTTGCACCATCCTTACTAGTGAAGAAGGATTGAACTGTTTGATAATTATCGGCATTTATTTTTACTTCATTCCTTCTGAAAAGTTCTGTTTTACCTGTAGCAATATCATATCTAAAAATGGCAGGCGGGTAATTAAAGGATGAATAAGTGTAGAATATTTCTTTATCATCTTTGTAACCCCCAAAGCCACCGGCAGAGCCTATGCCGGGCAATTTTATTTCCCTCTCCAATATTCCTTTATAATTAGTTTGATATATCCGGCTTGAGGCATCTTCCAGGTACGAAAGAAACAATTTACCTCCTGCTGTACCAACACCACCCAACAATTGGTTTCGAGTTGGTATTATTGTTTGCCAGTTTTCTTTTAAAGGTTTTTTTGGATCTATTAATACAACTTTATAATTGGGAGCATCGGCATTGGTTCTTACCAATAATTTGTCGCCGTCATTATCTATAACCCCAGCTTCTGTATCAAAGCCTTTTATTAATAGAGAGAAATCTTTTTGGTTATTTTTCAGATCCTTTGCCCATATCTCTGTCCCGCTGGTACCTTCAGATAAATATAGCGAAAGAAAACGTTCATCTTCTGTAAGGTCTATGCCTACATTACGGAGGGGATGTGTTTTAGCCTGGTAAATAAGTTCATCTGAAGATTGGGGTGTTCCTAATTTGTGGTAATACACAGAATGAAATTGATTTTGCTTGCTTAATTTACTTTTCTCATCCGGTTCAGGATAGCGGCTGTAATAAAACCCATCGTCACCCTTCCATGTAAGCCCGCTGAATTTTATCCATTCAATTTTGTCGCTCAGCTGTTTTTTAGTAGCAACATCCATAACATAACCTTCCTGCCAATCGCTGCCTGCCTGTGCAATTAAGTAGCCTGCATATTTTTTACTTTTACTGAATGCAGGTGATCCTACCGCAGCTGTGCCGTCTTTACTCATTTTATTTGGATCAATAAAAACCTCTGCAGTACCATTTAATCCTTTTTGACGATACAGGATACTTTGGTTTTGCAAACCATCATTCTTATAGAAGTAATAATATTCTTTTTCTTTTCTCGGAGAACTGTATTTTGGATAATTCCACATTTCTTCCAGCCTTTTACGCACCTGCTCTCTAAAGGGAATCTTAGAAAGATAATCCTGTGTCACTTTATTTTGTGCAGCAACCCATTCAGCTGTTTCTGTACTTTTATCATCTTCCAGCCAGCGATAAGGATCAGAGATTGTAGTGCCGAAATAATTATCAACCTGATCAACTTTTTTTACTTTCGGATATTTTATCTGAGCAAAAACTGATGTGAGCACAATCATAGCCGACAGAAGCAGAATAGAATATTTCTTTATCATTTCATTTAGAATTTGCTTTGAAATTAAATAATTGTTTCCATCTCTGACTAAAAAACTGTTAGTTTGTAAATATGTAGTTTTGCCACCTTAATAAAGTTTTTCAGCTAAAGAATGGATAAAAAAGTAACACGAATCGGAGTTCTTACTTCGGGAGGCGATTCTCCCGGAATGAATGCTGCCATAAGGGCTGTAGTACGAACAGGAAATTATAATAACCTGGAAGTTTATGGAATTATGCGTGGCTATGCCGGAATGGTAGATGGGGATATTTTTAAAATGGAAAGTAAAAGTGTGGCCAACATAATTCAAAGAGGCGGTACCATTTTAAAAACTTCGCGATGCAATGAATTTCTTGAATCTGCAGGGAGAAAAAAAGCTTATGACAATTTAAAAAAATTCGGCATAAATGGATTGATAATTATTGGCGGCGATGGATCATTTAAGGGGGCACAACTTTTTAGCAATGAATTTGATATTCCCTGCATAGGCTTGCCGGGCACAATTGATAAAGATATAGCAGGCACCGATTTTACAATTGGATTTGATACTGCTGTTAACACCGCCGTGGAAGCCATTGATAAAATACGTGATACCATGGATGCCCATGACCGTTTATTTGTAATCGAAGTTATGGGTCGGGATTCAGGCTATATTGCTTTGCATAGTGGCATTGCCACCGGTGCAGAAAATATTTTAATTCCGGAAAAGGAAACAGATATTGAAGGGATATTGGAAGCATTAACCGAAAAAGAAAGAAGGCATAAATTGGTAAACCTTATTGTAGTGGCAGAAGGAAAATATGGGGGTGCACATGAAGTGGCTAAGGTTATTAAACAAAGAATGCCTCAACAGGAAGTAAGGATTTGCGTACTTGGTCATATTCAACGTGGTGGCTCGCCCAGTTGTTTCGACAGGATCATAGCCAGCCGTATGGGTTATGCCGCTGTAGAGTGTTTATTGGAAGGAAGGTATAACGTGTTTGTAGGTATTCTCAACAACCGCATGCATTATACGCCATTAGATGAAGCAGTAAAGAAAAAGCAACGCATAAGTGAAGAGTGGATGAAGATTGTAAAAATATTATCTAGTTAATTATGTCAAAAAATATAGCGAAGTACCTGCACAGGAATATGGATAGACAGGCAGGGATTGAACACACTATAAAGCGAACTAAGATTATTGCAACTGTAGGGCCTGCCTGCGATACATACGATAAGCTTTTGGAACTGGTAAAGGCCGGAGTAAATGTTTTTCGTTTGAATTTTTCACACGGTACACACGATGATAAAGCAAAGATCATAGAATTTATCCGGCAGATAAATAAAACCGAGCCCTACAATATTGCGATACTTGCTGACCTGCAGGGGCCAAAGCTGCGTGTAGGTGAAATAGAAAATAATGAACTGGATATAAAGCCGGGTGATATACTCACATTCACCAATGAAAAATGTATTGGTACAAAAGATAGGATATATGTTAGTTATCCTAATCTGCATTCAGATGTAAAGCCCGGCAATTCCATAATGATTGATGATGGCAAACTTGAAGTAAGGGTCGTAGAAATTGACCCTAATAACGATGTAAAAGTGGTGGTGATAATGGGCGGAATTCTCTCTTCAAAAAAAGGAATAAATCTTCCTGACACAAAAATTTCACTGCCTGCATTAACAGAAAAAGACCTGGTTGACCTTTATTTTATAATTGATCAAAATGTTGATTGGATAGCGCTTTCGTTTGTACGCCAGGTAAATGATATTATTGGGCTGAAAGCGATTTTAAAAGAACACAATTGTAAATCCAAAGTTATTGCAAAGATTGAAAAGCCGGAAGCCCTTAAAAACATTCGGGATATTATTGTTGAAAGCGATGGGATAATGATTGCCCGTGGCGATCTTGGTGTTGAGCTCCCTGTAGAAAAGGTTCCCTTAATACAAAAAGAACTCATTCGCAAATGCATGCATCGTGCAAAGCCTGTTATTGTTGCTACGCAAATGATGGAGAGCATGATAGATCGTATTAAACCTAATCGGAGTGAAATATCAGATGTTGCCAATGCAGTTTTAGAAGGCGCCGACGCCTTAATGCTTAGTGGCGAAACCGCTACAGGCCAACATCCTACCTTAGTGATTGAAACTATGTGTAAAATAATTTCTGAGATAGAAAAAACAGCTTATGACTATGACCGCGATGATATTCTTGCACCGCAATCGCATTCCCCATCTTTCTTAAGTGATGCCGTATGCTACAGTGCATGCAAGCTTGCGCAGGATGTACAGGCAGAAGCGTTGATAGGCATGACCGAAAGTGGCTATACTGGTTTTATGCTAAGCAGCTATCGCCCTAAATCTTTGCTTTATATTTTTAGCAAAGAAAAAAGTTTAATAAATCAATTGAGTTTAAGCTGGGGTGTAAGGGCCTTTTTTTATAATGAAGAAGAAAGCCTTGATGATATAATATTTGACCAGATAAATATTCTTAAAGAAAGAGGATTTTTAAAAGCTGGCGACCTTGTGGTAAATACAGGGAGCACCCCTATTGACCTTCATTTGCCTACTAATACTGTTAAGATAACAAAGGTGGAAGGTAAATAATACATAAGTGGTGATTAAAGCAGTGGCGAATCTGTTATGGAAGAATTATAAATTTATTGCTGCATAAATTTCTGCAAACTTGTTTTTGCATTATACCTTATTTTATTTTTTAAATATCCACTCCATCCGAGCAATATTCCGGGCAAACCCAATGCCTGCCTGCTCCATTTGTAAATATCAAATTCATCAGTATGCTCTGTTATTTTCCCATTCTCCATACGCATATGTGCTTTTATCTTATTTACCACTTTACGTTTGGTTTTGGAAAAAGTATAGGTAGCACACCAGTTACAGGTTGTATAATCACCATCAACCTCTATCATATTGTATTCTATTTTTAAATCAGTAGCGCCTTTGCAAAGCATTTCCCACATTGCTTTTACTTCGTTTCCTTGTAATATTCCAAACACCGGGTCATTAAAAACGGGATTAGTAGCATAACAATTTTGCATAGTAGTATAATCCAATCTTGCAAAAGCATCATAAAAGGTTTGTATCAGTTCTTCATTATTATTCATACATACAATTTAGTTTCTTTAAATTTAGAATTCCAAAAAAATATTTATATGAATAAAAATCTATTGTTTTCCGCATTAATCTTTTTTTCCTTTTCTGTGGCGGCCCAAAATGCTGACAGCACATGGTTTATAAATAATTACACCAAAATAGAAAGATACATACCAATGAGAGATGGAGTAAAATTATTTACTTCCATTTATATCCCAAAAAACAAAACAGAAACGCATCCTTTTTTAATGACACGAACTCCATATTCCTGCGCACCATATGGTGAAGATAAATATTCTACAATATGGCGTACATACCGCGTGGCATATTTAAAAGAAAATTATATAATTGTTACACAGGATGTAAGAGGCAGGTATATGAGTGAGGGTGAGTTTATGGACGTGCGCCCTTTTAATGCTAATAAAAAAACCAACAAAGATATTGATGAAGCAAGCGATACATATGATGCAATTGATTGGCTCTTAAAAAACATAGAAGGCAACAACGGAAAAGTTGGTGTTTTAGGCACTTCATACCCGGGATTTTATTCAACAGAAGCTGCACTCAGCGGTCATCCTGCCCTAAAAGCAGTAAGTCCGCAGGCACCCGTTACCGATTGGTTTATGGGAGATGATTTTCATCATAACGGCGCATTTTTTGCAATGGATGGCTTTTCATTTTATCCCACTTTTGGTAAGCCCCATCCAAAACCTACAATGAATTACGGTACGAGCTTTACCACACCAATAAAAGATAATTACAAATTTTATTTACAAACAGGGCCGGTAAAAAATTTAGCAAAATTGATTGGCGACAGCATAAAGTTTTGGCATGAGATGTATCAGCATCCCGATTATGACGATTGGTGGAAGGCACGCAATGCAAGAGTTGGCTTATATAATGTAAAACCTGCTATGCTTTGGGTTGGAGGTTTATTTGATGCTGAAGATTGCTGGGGAGCATGGAACAGTTACAAGGCTACTGAAAAACAAAGTCCCAAAACAAATAGTAAAATTGTAATGGGTCCCTGGTATCATGGCCAATGGAGCGGAGAAGGAAGTTATTTAGGTAATGCCCTTTTTGGCAGCAACACATCAGAATATTATCAGCAAAATCTTGAGAAGCCTTTTTTTAATTATTATCTTAAAAATAAAGGAGATGTAAGTCAGATTGCTGAAGCAAATATTTTTTTTACAGGAGAAAATAATTGGAAAAAATATGATCAATGGCCACCTGCAAATGTTACAAATTCTGATTTGTTTTTAAATACAGGTGGAAAAGCATCTTTTGTAAAAAGTGTTTCTAACACAACTGAAACCGAAACTATTAGCGATAAAATAAAAACTGTAACAGATAAAATTCAATCTGTTTTTTCAACTAATAAACCTTCTCCCAATTATGATGAGTATATAAGCGATCCTTTTCATCCTGTTCCTTATACAGAAGATATTCATAACCGCAGAACCAGAGAATACATGACCGATGACCAGCGTTTTTCTGAAAGGCGCACTGACGTATTAACGTACCAAACAGATATTTTAAATAATGATGTAACTGTTGCTGGTGCTGTTATTGCTGATTTAATTGTATCGATTTCTACAACCGATGCTGATTTTGTTGTAAAACTTATTGATGTATTTCCTGATGATTTTGAATATGATAAAAATTTAAAAGGCAGCGGAAAAGAATATCAGATGGGAGGCTATGAAATGCTGGTTCGTGGCGAAATTATGAGAGGGAAATATAGAAATAGCTTTGAAAGGCCTGAGGCTTTTACTCCTAATAAAATAACAAAAGTAAAATGGGAATTGCCCGATGTTGCCCATACTTTTAAAAAAGGGCATCGGCTTATGATACAGGTGCAAAGCAGCTGGTTTCCATTGGCAGACAGGAATCCACAAAAATTTATAAATATTTACCAGGCAGAGGATAAAGATTTTCAAAAAGCTGCTATTCGCATTTATCACGATGGCACTAATAATTCTAAAATAATATTACCAGTTTTAAAATAATGATTTATGAAGAAGATTTTGTTAGTTCCAATACTTTTATTTATAGAAAAATAATATGAAACAATTCATACAGGTAACCCTTTTCGTTTGTTTGCACATTTGCTGCTATTCACAAATAATTTCTATAGAAAAAATAAAAGCTGTTCCTCAAAATGATTTTTACAATACGCCGGATTCTACATTGATCTTCCCTATTTTTAAAATGAAAAATAAAACTCCAGAAAATAAGATCAATCAAAAATTAAAGACTGACTTTAAAAAAGAAAGAGATATTGAGAAAAAAGTAACCAGTATAAGATCAATGCTTGAAGAAGCCTCTAAAGAGAGTTTATCGGACATAGATTTTGAGATAAACCATCAGACTCAAAAAATAGTCTCTTTAAATTTTCAATGGGGTGGATTTGGAGCGTATCCCACTACGTGGCGGACTTATTATTGTTTCAACCTGCAAACTGGTAATTTGATAACGCTGGATAGCCTCATCGAAAAAACTCAAAAAAGAAATTTCTTAACACTTGTTAAAAAGAAACAATCAGCAAAAATAAATGCATACAAAAAAGAATTATTAAATCAGTTGCACAAAAAAGAAGTTGATAAAGAAACATACGAATGGGCACTGAATAATGTAAAAGATAATTGCTGGAACAATTATGATCCTCATCATTTCACTATCAATAAAAATACCTTAACAGTAATTATTGAATGTGATTTTCCACATGCCATTCTTGCTTTATCACCCGATAGTTACATTAAATTGCAGCTGAAAAGCATTAGCTCGTACTTTAATAATACATACAAATACCTGCTTGAATAATCGCTTATGTAAGGACAAACAAAAACTTTTAAATAATTTTACCACAAACTACTAGCATGCGTCCAAGTATTGATCTTACTGATTCATTAGAAAAAATTCCTGTAAAAATATTTTCCTCACCAAAAGAAGGGTCAGTATATGTTGCCAATGCCATTGCTGATCTTATAAGAGAAAAAGAGAGCAAAAGTGAAAAATGTGTAATTGGTTTATCTACCGGCTCTTCACCAAAAACTTTATATGCAGAGTTGGTGCGGCTGCATAAGCAGGAAGGATTAAGTTTTAAAAATGTGATCACTTTTAACCTTGATCAATATTACCCTATGGAAGCAAATGCCTTGCAGAGCTATCATTATTTTATGAGAAAGTATTTGTTTGAGCAAACCGATATTGATCCAAATAATTATTTTTTACCAGACGGTACGCTGCCAAAAGACCAAGTAAAGGAACATTGTATTGATTATGAAAGAAAAATTGAAGAGGCCGGTGGAATTGATTTGCAAATTCTGGGTATTGGCGTAAATGGTCATATCGGTTTTAATGAACCCGGCTCCGCCATCTATTCAAAAACCAGGCTTACAACTTTAGATAACTCAACCCGCCTTGCCAACTCACGTGAGTTTGAAAATATATCGCTGGTGCCGCGTATGGCAATAACCATGGGTATAAGCACGATTTTGAAATCGAAAAAAATTATTTTGATGGCATGGGGGCAAAATAAAGCACCCGTAATTAAAAAAGCAGTTGAGGATGATAGTACAGAAGATGTGCCCGCATCACTGCTGCAGAACCACGATGATTGCACATTTGTAATTGATGAAGTTGCAGCAGGGGAATTAACAAGATTTAAATCTCCCTGGCTCACCGGTGAATGTGAATGGACACCAAAAATTATTCGTAGTGCTGTTGTAAACCTTGCCTTAAAATTAGGTAAGCCGGTTTTAAGTTTAACTAATAATGATTACAATGATTATGGATTAAGTGATCTTTTAACAGAAAGGGGAGATTCCTATGAAATAAATCTGGAGGTATACTATATGCTTCGGGACACAATAACAGGATGGCCAGGTGGCAAGCCAGATACAAACAAAACAAGACATCCTGAAAGGAAACAACCTTTTCCAAAAAAAGTATTGATCTTTTCTCCACATCCTGATGATGATATAATTAGTATGGGCGGCACTTTTATGCGTTTACACGATCAGGGGCATGAAGTGCATGTTGGATACCAGACCAGTGGAAATATTGCCGTTACTGACGAATTCGTTACAAGGTTTATAGATTTTGCAGTGGGATTTGAAAATATTTTTGGCATAGATAATACCAAAAGCAAAAAGATACTGGATGATGCAACAGCATTTTTAAATTCAAAAAGATCGAGTGAAAAAGATAGTGAAGAAATAAGAACTATAAAAGGATTGATACGACGCTGCGAAGCGAGAGCTGCCTGCAAATATGTTGGCTTAAAAAATGAACAGGTACATTTTATGAACCTTCCTTTTTATGAAACAGGTACAATAGAAAAAAACCCGATGGATGAAGAAGATATTCAAC
>DASYOS010000257.1:0-5637 GCA_036007525.1 Chitinophagaceae bacterium | reverse complement strand
TACAGGAACCTACAAAGGAACTTCTGTAACTGTTGGCGCCAGTGGAATGGGTTGTCCTTCTATAGGAATTTATTCTTATGAATTGTTTAATGAATATAATGTTGAATGTATTATCCGTATCGGAACTGCCGGTGGTTACACAACAGACTTAAAAGTATATGATGTACTAAATGTTGAAAAGGCTTTCAGTGAATCTACTTATGCTAAATCAGCTTTCGGATTTGAAGAAGATAGTATTCAACACCAGGGAAAAGCTTATGAAATAATAAGTAAGACGGCCGATGCATTAAATATACCTGTAATTAAAAGTTGCATCCATTCCAGTGATGTTTTTTATAGAAAAGATCCGGCAGTGCCTAAAATTGCTGCTGATAATAATTGTCCAGCAGTGGAGATGGAAGCTTTCTCTTTATTTGCCAATGCGAAATATTTGAATAAGATGGCTGCTACAATTGTTACTATATCTGATATTATTCCAACTCATGAAGGGATGAGCGCAGATCAACGAGAACGTTCTTTGGAGACGATGTATAAGCTGGCATTGGAGAGTGTTGTGGAAATAGAAAAAGAATTATGAATTACGATATAAATAAATCAATTGAGATATTGGAAAGAACTCCTTTGGTTTTAAATGAACTGCTGGGTAATTTAAGCAATGACTGGTTGATGAACAACGAAGGGCCGGAAACTTTTAGTCCCTATGATGTTGTTGGACATCTTATACATGGTGAAAAAACAGATTGGAAATGCAGGATACAAAGAATATTGGATGAAGGAAATACAAAGGCATTTGATCTTTTCGATCGTTTTGCGATGTATGAAGAAAGTAAAGGCAAAACTATAAATCAACTTTTATCTGAATTTGAATTGCTGAGAAGAGAAAATATAATATGGTTTAAGAATTTAGGTTTAACGCCTGCCGATTTAAATAAACCGGGGCTTCATCCAAAACTGGGAGATGTTACTTTAAAAAATCTATTGGCAACATGGGTTGTGCATGATCTAACTCATATAGCACAAATTACAAGAGTAATGGCAAAACATTATAAAGAAGATCTGGGACCCTGGTCTGAATTTTTCAGGATCATTAATTTTTAATATCTGTTAATTGATAAGTGTTTAAAAAATCTATTGCCTTTGTTATATCTTCTCTAAGTACTCTATCTGCATCATTAAAAGAAACTTCTTTTCTAAACGCAGCAACAATTTTTTCTATCACTTTGGAAGAATGCAATGGCCTTCGGTATTCTAATGCCTGTACAGCTGTGAGCAATTCAATTGCTAAAACCTTCTCTACATTCTGCACAACACGTAAACATTTTGTTGCGGCATTTGCACCCATGCTTACATGATCTTCCTGGTTATTGCTCGATGACATTGAATCAACAGATGCCGGTGTGCACAATTGTTTATTTTCGCTAACAATGCCTGCTGCTGTGTATTGAGGTATCATTAACCCTGAATGTAATCCGGGATTTTTTACTAAAAAAAGCGGAAGCCCTCTTTGGCCGCTTAAAAGCTGATATGTTCTTCTTTCTGAAATGCTTCCTAATTCTGCCATAGCAATGGAAAGAAAATCAAGTGTTAATGCTAATGGTTGACCATGAAAATTCCCACCACTCAATATCAAGTCATCATCAGGAAAAATATTTGGATTATCAGTTACGGAATTGGCTTCTTTTAAAAATACATTAAGCACATGATCAAATGAATCTTTTGTAGCGCCATGTACCTGTGGTATACATCGGAATGAATACGGATCCTGTACCTGTGATTTTTTTTGTGAAGCTATCTTGCTGCCCTTTAATAATTTTCTTAATCTTGCTGCAGTATCCACCTGACCTTTATGAGAGCGTATGGAATGAATCTTTTCATTAAAGCAATCATCAACACCATCGAAGGCGTCAAAAGAAATGGCTGCAATTATATCTGCCCAGTTAATCAATCTTTCACCAATTAACAAACTTTGCAATCCATAAGCTTCCATAAACTGTGTACCATTTATTAATGCCAGGCCTTCTTTGCTTTGTAATTGAATTGGCTTCCAGTCAAATTTTTTCAGCATCTCCTTTGCAGGGTATTTTATCCCATTATAATTAACTTCTCCCAATCCTATTAATGGTAAACTTAAATGACTCAAAGGTGCCAGATCGCCTGATGCACCCAAAGAGCCCTGCGTGTAAATTACGGGTAACACCTCATTATTATACAATTGAGTTAAGCGCTTAACTATTTGAATACTAACACCTGAATAGCCGTAGCTTAAACTTTTTATTTTAAGCATCAACATTAGCTTAACTACCTCTTTTGGAACTTCTTCGCCCACACCACAGGCATGAGATTTTAATAAATTACTTTGTAATTCTTCCAGTTGTGTGCTACTGATTTGTACATCCTGAAAAAAGCCAAACCCTGTATTGATGCCATAAAATAATTCATCAGAATTGCTTATTTTTTTATCAAGATATTCCCTGCATTTCAATATTTTCTTTTCAGCACCGGGGGTTAATGATAATTGCCAATTTTTATTCACCAGATCTTTAACCTGTTGAAAATCCATCCAACTATCATCTATTTTCAAAAAATTATTGCTCATAGCTGAAACTTATTATTATTCTTGCAAATATAATTGTCTGAACCATGATAAAATTGTCTGAACCATGATTAATTGGATTAAAGGATCAACGGGATTATTATTATTTTTTTTAATTTTATTCAGTTGGGAAATTTCTTCTGCCCAAACTATTAAAATACTTACTTCTGGCGAGAAAACATCTATACGCGGATTAAGTGTAGTGTCTGATAAAATAATATGGGCAAGTGGCAGTAATGGAAAAGTGAGTAGATCTATGGATGGTGGTGAAACCTGGAAATGGAGTAATGTAAAAGGTTTTGAGAAAACTGATTTCAGGGATATTGAAGCTTTTGATGCAAACACTGCGATAATAATGGGTATTGCAGAGCCTGCATACATTTTGAAAACAGTTAATGGCGGTACAACCTGGAAAGTTGTTTATGAGAACAAAACCAAAAGAATGTTTTTAGATGCAATAGAATTCTATAACAAGAAAAACGGTATTATTATTGGCGATCCGATTGAAAAGAGGTTCTTTCTTACCAGAACGTTTGACGGCGGTAATACATGGCAGGATATTACAAAACAAGATCGCCCTGTTGCTGATAGCGGTGAAGCCTCTTTTGCCAGCAGCGGCTCCAACATAAAAGCATTAGGAAAAAATAATTTTTGTTTTGTAAGCGGAGGTTTGCGATCAAGGTTATTTATCAACAATGATCCAATTGAAATACCAATTATTCAAGGTAAAGAAAGCACGGGAGCAAATTCTGTAGCAGTAAAAAACAAAAGGACCTGGATAATAGTGGGTGGAGATTTTACAAAAGCTGATTCAACTTTTAAAAACTGTTTCATAACAAAAGACGGTGGCAAAACATGGATGGCTCCTGCTATTGCACCTCATGGGTACAGAAGCTGTGTAGAATTTTTGTGGAAGAACAGTTGGGTTAGTTGCGGATTAAACGGTGTTGATTACTCAACCGATGAAGGAAGAACATGGAAGTGGATATCAAAAGAAAGTTTTCATGTAGTGCGCAAAGCAAAGGACGGTAAAGCAGTTTTTCTTGCCGGTAGCAATGGAAAAATTGGAAAATTTAGCCCTCAATAATATCAACGAAGAGTAGAGTTAGATTTAAATTAGAAGTTCAATTTTATTGAAAAGGCTGGATAAGAGGGAAAACGTAGTATGGTTCCTGTTTGAAAAGGATTATGCTGCATTTCTAAAAATACTGAAACATTCATTGCTTTTTTTCTATTCCGTCCGGAAGCGATAAAGAGCGGGATGCTGCCAATTATCGACAAAACGCCTACCCCCGCAGTACCAATACCTGTAATCGCATGATCGAAACTAGATTGCTCTCCTAAAGCATTCGAAAGACCTATTCCTATTAGAGTAGTTCCGCTTGCCAATAAAATCCAAGCGGCTGTCTTTTGGGTTTTACTTTTTTTCAGGTATTCCTGGCGGTTTAATGATTGGCTTAGATTCGTTTGCTGACTAAAACAACTTGTAACCATAAAGAAAAAAAGTGCATAGGTGATAATTTTTTTCATATGAGTTTCGTTTAAAATAAATTTATGTATGCCTATCAACATGGCATGTACTCATGAATTTACGCAATAAACAATGTTAAGTAAAAATTTTTAATTAGCAACTCACTTTAGTATTACTCATTTCTAGGTTGTTGTTAGAACAATCCGACTTAAACAAACCATAATTAAAGATGCCAATTGGTATGTGGATGAAAGAAGTGCGACGCAACGATGATGCCATGAAAATATACAGCCCGGTAAAAAAATTTAATTCAAACTTCTAAAATCTACAGGAACCAATTTACTTACGCCTGCCTCCTGCATGGTAACACCATAGATAACATCAACGGCAGACATTGTCATTTTATTATGTGTAACAATTATGAATTGCGATTCTTTACTGAACTGCCTTATCATTTGCGTGAACTTGCCAACATTTGCATCATCAAGTGGCGCATCAACCTCATCTAAAATACAAAAAGGCGCAGGTTTAATTAAATAAATTGCAAATAAAAGTGCTGTTGCTGTAAGCGTTTTTTCTCCGCCACTTAATTGTGTAATGGAAGTGGGGCGCTTACCTTTTGGCTTGGCAATTATATCTACTCCTGTTTCCGCGAGGTCGTCAGGGTTTTCAAGAACCATGTCCGCAGTATCATCTTCTGTAAACAAAGCCTGGAAAACTTTTTTAAAATTCTCTTTTACCTTATTAAATGTATCAAGAAATTGTTGGTTAGCCGTTGCTTCCACTTCCTGGATGGTTTGCATCAATGATTCTTTTGCAGTAACAAGATCATTCTTTTGTTCTAAAATAAACTCATAGCGCTTATTCATTTCTGTAAAGGCTTCAATTGCAGTGGGGTTTATTTCTCCCATATTCTCCAGCCGCTTTTTCATCCTATCATTTTTTTCCTGCAATTCTTCCAACGGAGTTTCTGTGGCTCTTTCTTCATCAAGAATAGCATCAAGGTCAACTTTAAACTCTACACTTAACCTTTCTTTCATCCCGGCAAGCTGTAATTTTAATTCGTTTAGCTTATCCTTGATCTCATTTAACAAATGATCAATTTGTTCTTTAGATTTTTGCTTTAAACGCAGTTCACTTTCTTTTTCATTCAGTGCATTTCTAAAATTATAATAAGCCTGGTCTGCTTCATTTAATTTTCTTTCTTCTTCCTCTTTATTTTTCAACATTTTCACAACAGCAGCTTCCAGTTCATTTAGCAATGCAGCTGTTTCTGTAATACTTTCTAATGACTCAGTTAATTGCTTATTACTGTTCTCTATCTGTATGTTTAAATCGTTTAGCTGATTGGTTTTAAATTCCAACTCCTGTTGTAATGCAGTAAGCTTGCTTTGTTGGCGCGTTAATACAAGATTGTTTTCATTATATAAATTATTAACTGAATTATATTCCTGCTCTGCAACAACATAATCCTGCTCTGCCGCATGCATTTTGTTTGCAAGCTCTTCAAGTTGCTTATTGAAATTTTCAAGGTCTGTTCTTGTTGCTGCTATTGATTGGTGATTGGTTTCTA
>DASYOS010000256.1:0-8483 GCA_036007525.1 Chitinophagaceae bacterium | reverse complement strand
GTTGTGATTTGCTTTCAGATTTTGATACTAACTTAGTTCTTTCACAACAGGATTGGCTGAAAACCAATCCTGTTGTGCTTTTTAAGAGGTTCTATCGGCATAAAAAAAATGAACAAAAAATTATCTTTCTACTTCATTTTTCTCAAAAAAGTTCAAGCTGTTGAGCTGTTTCGGGTACATCTATTTGCTCCTTTCCCCTAAAAATTTCCATCATACCAAATTGCTTATCGGTTACGCACATTATACCTATATGACCTTTTCCAGGCAAAATTGTTTTTACCCGTTTAATGTGTACTTCACTGTTTTCCCTGCTGCTGCAATGGCGGATGTACATGCTGAACTGAAACATCTGGAAGCCATCATCCATAATTCTCTTCCGGAATTTTGTATAATTCTTCCGGTCAATCTTTGTTTCGGTGGGCAGATCAAAAAATACTAAAACCCACATAATGCGATATGCGTTTAAACGTTCAAACATAATTAGAGCCAGGTGTCCTACACTTTAAAAGTGTAGGACACCTGAAATCACCTGAAATTATATTAGTTCAGGATACAAAATCTTTTTTGTTCCGTTCTCAAAACATTTAGCCAATGAAGCGGTAGTTCTTTGTACAGCATTCATTAACGGGCTTTTCTGTCCTTCCATCATTACATCCATAACAGGTATTTCTAACAGTTGTTTTTTCATTGTAGGCGTCATCTCCAGAAAATTTCCGTTCATGGTTATTATATGGCAAACAACTTTATCAACATAAGGTCTGTAAGGCTCCATTACATCGTCAGCAAGGCAATAAGCATTGTATTGATTACGGTGATGGATGCCAAGGGTTGGTAATAGACCTGAACAAACTAAAGCTCTGGCAACAATCGCTCTTAAAATTGCATATCCGTAATTCAACAAATTATTTGGTGGCGGCCCATACCTTTCTCTTCTGAACTGTAAAAATTCAGGAAAGATATTTTTCCAATAATAAACCGCTGCTCTTGCTTCACAATTATCGCTGTCACCGCTTTTTACACACTGCGACAGGTTGAGCATATATTTATTTTCAATCCTTTCCTGTTTTAAAAGTCCTGCCTGGTTAATAATTTTTGCAGAAATGGTTTGCTGCCATAATTGTTTTTTAAGCGGAACAGATGCTTCTATCTGCGTTTTAAATTTTTGACTCTGCAATGTGTGCCCGTCAAGACTTAACTGCATGCCCACAGGGTGATGTGTATTGTCGCAGGTAATGATGGCTGTATTATTTGCCAACAGCTTTGCCAGCACTGCCTGGGTTATGGTTATTTGCTGATGATCTAAAATTACAATACCGATATCTTCAATTGGCACTGACTTAACTTCTCCTGTTTCCTGTAATTCAATAACCAATTGCTCGTCTTTTGTTTTAAGATAAGCAGGGTTACCGAAGTATAAGGTGCGTTTGATCATGTAAATATGTAAGCATGAAAAACGAAAAGGTGAGGAATATATTATTTGGCAGAACGGTTAGGCAATAGCAAGAATCAGATTTTCTGCCTCCGATGTTGGAAAAGGGATTGATAATCCTTCTTCTTTCATTCCTTCCAGGTGAAACCGGATGGATGCTGCAATATTTTCCATTGTTTCTTCCCGTGTGCTGCCCATACCTACGCAACCGGGAAGGTCGGGTACGTAAGCACCGTAACCGCCGTCCTCTGCTTTTTCAATTATTACTGCGTAGCGAATCATAATAAAATTTGTTTTTTAAAATTACAATATTATTTTTTATCAATCTGTGCCTGTTTTAAAATGCTTTTTTCAAGACCTGTTGTTATATCATTAGATAAACGATGAACAGGAATGGTAACCAAGCCTTTTTTTACTGAATGCTTGTATTGTTTGTGGCTTCCCTTCTGCCTAACTTCAAACCATCCATCTGCTTCAATGAGTCTTATTATTTCTTTTGTTTTCATCGGCCTGATTTTTATCCGCTTTTCTTTTATTATTCATTAACCAATTAATCAATTTTTATTTTAGTGTTCTCCTACTTTCACAATTTGCCCAATGTGATTAATACGAATTTTGATCATTCCTTCTATCCCACCCAATCCTTCTCTTCTCCAGGTAGTATTTTTTGTTTTTACATGATTCTCTACGTTTGTTTCAAAATGATGCCTAAAGAAATAATCTCTTATTGTAAATTTTTGAACTCTATACAAATTTTGGCTTAGTAATTTATTATTTGTAGGTTTTAATAAATCTATTTCCGATGGATCAAAGCCATCTGATGGAAAAACAAAATATTCATTCTGCTTCATTGTAAATAAAAATTGCCAGCCCAAATCCTGATTAAAAACTTTATCAATCACAAGTAGACCCTGGTTTACCCTTTCTACCGCTTCGTACAAGGAAACTACTTTTTCCTGCAAGTTGCCATCTGCATCTCTATAAATAGCCACATGATGGTTGTTGCCGGTACTTACAAAATCTACTGGAATTTTCTTGTCATTTTCATCCAGAATATCTTTTCCTAAATGATCCTTTTTAGTATGCAGTGGTTCTGCATTTTTTACACCGCTTATGGTTACACGTTTTATGGCAATACCTTTTTCTTCATTCTGCCAAATTGGATTTTTATCAAGATTAGAGAAAGCTTCTTTCCCATTTCCTTTATACTCTTCCAATCTTTTTTGCAGAATAGTTCTGATGCCAACATCAATCACTTTTTCAATATTTTTTGCATCTTTGAAATTTTCAGGTGTTACATCTTTTCGAATGGTATAGTCATCTTCGTACCAAACTATTTTTACTTTTTCAGGAACAGCATCGGATTTTGACCCATCTAAATAAACCGGATTTTTTTCGGGATTATTTTTTCCTGTGAATGCGGCTTTCGGGTCATTGTTATTTTCTTTAAGCCTTTTTAAAAGTGCATCACGATATTTAGCAGAAGCTACCTTTGAAATGGTTTTTTCATCAAACTTTACACTTATCTTTTCTAGTTTGGTTGCGTATTGCTTCAGCTTACCATATACGGTTTCTTTATGCAACTGTCCACGCGGTGTAAGTTCAATTTTTACTCTGTCGCCTTTGCCACTTTTGCTCTTATTCTTATTTTTAGTGACTACTTTATTTTTAGCCTTGAATGAAATCAATACATTTTCCAAATGTTTTTTTGCTTCATCTCTAAAATTAGTTAAAGGCGATTTAAACTTTCTTTTACGGGTGCCATTCACTCCAAATAAATAAGTTTCTTTTTGTTCAATTCCATAGATTTCCCTTCCTAATTTATCCTCCTTTTTTCTTGCATTCAGGTTGTTGAGATATTGTATGTGGCTGTGTTTTGTAAAAGCGACGGTTAAGGCATCCATGGCATGATGGCGATGGTCGTTTCGTTTTGTCCAACCAATAATGCGTTCCTTTAACCCTCCATCTTTTTTCTCAATCATTTCGGTAAGACCGAGTTTGCGATACTTATCAATATTGAGTTCCTGCATTAGATTTATCAAATCCCAGTCTTCGCGAAGCTGGTCAGTTACACTACCCGTTGTACTTACAATGGTTCTGCAAACTTCATGAAGCATTTCCTTTGCTTTCTTTGCTATGTACTGGCTATCTCGTAAATCACGTTCAATAAAACCTGTTCCTATTTCTTCCGTCATCATTAAAAGTTTCTTGTATTTAGCTTTGCTGATGGCGCCTTCTTTTGATTTATGCATCATTTCAACTCTTGCTACATAATCGGGAAGGGCATGTTCGCCAAAATAACTTCCAATAAAATTTCTCGCACATACATTGCCTTTATCAAGGTTTTCTTTTCTTACACAAAGCGTTTTATTAGAAAAGCTGTCATCAAACAAAAGGGCTTTTGGAATGATGTGTTCTATATCAAATTCTTTCGAGAATAATTTTTCACGGGGAATATAGGTATCTGAGTAAAGTGTTTTGTAGCCATTTATTTTTAATTCCTGATATAGCTTATACCTTATAATGTCGTTGCGTGTAGGATTTTTAATGCCATCTTCTTTTATGAGGACTTCTCTTATTCTATCATGCTCAATATTGGCTTTGTTTATCTGCGTTGTCATTTCTTCCCGCTCCTTAGCATTCTTCTTTAACTCTCTTGCAAGTTCAATTCGTATTTCATCGGGCTTACCTAAAGTTGGGTCGGCTATGATTGCGTTTACTACATTCACCATTTGATTCAATATCTTTTCTACAACGGGATTTCGTAAACTGTTTTTAGGTAGCAACTCCAACTTTTCTTTGAATTCCCTATTTTCATTTTCTTCTTTAGTCAGAGATGATGAATGATTGTATCCGGCTAATGCGGTGGCGCTTGCAATTTTATCCTCATTATCTTTTTTGGCAAATGGATGTCCAGCTTTTAGATAAGGCAATATCTTTTTCATTGCTTTTGCACTCAGACTTCCATAATCCTGTTGCAGATTAACATTGGCAAGTATTTGGGCAAACTCTTTTTTGAAACCAAATTTCTTTAAAAGAAGTTTGTATAGGTCATCATTTCCCGAAGGTGAATTGTCTCCTTCGTAAGCGTAAAGCAAATGCCAAAGTTGATAGGACGCCTGTTGTTCAAATGCTTTTCCTTCCAGTTCTGCATCAAAATCAAGAATAGCAGTATCAATGTTTTGCGATTGAAAAAAAGATTTGATTGTTGACTTGATTTCATTCGCTGATAAACCTTGCCATTCTATTTCCTCATGTCCTTCCAATTCCATCATTTTAAAATAAGCAGCATATAAAGCCTGGTTTGTCCGATTGCCTTCAATGGTAGTAAAATTCAGTTCCCATTCTTTAGGCTTATAACCTAAAATTGTAAGCAATGCATCTTTAGATAAATTTCCCTTTATATTTAATTCTTCAAAGAGCATTTGCTTATCTTCTTCATCATATGGGGCAACTTCTTTTGTTTCTTTTTTCTGTTTTAATAAGCTGTTCAGGTTTTGCCATATTTTAAATTCCTGAAATAGGTGAGAAGATTTTGGCGCTACTTTATAACCAATAATTTTAGAAACCGTCTTTCCATCTTTTTCAAGTTTAATTTCTTTGCTTTCAAATTCACAAAAACTTACAAGCCCTTTTTGAGATTTTAGTTTACGCTGAAAAAAAATAATGATGTCGCGAATTTCTTCCTTTAAAGCTGGGGTAAGTTCCTCATGAAATTTTGCCTGTGTTTCCCAAATCGTTTCAAACTCGTCAAAATAATCCTGCCGATAAAACACCTGATTCTTCATACGTGTATGTGGGCTGACCTGAAGTTGTTTGAATAAGTACTGACCAACAGTTTCCCTATTAAAGTAAAGTTCTTTACTGCGGTCGCTGATTGCGCCCAAATATCCGCTTGATGAGTTGATGTTGTTATTGATTTCCTGCAAGGCAATTGCTAATTCTTCTAAAACGATTTGCTCAGAAAGTGCTTTTCCCCTCCACTCATAATTTTCAATTTTTTGATTTAATCCTTTCGTTTCTCTTTTAATTCCAACGATTTGAAAAGGTTCTTTACAAATTGCCCATGTTTGAGTTTTATTTTTGCTTTGTAGGGCTGTATGCAATTCATTAGTTAAAATTTCAGAATAAAATTGCTTTTGAAAATTCCAAATCTTTTCAAATTCAGCTTGTAAATCTGAACGGTAAAAATCGGGTAAATGTTTTTTCTCTTCTTTCAGTAATTGATAGCATAATTGCCCAGGTGTAAGATTTTCTTCATACAATCTTTTAGCTATTGCCATGCCATCAATGGCTTGTCCTTGATCCTCGTTGTTAGCTTTGCGGCTGCTTTTATAGCCGCGTTTTTTATTTATCATTAATAGAACACATGCAAATTGCTCCTTAGTGATTTCTTCACTGGCTGCTTTTGCACGAAGCGCATAAGTGTTGTGTGTAGTGTCCTTATCGTTTTCTGCTAAAATGGTTTCCTCATTAATAATTCCATTTTGTTTCAAAGCATTCAATAGGTTTTCTCTACGTTGCTTATAGCGTTGCAGATTCCGTCTTGCACCCCGTTTTAAAGTACGGTCTGCATTCGGTGACAATCCTCTTCCAGACGCAAAATCTTGTTCTGGGTTTTTGGACTCACTTACTTTTCCTGATTTGTCAACTTTTGAAAAGGTGTCGTATTGGATAATTCTCACCCCCATTTTTTCAATAGATGATTGTTCATTTTCATTTTGTGCTTCTTTTACAAAAGCCCATCCGATAGAAGTTGTGCCTAAATCAATACCCAAAATTTTCTTCATAAAATTTTATTTATTACTTTTGAATTCTGAAGCAAATCACAATAAGGATTATTCCGTTGTGTAAACATTAAGTTGCCCTCGACTTTAACGGGGGCATTTTATTTATAATAACCCCCGATAGAAAGTCTACATATGCAATCTCTCCTTAATCAATTATAATATTACTAATATTGCGGCAGATTATGGCGGGAGAAATTATTATCACCATCGACGGCTGGTCTGCCTGCGGTAAAAGCACTTTGGCAAAAGCGCTGGCAAAAAAACTAGGCTATATATACATAGATAGCGGGGCGATGTATCGTGCTATCACTTTATATTTTTTACGAAATCATATAGACTGGACAGAAGCAAAAGAAGTAAAGCAAGCATTAAATGATATAACCATTGAATTTAATTTTAATACCAAAACCCAACAATCAGAAATTTATTTAAATGATGAGAACGTTGAATATGTCATCAGGGATCTGGTAATTGCGGAAAAAGTAAGCGATGTTGCAGCAATAAAAGAGGTTAGAAAATTCGCAGTTGCGCAACAGCAAAAATTAGGTGAGAAAAAAGGAATTGTAATGGATGGTAGAGATATAGGCACAACTGTTTTTCCTGCGGCTCAAGTAAAAATATTTATGGAAGCAGATGAAACCGTACGAGTGGAAAGGAGGTTTAAAGAATTGTTTGACAAAAACCCTAACGTAACCATTGAGGAAATAAAAACAAATCTTGAAATGCGTGACTATATTGATTCGCACAGGGAAGCTAGCCCGTTACGCAAAGCAAAAGATGCCATTGAGTTAGATAATACTCATCTCACAGAAAAAGAACAAATGGACTTTGCTTTACAGTTAGTTAAGAAAATTCTTAAATGAATGAAATAAGTTTATACAAATTCTGCAATCGTTTCTTCAGCCGTTTTATATTCAGGAAAATAAGAAACCAATTTATTTATAACGCCTTCCACCAATGCATCCGGACAACTTGCCCCACTGGTAATTAGAATTTTTACAGGATTTTTTTGAGGTAAAAAATTGTCGGTTTGTTTTTCAATTTTATTATGAAAATCATAATGTAATATTTTTACTTGCGATACTATTCTTTCCGCAGAATCAATAAAGTAGGTTGGTAGTTGCTTTTCGCATAACTCCACCAGGTGAGATGTATTTGAACTATTGTATCCGCCAACCACAATTGCAAGATCTGCATCTGTATTTAGCAATCCGTAAACAGCGCTTTGATTTTCATAAGTAGCATAGCATAAAGTATCTCTTGTATCAGCAAACCTTTCTTCAATATTTTCTTCAGTAAGATCATATTTGGAGATTATTGTTTGCCTTAAATAATCTGCAATGGCTTGTGTATCACTGGCCAGCATTGTAGTTTGATTTACCACTCCAATTCTTTGCAAATCACTCTCTACATTAAAGTCTTTAGAATATTTGTCTTTAAATTCTTCATAAAAAAGATGTAAAGGCTTTTCCCCGGCAATATATTTTGCCAGCTCAATGGTTTCTTTCATGTCATTTACAATCACCGTAGGCGCATTTGCCGCACTATGGCTGAATGTTGCTCTCGTTTCTTCATGTCTTGGTTTGCCATGAATGATAATTGTATAATCTTTTGCAGCAATTGCTTCTGCTCTATTCCAAACTTTTTCAACAAAAGGACAGGTTGTATTATATTTCTCAATTTTTATCCCAATCTTTTTTAATTTATTCTCAATATCAAGTGTAGTACCAAATGCAGGGATGATTACAATATCATCAGAAGTGAGTGTATCAAAATCAATAAGCAATTTACCATGAGTATCCATTAAGAATTGCACGCCTCTTTTTTCAAGGTCAACATTTACCACCGGGTTATGGATCATTTCACTTAAAAGAAAAATTCTTTTGCCTGGATTTTCTTCTACCGTTCTGAAGGAAATTTCTATGGCATTTTCAACACCATAGCAAAATCCGAAGTGGCGGGCAAGATATATTTGTAAATGGCCAAAATCTAAAAAGGTTGGTGTAAAATCCTTTTTTAATTTATCCAGCGTTCTGCGTTTATTTTTAATGGCAGAAATTAAACTACTTCTGTATGTTATGGGAACATTAAACTGCTTCATGTAATATTGTACAAAGATAATTACGAATGGCCTATGGTCAATCGAAACTTAAAGTCTGAATATGGAATTTGATCATCCTTCATGGAGCAACAATACAAATATTTATGAAGTTAATGTAAGGCAATATACTCCTGAAGGGACTTTTCAGGCATTTGAAAAGCAT
>DASYOS010000255.1:0-6719 GCA_036007525.1 Chitinophagaceae bacterium | reverse complement strand
GCTTATCTTTTGCTCACCAATCACCCACCTGATACTGTCTACAATATTACTTTTGCCACAACCATTTGGGCCAATAACACCTGTAATTCCTTCATCAAAATTTATCGTTGTTTTATCGGCAAAACTTTTAAAACCTTTGATTTCTAAGCTCTTTAATCTCACTAATTCAGATTTAATTTAGGGTTGGCAAATATATTGTATAAGTTAGAAGTAATATTTAGGAACCAGGCTTTATGTTTTCATAGTTATACACAGTTTTTTCACACGGATTTAATAAATTTGTATACTCTTAAAGTTTGCCGGAAGTTAGAAACACCTACTTATTTGAGTTTATACCACTCACATCTTAGGGTAAAAATCTTTTATGAAGAATATTAAGCTGATCGAAATTCCAAGTGAAATAGGTGCCGGTACACGTGGAGCAAGTCTTGGAATTGATGCTATTAAGATTGCTGCACTCGATTTTATGAGCAACTTTTTTGTTCACTTCCCATCAGAAAAAATAGAGGCCGAAAACAAATTATTATTTGAACCGATCACATCACCTTATGCCAAAAGAATAAACGGTGTATTAACAATGTATGAAAGGGTAAGTAATGCAATTGCTGACTCCATAAAAAATAATTTTTTTCCTGTAGTTATCAGCGGCGATCACAGTAATGCAGGTGGCGTAATAGCGGGTATTAAAACAGCAAAACCAAAAAGTAAGTTAGGTGTGATATGGATTGATGCACATGCAGATCTTCATACACCTTATACAACACCGTCGGGAAATATGCATGGCATGCCACTTTCTGCTGCAATTGGGGAAGATAATACAGAAAGCAAGGTTCATGAGCTTGATGAAAAAACAAAAAAACAGTGGGATCAGCTGAAGCAATTCGGAAAAGTACATCCCAAAGTTTTACCGGAAGATGTAGTATTTATTTCTTTACGAGATTATGAAAAAGAAGAAAGATTTTTGATTGAAAAATATGATATGAAGATCGTAACCACTAATGAAATCCGACGCAAAGGTGCTGAGAGTGTGGTAAAATCTGTACTAAGATATTTGAGTGACTGCACAGATATTTATGTAAGCTTTGATGTTGATTGCCTTGATGCATCTATTTCCCGTGGCACAGGTACACCTGTTAGCAATGGTTTAAGAGAAAGAGAGGCTGAAGATTTGGTAAGTAAATTTATGCAGAATAGGAAAATATGTTGCTTTGAAATTACCGAGGTAAACCCAACACTTGATAAAGAAAATTTAATGGCGGAAATTGCTTTTAATATTTTGCAGCGAAGCGTGAATGTTTTGATGATGAATTAATCCCCAAAGGGGAATAGGCAAATCATTTTTAAAGTCGAATTTATTAATCCAAAAAATAATGAGCAGCGCATTTGTAAAAGAAAGTGAAGAGCAATGGCTGCATGATATTCAGCCAACCCTAAATGCATTGATTGTATATCTCACAAGAGAAAACAATGGGATACGAGTGTATGAAAAGAAAAATTTTGTTGATAAGAAAGGTAAAGAAATCTATGAAATGAGTAATGGACTGGCTTATGCAAAGGATGAGAATAGCAAATGGTATGTTGTCTAATTCATGCAGATTTATTTTAGAATAATTGCGCCTAATGCCGGAAGATGAATATTTAGTTCAAATATTTTTTCTTTTTTATCTACCATTTTCACTTGAATGTCCGTATTTAAAACATCTCCTGTTCCCCAATATTTTTTATCATCGCTGTTATAAATTTCCTTCCAATGCGGTTTGCCTTTAGCATATATTTTCCAGTTTTTGCGAACAACCGGAGTCATGTTTAGGATGATAAGCATATCATTGATGCTTTTCTTCCCTTTTCGTTTATAACAAATAACGCTTTCATCCCTATGATCGAGATCTATCCATTCAAAACCTTTTTTATCAAATTGCAACTCATGTAAGGCAGGTTCATCAGTGTACAAATGATTTAAATCTTTTACGCATTCCTGCAATTTTTTATGAGGATCAAACTTCAGCAATTCCCAATCAAGCTCTGTTTTATAATTCCATTCCGTAGTTTGTCCAAACTCATTTCCCATAAAAAGATGTTTGGTTCCGGGATGAGTGAACATATATGTATAAAGCAGACGGAGGTTTGCAAACTTTTGCCATTCATCTCCCGGCATTTTATATATCATTGGTGATTTCCCGTGTACCACTTCATCGTGGCTAAGCGGCAGCATAAAATTCTCATCGTAAAAATACATCATGCTGAAAGTGAATTTATCCTGGTGGTCTTTTCTAAAAAAAGGATCCATCTTAAAATAGTTCAGCGTATCATGCATCCAGCCCATCATCCACTTCATTCCAAAACCTAAGCCCCCGGCATGCGTTGGCTTAGAAACATCAGGCCAGTCAGAGGCTTCTTCAGCAATCGTTTGTACATCAGGAAAATCGCGGTATATAGTTTCATTAAATTCTTTTATAAAAGCAATGGCTTCAAGATTGCCATTGCTGCCAAATTTATTTGGTTCCCACTCTCCTTCTTTACGTGAATAATCTAAACGAAGAATAGAATTTACAGCATCAACACGAATGCCATCAATATGGAACTTATCAAACCAAAACCTGGCGCTGCTGATAAGAAAAGATTTCACCTCTCCCCTTTCATAATTAAAAATATATGAATTCCAATCCTGGTGAAAGCCTTTGCGCATATCAGCGTACTCATACGTATGTGTGCCGTCAAACATAAATAATCCATGGGCATCATATGGGAAATGCGATGGTACCCAATCGAGAACAACTCCTATGTCTGAATTATGAAAGGCATCAATCATTTCCATAAAATCTTCGGGAGTTCCAAACCTTGAGGTGGGTGCAAAATATCCTGTTCCCTGGTAACCCCAGCTTCCATCGTAAGGATATTCCATCACAGGCATAAGCTCAACATGTGTAAACCCCATTTCTTTTACATAGGGAACCAGCCGGGCTGCTATTTCTTTATAACTGTTATGCAAATCTTCATTGTGCTTTTGTGATCGCATCCAACTGTTCAGATGAACTTCATAAACACTCCAGGGAGAATTTAAAGAATTATTCTTCTTTCTTTTTGCCATCCAGGCTTCATCATTCCATCTGTAATTCAATTGCCATGTTTTGGATGCAGTACGGGGACGTTGTTCCCAATAGTTTGCATAAGGATCACCCTTATCTAACACAATCCCTTTATGTCCTAGTATATGATATTTATAGTCTGAGCCTTGTGGAATACCAGGAATAAATCCTTCCCAAATTCCGGATTTATCCAAGCGAACAAATAATGGATGAGACTCTTTATCCCAATTATTAAAGTTGCCGATAACGCTTACTGATGTTGCGTTTGGAGCCCAAACTGAAAAGTAAAATCCATGGGTCTTTAAAACCTCTAATGCATGTGAACCAAATTTATTGTAAAGAGTATAATGAGTTCCAGACTGATAATTTGTTATGTCTTCATCGGTGAACAATGAATAATTCCATACCGGTTTAGAAGTATCAACAAAATGTATGTCTTCGTATTTTTTAATTCTCATTCCCTGTTAAATTAAATTACGACCCACTGAAATTAGATATTTGCCGATTATAATATGTTCCATAATTTATACGACACAGCTCGTAGCTTTAACTTTAATTTATGAATAATCTCAGCTTTTAAATAAATATATAGATTCACTTTTGAAATAATTAATCTGCCAACCATAAACTGCTATATGTATAAAAAGTTTACCCTGATAATTGTACTGATATTATTATCATTTTCTTCATTTTCACAATTTGCAAATGTAACCGGATCGGTAAATAACCAGGATGAAAAATCTCCTGTTAAAAATGCTGTTGTTGCTCTTTTAACCGTAAAAGATTCCATTATATATAAATTTACCCGTACAGGTGCCGATGGAAAATACATTTTAAAAAATATAATCCCAGGTAATTACATATTAATAACTACCCATCCTTACTTTGCTGACAGGGTGGAAGATATTGAAATAAAGTCTGATATTGAATTGCCAGCATTGGCAATTGTTTCCAAAGCAAAATTATTACAGGAAGTTATTGTAACAACAGGAAGCCCTATTAAAATAAAAGGTGATACCACTGTTTATACTGCTGATAGTTTTAAAGTAAGCGCTAACGCCAATGTAGAAGAGTTATTAAAAAAACTGCCGGGTATACAGGTTGATAAGGACGGTAAAATAAAAGCCATGGGAGAAACTGTACAAAAAGTTTTGGTTGATGGCGAAGAATTTTTTGGCGATGATCCGGGTATGGCAGTGAAAAATTTACGGGCTGATGCGGTAAAAGAGGTACAGGTGTTTGATAAAAAAAGTGAACAGGCAGAATTTACGGGGATTGATGATGGCAAAACACAAAAGACCATTAATCTTAAATTAAAAGAAGATAAAAAAACAGGGTATTTTGGAAAAATTGATCTGGCAGGCGGCCCCATAAAAAATATTGATCCCCGATACAACGATAATCTCCTCTTTAGTTCTTTTAAAGGCAAAAGAAAACTCTCTGCTTTTTTACTAAATGGAAATACAGGTCAGGATGGATTAAACTGGCAGGATGAACAAAAATATGGTGGCAACAGTGATAATATGACAATGAGTATGGATGATGATGGCGGTATGATGATGTTTATTGGGCGGGGAGGCACCTCAGACGAGGAACCATATTTAGACCCACAAAACGGGTTTATTACAAATGTAAATGCTGGTGCACAATACAGTAATAAATGGAATGATAAGCACACATTTAATTTTTCTCCCAAATACAATAGTCAGAACTACGATAATCATAAACAAACATTTTCTCAAACTCAAGTGAAAGATTCAGTGTTAAATGAATTTTCAGATGGTGTTACTAATATAAACAGGCATAATTTTAAAACGAGAGCAACGTATGATATAAAGCTGGATTCCAATAGCACACTGAAACTTACCACCAGTGCCAATTTTTATAGTACCGAAAGTGAGGAAGCCCGATCTTCAAATACCACTGGAAAGTTTGGTGCTTTAAAAAATTCTAGCAACCGTGTGTTGCAAACCAACAACGATAAAAATGCTTTATCTGGTAACCTTCTCTTCAAACAAAAATTTAAAAAAGCCAGGAGAACAATATCTGTTTCTGCAGATTGGAATACGATAAATACTGACGGAAAGAATTTTTTAAAATCATTAAACCAGTCATTTTTGGGCGGTAACCCTGCGGCCAGTCAGCAGCTTAACCAAATGAAAGATTATGATATGTCAACCACTAATCTATCCTCTAAATTTGTATATACCGAGCCATTAAGTAAACAATATTCTTTAGAGTTGGGATACCAGCTTGCTTATAATTATGGTAATAATAATCAGTTAACCTACAGTTACTCTCCTGCATCAGGTAAATATGATTTAGCAGTAGACTCTTTATCAAATCAATTTAAACAAAACATAATTCAAAACATCCCTTCTGCCAAACTAAATTTTGCTAATAAGAAGCTTAAGGTCAATGCAGGGTCAGGCTTTGGATTTACTAATTTTGAATTAAAGGACATTACTTTTAATAAAGATTATAACCGGAATTATGTGAATTTTTTTCCTGCTGCAAACATTACCTATACTTACAAAGCAAATCATAGTATTCGGTTTAATTATAATGGTAATACAAGGCAGCCCACTATTAACCAGTTACAACCTTTAAGAAATAACAATGATTATTTTAATGAATACATTGGCAACCCTGATTTAAAACCTTCTTTCACCAACTCCTTCAATCTATCGCATAACAGTTATAATTTTATTAAGGATTTATATACTTATGTGTCGTTAAATGCAAGGGTTACCAGTAACTCAATAACCAATAATAGAACTATAGACATCAATTCAGGCAAAATAATATCTCAACCTGTTAATACCAATGGAAACGTATCAATAAACTTGTATAGCGGTGGTGGGTTTAAAATAAAAAAGCTTGGCACCAGAGTTAATATAAACCCTAATATCAGTTATAATAAATATGCAGATGTGATCAATAGCAAAATAAGCTTTTCCAGAATTATTAATACCGGGCTTTCTGTTGGTTTATATAAATCAAAAGAGAAAAAGTATGATATATCTGTTAATAACAATTTTTCAAATAACAGCAATACTACAACTCAAAATGACACCAAAATTCATTACTACATTAACACTGTTAATTTTAATTCAACTTTTTATATTGATACAGTTTGGTCTATAAGTACTGATTACCAGTTTTACTCACGTCAGAAAACGCTTCAATTCAGCACGGGGCTTAATACACATTTATTAAATGCCCGTTTGCAACGTACATTTAAAAAGGATGAATTCACCGCTTATATTTCCGTCAGAGATCTTTTAAATCAAAACGTAGGTATTCAAAGAAATTTTTATGGCAACACCTACAGCGAAGTAATCAATGACAGATTAAAAAGATATTTTTTAGTAGGATTTACCTGGAATTTTAAAAATAAAACGGCAGCTCCCGCCAAATAGCATAATTTAAAAAATATTATATGAAGACAAAAATATATTTTCTGGCAATTATGCTATTAGCAGTTATTAATCTGCATGCCCAGCAATTTATTAGCAAAGCAGTGATAGAATATGAAGTAAAAGCGAATATTAAGAAAACCCTTGGCAATAATATGTGGGATGAAATGATGAAAGAAAATTTGCCAACATTTAAAACGGGCTATTACACTTT
>DASYOS010000254.1:0-5586 GCA_036007525.1 Chitinophagaceae bacterium | reverse complement strand
TTAGCTGTTATTGTATTGATAGCTATTCTTCTTATTACACATTTTTATGTTTTTTTACCGGGAGTGTTGGGTGCTGTTACTTTATATATTTTAAGCCGTAAATCTTATTTTAAGCTTATTGACGAAAAAAAATGGCGCCCGGGATGGACAGCACTTTTATACCTACTTTTTTACATCATAATCATTTGTCTTCCCGTTTATTTTGCATTTATTTTAGTGGGTCCAAAACTAACGGCGGTATTTGAAGACCCTGATAAAGTAATGGCTGTTTTAAAAACATTTTCTCATAAAATTCAACAATCAATCGGTTTTGAACCCTTTACCAATGAAAATGTTAAGTCAATTACTCAAAAATTGGGTAGCAGTGTTCCAAAGATTTTAAGTTTTTCGGCAAACCTGATCACCAATTTATTGCTGATGTTTTTTGTTTTGTATTACATGCTCATACATGGCAAAAATTTGGAAGCGTTTTTAAATAACATTATCCCACTTAAAAAAAAGAACCTTTCCATGCTTGCCACAGAAACAAGGATAATGATAAAGGCAAACGCAATAGGTATTCCGGTTCTTGCTATTATACAAGGTCTTGTAGGTCTTTTAGGTTATTGGATTTTTGGCATAGAAGAATTTGCATTATGGGGCTTTATCACCGGCGTTTGTTCCATTATACCAATTGTGGGAACAGGATTGATTTGGGTTCCTTTAACACTATATCTTTTTTCCATAGGGAAAACAGGGGAGGGAACCGGGTTAGGAATTTATTCATTAATTGTTTTAACTAATATTGATTATGTAGCAAGGATAACTGTTTTAAAAAAAATTGGCGATGTACATCCTCTAATAACAATTCTTGGGGTTATAGTTGGGCTAAGTATGTTTGGTTTTTTAGGGTTGATATTTGGCCCCTTGCTAATTAGTTATTTTATTTTACTTGTAAAAATTTACAGAAATGAATTTAATGCTACACAAATTACACCTCTGCATACAGAAGAAATTGAGAAATAGAACGATAAGGATGAAACAATTTATTTTACTTACTTCCATCCTTCACCTTTCCCTTTTCACTTTTCATTTATCAGCCCAGCCAAAATATGAGTTTAGGGCTGTATGGGTTGCAACGGTTGATAATATTGACTGGCCTTCTACAAAATATCTAAGTACGGAAAATCAAAAAGCCGAGTTTATAAAATTGCTCGATATGCACCAACGTAACGGGATGAATGCGATCGTTGCCCAGATACGCCCTGCTACTGATGCTTTCTATCCTTCGCAGTATGAACCGTGGAGTGAGTGGCTTACCGGTACGCAAGGCATCCCCCCAAAGCCATATTATGATCCGTTAGAATTTATGATAATGGAAACGCATAAACGGGGAATGGAATTTCACGCATGGATGAATCCTTACCGTGCAGAGTTTAATATTGGCAAATCTTCTATAGCTGCAACTCATGTCACAAAAATGCACCCTGAATGGTTTTTATATTATGGAAACAAAAAATATTTTGACCCGGGTAATAAAGAAGTGCAGCAGTTTGTAACCAATGTTGTTAAAGATGTAGTTAGCCGCTATGAGCTGGATGCAATTCATTTTGATGATTATTTTTATCCTTATCGCATAGCAGGAAAAGAGTTTCCTGATGCAGCTTCTTTTGCTAAGTATGGAAAAGGGTTAGATAGGGAAGACTGGAGAAGAAGTAATGTTGATTCGATTATTTTGATGCTTAGTAAAGTAATAAAAAAAGAAAACAGGTTTTGCAAATTTGGCATCAGCCCTTTTGGTGTTTGGCGTAATAATGATAAAGATCCGGAAGGAAGCAATACAAAAGCGGGACAAACAAATTATGATGATTTGTACGCAGATATTTTACTATGGCTTAAAAATAAATGGATTGATTATGTGGCGCCACAATTATATTGGGAATTTAGTCAGCCCAAGGTTCCGTTTGCAACCTTGATAGATTGGTGGGCAAAACACGCATACGGCAGACAGGTATATATCGGGCATGGCATATATAGGGCACTTGAGTCAAATTCTCCTGCATGGAAAAGTAAAAACGAATTACCCAATCAAATTAAAAAGTTAAGAGAATATCCGCAGGTGCAGGGCAGTATTTATTTCAGCAGTAAAACATTTAGCAGAAATCCCAATGGATGGAATGATAGTTTGCAAAATAATTACTATAAATATCCAGCTCTCATTCCGCCGATGCCATGGATAGATAATAGTAAACCACCAATTGATATATTAAGCGCAGAGATTGTTAGCAGGAACGCTAATTCAAAAGGTTTGGTTATGCATTTTTCCCCGCGTCTGGCTTCTGGTGTTAGGCAGTATGCGTTTTATCTTTTTGAAAATAAAGATGATGTAAACAAAGCAAGGCTTTATAAAATATTACCTGCTGAAAAAGATCTGTATATAAATATTCCGGCCGGCTCACTTCCTTCGGAATGGAATAATTTTTATATCTCAGTTACGGCTATTAGTAAAACCAATAATGAGAGTGAACAAAGTAAAACTTATAATCTTTTGTGGAAAAGTGATTGCTGGATGCTAAGTTTATAAATCATTTTACCTTTATACATTATTTACTTTAATTACAATTTATGCCAGGCTACGAATTTTTTGGTGATGAGGAAAGAAAAGAAATAAATGATGTGATGGACACAGGGGTTTTAATGCGGTATGGTTTTGATGCACAGAGAAAAGGGAATTGGAAAGCAAAAGAACTTGAAGAAAAAATATGTAACACATTTGGGTGTAAACATGCACAGCTTACCAGCAGCGGGACTTCAGCACTAACAACTGCATTGGCAGCTTTGGGTATTGGTTTTGGTGACGAAGTAATTATGCCTGCATTTACATTTGTCGCAAGCTTTGAAGCGGTAATTTCTGTAGGCGCTATTCCCATTCTGGTTGATATTGATGAATCATTAACCCTTGATCCAAATGCGGTGAAGAATGCTGTTACTTCAAAAACAAAATGTATAATGCCTGTTCACATGTGCGGCAGTATGGCAGATATTGATGCATTAAAAAACATCTGTGATGAACACAAGCTTATTTTATTGGAGGATGCCTGCCAAAGTATTGGCGCTACATATAAAGGAAAATACGTTGGCACAATTGGCGATGCCGGCACTTTTAGTTTTGATTTTGTAAAAACAATTACCTGTGGAGAGGGTGGGGCGGTGCTGACAAATAATAAAGAAGTTTATACCAGGTGTGATGGATATACCGATCATGGCCATGATCACAAAGGTGTAGACCGTGGGGCTGACCTTCATCCTTTCGTTGGCTATAATTACCGCATAAGTGAATTGCATGCAGCTATAGGAGTGGCGCAAATAAAAAAGCTAAACAATTTTTTATCAATCCAAAGAAAAAATCATTTTCGGTTAAAATCCATTTTAAGCGCTATCCCGGAAATACGGTTTAGAAAAATTCACGATGAAGAAGGCGATAGCTGCACATTTCTTACCTGGTTTTTGCCTGACTCAGCAACAACAGCAGCAGTTGTTGCTGAAATGAGGTCACAAAATATAATAGCCGGTAATTTTTACTGGTTTGAGAATAACTGGCATTACATACGCAAATGGGATCATCTTAAAAAGAATGATTTTTTAAATACGCAAAGCGAACAGTTACGGCAACAGTTGCAAAAATATTCCAACGAGCCATTCGAAGCTAGTGATGCAATAATGAGCCGTTGTATTTCTACTGCGATTAGTCTTACATGGACAGAAGAACAGATAAGGGAAAAGGGTGAAAAAATTAGCGAAGTGGTAAAAAAGATTTTGGAAGATAAATACGCTACAGTATAATTTCTCTATCTCTTTCCTTCCAGGTAGTTACATTGCTGCAAAGAGCCTAATCTAAATCTAAAAGGAATTTTTGTTGCCTTCTCCAGCGCTAATTCTTTTTTACACATAACACCAAAATGCTGCGTATAATAATTCTGCGGAATTATTGCAATTGGGTAAGATGCGTTTATTCCTTTATTAATTGGATTATTTACTTGCCCCGGTAAATACTTTTGTGAGATTGTGTTACCTGTAGGATTTATATAATTAGCAGTTTGGGCACTTGAAGAAAGCCCACATAGAAAAAAAATCGCAATAAAGCCACAAATTTTATTCCAAAACAACATGGTATTGATTTAGTGTATGTAAATTTACGTTTTATAACACTCATTAGTTTTTTAAATAATAATGTCGTTAAGTCAAAATTTACAGCAAAAACTACTTCAAAAACTGTCTCCCCAACAAATTCAGCTGATGAAGTTGCTGCAGGTTCCCACAGCACATTTAGAAGAACGGATAAAAGAAGAGCTTGAAGAGAATCCTGCACTTGAGACCGCGGAAGATGGGCATGAAGATCCTTTTGAAGAAACCAAAGAAGAGCTTGAAACACCTGAAGATGATTTTGATAAAGATGGCAGTGAAGATGACTATGGAAATATTGATATAAGCGAATATGTAAACGATGGTGATGATGATGTGGGTGATTATAAATTACGTGACGAAAACTATCCGGATCAGGAAGAAACAAAAACAATTCCGCATAAAGTTGAAACATCTTTTTATGAGATATTAATTAACCAGTTAAGTATGCTGGACCTGGATGAGCGGCAGCAAACAATTGCGGAACAGATAGTGGGCAGTATAGATGATGACGGATATTTAAGGAGAGAATTACCTGCCATTGCAGATGATCTTGCCTTTAGGCAAAATATTGAGGCATCAGAAAACGAAATAGAAGAGCTTATACAAAAGATTCAGCAATTTGATCCACCCGGGGTTTCTGCAAGAGATCTTAGGGAATGTCTTTTGCTTCAGCTGCAAAGAAAATCAGGAGACGGAAAATCTGTTGAAACAGCAATGAAAGTGCTGGATAAATATTTTGAAGAGTTTACAAAGAAGCACTACGAAAAAATTCAGAGGGGATTAAGTCTCACTGATGAGCAGATAAAAGATGTTATTAACCAGATAATAAAATTGAACCCCAAGCCGGGTGGCCATGCTGGAGACAGCAACAGGATGGAGAATTATGTGATACCTGATTTTTTTGTTGTGAATAATATTGGAAAATTAGAGCTTTCGCTTAATTCAAAAAATGCTCCGGACCTGCGTATCAGTGAGGGTTATCGGGATATGCTTAAAGAATATGACCGGGGTGCAAAAAAAGATAAACGCCAAAAAGAGGCCGTACTTTTTATTAAGCAAAAAATTGATTCAGCCAAATGGTTTATTGATGCAATAAAACAACGCCAGCATACTTTGCTAAGCACCATGGAGACCATCATGGAATATCAAAGAGAATTTTTTTTAACAGGGGATGAAACAGAAATGCGACCGATGATTTTAAAAGATATTGCAGAAAGAACGGGTCTTGATATATCTACTGTGAGCAGGGTTGCCAACAGCAAATTTGTACAAACCGAATTCGGGACTTATCGCCTTAAATTTTTCTTTAGCGAAAGTCTTGTTATGGATAGCGGGGAAGAAGTAAGTACCCGGGAGGTTAAAAAAATATTAAGCAATCTTATTGAGGCAGAGAGTAAACAACATCCTTTGAGCGATGAAAAA
>DASYOS010000253.1:0-17980 GCA_036007525.1 Chitinophagaceae bacterium | reverse complement strand
GATATGCACCGGTTGCATTAAATACATCGCCACCCTTTTTTAAATCCCAAAGAAAATTAAGATTTAATCCTTTATAAGTAAGATTATTATAGAATCCCATTTTAAAATCAGGGTTTCTATCCCCTGCCACAGGCCAGCTGGCATTATCCGTTTGAGCCGGGAAACCGTTAGTTGGATTGATCAATAGTTGTCCATTATTATTAGATTGATAGGTATACCGTCCTGTAAAAGTTGTCAACGCTCCATCTTTTCTTGCTCCGTTTCTAATATTACCAAACAACCATGTATCTGAATTATAATATTCTGTAAGGCCCGAAGGTAGCTGTGTTAGCTTACTATTTGTTTTTGTATAATTAATATTGGCATCCCATGAAAAATTTTTTGTTTGAACAGGTGTACCACGCAATAATAATTCAACACCTGAATTTTCTAATTCTCCTCCATTAATATTTTTAAGAATGAAACCTGTTCCATAACTTATTCTTAAACCATTAATGATCTGGTCAACACTTTTACTTTTATAATAAGCACCATCAAAAGCTAACCTATTTTTAAAGAACTGTAATTCAGTTCCTATTTCTCTGGAAGTTATTTTTTCAGGACGTAAGAGAGGATTGGGCGCATAAAAATCGTAAGCGAAGCCGCCGCCTGTTACAGTTTGTGATATCAATGCCGGATTTGTTTGATAAGGCTGTGCATCTTTACCTACTTGCGCAATTGAAGCTCTTAACCTGCCCAAAGTAAGGACTTTTCCAATAGCTGTATTTTTCAAAAATTCAGTAAATACGAAAGATGTACTTAAAGAAGGATAGAAGAATGAATTATTTTCTTTTGGCAAAGTGGATGTCCAGTCATTTCTGCCGGTGGCTGTTACATATAAAATGCTGGCGTAGTTTAAATCCAACGTACCAAATACACCTATTACTCTTTTGTTTAAAATGGTATTTTTTACACGTTGGGTAGTTACATCAGTATTGTTTATTGAATTGAAATTTGGTTCCAAAAAACCAGTACCTCTGAATGAATTGGTATTATCCTGATAATTATAAATGGCGCTGCCTAAACGCAGTGTGGAAGTTAATTTATTTTTTAATAATTTTTGTTTAAAAGTAGCAAAGTATTGCCCGGTTATTACCCTGGCTGTTTGGTCAGACATATCCAGGCTACCGCCAGAACTTGCAGCCCGATTGGATTCAGGGTGATATAAAACTGAGTATTCATTGTTGGAAACATCAATGCCTAATTTTCCGGTAAGAGATAACCATTTTAACGGATCATAAGTAAATCCTAAATTACTTATAACTCTGTTTCCTTTATCGTGAAGATCATTTTTATTAATATCAAAATTAGGATTTTCAATTTCACTTCCCGTAAGTAATCTCTTTCTGGAGCCGGTAGAGTTAAGATAATCACTCATATCCACATCTGCCGGAAAGCTTAATAATGCAAGGTAAAAGCTGTTTTGACCTTTTGAAACCTTTTGATTTTTAGTATTAATATATTGCAGAATGGTTTCTGCTTTTAAATTCTTAAGAATTTGGGCTGTGGCAGTTAAAGTAATATTTATTCGGTCATATTTAGTTGTGGGAACTACCCCTTGTCTTGTGCTATAAGAAGTTCCTAAGCGGTAAGTATAGCCGCCAGAACCTCCATCAAATGAAAGATTATGTTTTTGTACAATTCCATCCTGAAAGAAATTATTGATGTTATCGTATAAGGGAGTTCCTGCAGGAAACTTAGGGCCAAATGAAGTATAGGTATTAATATTAGTGACGCCATTAAAACCTCTTGAATATATTCTGTCAAATTGAGGGAGATCTCCTACTTTTTCAATACCATAATTATAACTATAAGTAACTGTACCTGCTCCGGCTTTTCCTTTTTTAGTCGTTATTACAATAGCTCCGTTTCCTGCATCAATACCATATAACGCGGCTGCTTCGGGACCCTTTAATATAGTAAGGCTTTCAATATCTTCAGGGTTAAGATCGGAAATTCGGTTGGAAAAATCTACGGTACGGTTTTCAGTTTGATTAACCATTCTGTTTGCATTAAACGTTTGGTTATTTACCGGCAAACCATCAATTACAAACAAAGGTTGGTTACTTCCACTGATAGAATTGATACCTCTTAACACAATTGAGGTAGAGCTTCCGGGAGCACCATTTGTACCACTGATAGTTACACCCGGAACACGGCCAGCTAATCCATTAATAAAATTATCTCTTTGTGTTTGGGCTAATTCTTCACCTTTTACATCATTGGCAGCATAACCAAGCGACCGTTTTGATTTATTTATACCGAGCGCAGTAACAATTACTTCGCCCAATTGTTTATCTTCTGACTGCATGGCGACGTTGATCGTTCCCACATTACCAACTGTTTTAGTTTGTGTTCCTGAACCTACAAAGGTAAAAATCAATTCCTGGCCGGGCCTGGTGGAAATGGTATAATAACCTACAGAATTTGTTTGAGTTTTACGGCTGGTACCTCTAACACTAACTGTTACCCCTTCTAAGGGCTTACCTTCATCAGAAAGTACAGTACCAGATACGTTTTTTTCCTGGGCAAACAAAGCAGTGCCAGTCAAAAACAAAGCAATAAACAGTATGAGAAATTGCAAATTTTTTTTCATAAGCAAATTTTAATAATTATAGTTTAGGTTTATATGTATAAAGATTCAATCGTAAAACAGACAATATATATATATCCTTTGCTGCTTTAGTATTTATAATGTTAATAAATTAATTTGTTATTATTAGCAGTTTAGGTTTTCTAAGGATGGATAAAAAAGCGAAAACTAAATATTTTTTTTGATATTCAGCGTTTCTTCTTGAATTTTCTTTTTACATTCTGTAAAGGATCGGCTTTGTGGGCAAGGGTAGTTTTTTTATTAATTAAGGAATCCACATATTCATTTGCCATAGCCAATTCTTTGCTATCAGGGTTTTCTTCTTCATCAGTTTCAAAATAGGGAGAAAAGATGTTTGCTATCTTTTTAGCTTCATATACATTCCTGTTATATCTATTGCCTAATATAATAATAGTTGCAGAGTCCTGAATAAGCCTCATAAGCATTGTATTGCTACCATGCCACCACCCTCCATGAAAAATAATTTTTTTGCCGGTGGGATAGTTATTCATTCTCCATCCATAGCCATAATTTTTTATACCAGGCTTTTCATTGCTGTATGGTGTAAATGCTTCTTTCAATGTTTCCTGGTTAAATAGTTGATCATTATACAATGCCTGATCCCATTTTAAAAGGTCTTTTACTGTGCTGTAAATATTTTTATCTCCATAAGCTTTATCCAAAAATGTTAATGGCTCAGCTCTGCCTCTCCAATTATACGAGGGCATTGCTTTTTGGGTATCTGCTAATGTAAATACGTACGTGTCATTCATCTTAAGCGGAGTAAAAAATGTATGCTGAAGATATTCGGAATATGTACTGCCGGAAGCTTTTTCTATTATCAATGCTAGTAATACATAGTTGGTATTGCAATAGCTGAAATGAGTATTTGGCTGATGGCTTATTGGAGGTTGATATTGAATAAGATAATTCAACACATCATTATTATCACAATAGGCAGTTTTATTCCATCCAAGCTGCTCCATAAAATATAGATAGTTAGGTAAGCCGCTTCTATGGCTTAGCAACATTTTTATAGTAATATTATTGTAAGGAAAACTTGGGAAAAATGTTTTTACATCATCATCTAAAGTAAGCCTTCCCTCCTCAGCAAGTTTTAAAGTTGCCATTGCAGTAAATGTTTTTGATACGGAGGCAAGGTGAAAAGCGCTGTGTTCCGTTAGTGTATCTTTTTTATCAAGATCAAAGTAGCCATGATATTTTTCAAAAATTATCTGACCGTTTTTTGCAACCAATATTGCTCCATTAAAGTTTCTGGCTACCAGGTTGGTATCATAAAATGCATTAATAGCATCGTAATATCTTTTAAAATCTGTAGTGCTTAATTTGCCGGGAGCAACCTGATGATATAAGACAGAATCTTTATAAGCTTTTTTTGAACTGCTGCCAGCGTCGGATGAGCAGGATATATATAATATAGAAAAACTAAATAGTATTTGCAGTTTTTTCAAAAAGGACATTGGAGATCGGTAAAACGTTAACGGGTTATATTTGTAAAATTACGCTACAAATTTTATATGGCAGATAAAAAAACAACCAGTTACCCAAAGGAAAAGATCAATATCCTTTTTCTTGAAAATATTAGCGATGCCGCAATACAAAAATTTAAAAACGCCGGATATGCGTCGGTAAAAAAAATTAATGCTGCACTAAATGAAGAGGAATTAATAAGTGAAATAAAAAATGTTCATTTGCTGGGCATCCGTTCTAAAACACAACTGACAAAAAATATTTTTGCACAAGCTGAAAAACTACAGGCTATTGGGTGTTTTTGTATTGGCATAAACCAGGTTGATCTGAATGCTGCGACAAAAAAAGGTGTTGTAGTTTTTAATGCTCCTTATTCTAATACACGCTCTGTGGCAGAGTTGGTGATTGCATCTTCTATAATGCTGATAAGAAGAATACCTGATAAAAATATTGCAGCGCACAATGGTATATGGTTAAAGGAAGCAAAGGGTAGTTATGAATTGCGTGGAAAAACTTTAGGCATTATCGGGTATGGAAATATAGGATCGCAGGTAAGTGTGTTAGCAGAATCTTTAGGGATGAAAGTTATTTTTTATGATGCTGAAACCAAAATGCCATTGGGCAATGCTGAGGATAAAAAAACTTTAAAAGATGTTATCAGTCATGCGGATATAGTTACCCTTCATGTACCTGAATTAGATGCTACAAAAAATTTAATTAATAAGAATACACTTAAGTATTTTAAAAAGAATGCCATCCTTATTAATTATGCAAGGGGAGAAGTTGTAAACCTTAATGATTTAAAAAAGGCTTTACAAAATGAAGAGTTAGCCGGTGCAGCATTGGATGTATATCCTTTAGAGCCTGAAAAAAACGGAGATAAATTTACCACACCATTGCAGGGAGTAAGCAATGTTATTCTTACACCACACATTGGTGGCTCCACTGAAGAAGCGCAGCAAAATATTGGAGAAGATGTAAGCAATAAACTTTTTAATTTTTTAGAAAAAGGAATTACAACAGGCTCACATACTGTACCTGCATTAAGCCTTCCACCGCAGGAAGGAACACATCGCATTTTGCATATTCATAATAATGTCCCCGGAGTGCTTTCGCAAATAAATACGCAGTTATCTAAGCATAAAATAAATATTGTGGCACAATATTTAAAAACGAATGAAGAAATTGGCTATGTAGTTTTAGATGTTGATAAGGGATTATCCAAAGAAGCATTGGAACTATTGAGAAATGTAAAGCAAAGTATTAAGGTGAGGCTTTTGTATTAAGCAAGATACAATGATACACTAATACGAGGATACACAGATACAGAAATGCAGGCTTTAAAATATTGATGCATTAAAAATATCATGAGTTATAAAAATTTAGATATATGGAAGTTAGCAAGAGAGGTAACTATTGAAGTTCATGCAATGTCATTAATGCTACCAAAATTGAAATATTTGAAGAAGGACAACAAATTAGAAGGTCAAGTAAAAGTGTCAGGTCTAATATTGTTGAAGGTTATGGTAGAAGAAATTATAAGAATGAATACATTCGGTTTTTAATTTTTTCAATCGCATCAAATGACGAAACAAGAGATCATCTTGAAATGCTATTCGAAACTAAATCACTTACTGATGAAATTGTTTTTAAAAGTATTTCTGAGAAGATTGATAAATTAGGAATTAAACTTTATTATTTTTTAAAATCAGTAGAAGAAAAACATATGAGTTCAAAATAATATGTATAATGAATCCCTGTATCAATGAATCCCTGTATCCTTCTATTAAAATAGTAAAAGCCATCGTATGAAAGTTATCATTATCGGTGGAGGCTTTGGTGGATTAAAACTTGCACGGTCATTAAATAATAAAGCAGGTTTTGAAATATATCTTTTAGATAAATATAATTATCACCAGTTTCAGCCATTGTTTTACCAGGTAGCAACTGCCGGTCTTGACCCAAGTAATATTTCATTTCCGCTTCGTAAGGTTTTTCATAAAAGTAATAATGTACATTTTAGAATGACGGAAGTGCAGGAAATAATTTCTGCTGAAAACCTGCCTGCCGGCAGGCAAGGAAAAGTGCTTACAGATATTGGTGAATTTACCTATGATGCTTTGGTGTTAGCAACCGGCGCTGATACAAATTTTTTTGGCAATGAAAATTTAATTGAGAATGCTTTCCCCATGAAAAGCACAGTAGAAGCGGTGCAGCTTCGGCATCGGTTGATCCAGAATTTTGAAGATGCATTATCAGCAAAAAGCGAAACAGAATTACTAAGATTGATGACAATTGTAATTGTTGGCGGCGGGCCAACTGGAGTTGAATTGAGCGGCGCTATAGCAGATATGCGAAGATTTGTGTTACCAAAGGATTACCCGGAACTTGATTTTAATAAAATGAAGATCTATCTGCTTGAAGGCGGTGCAAAAACGCTTGGTGCAATGAGTGAAAAATCCAGCGGCAATTCTTTAAAATATTTACAAAAATTAAATGTTATTGTAAACACTAATACGGTTGTAAAAAATTATGATGGTAAAACTGTAACCATGCAAAATGGAGAAACGATTGAGAGCGCAATGGTTATTTGGGCAGCAGGTATTAAGGGCAATATTCCTGCAGGAATTAATAAAGAATTACTTGTAAAAGGCAATAGGATTAAAGTGGACAGGATGAATAAAGTTTATGGCTTTGAAAATATTTATGCCATCGGCGATGTTGCTTATATGGAAACTGAAAAATATCCGCAAGGGCATCCGCAGGTAGCTTCTGTTGCAATTCAACAAGGCGCTTTACTTGCAAATAACTTACGTAGATGGGAAATGAAAAGCCCCCATACAGAAGAATTTGAATATTTTGATAAAGGCACGATGGCAACTGTAGGCCGCAATCTTGCTGTTGTTGATATTCCTAAACCAAGGTTACATGTAAAAGGTTTTTTAGCCTGGATGATGTGGATGGGTTTGCATCTTGTTTTACTGCTCGGGGTAAAAAACAGGTTTTCAGTTTTTAGTAACTGGATATATAATTACATTACTTACGATCAAAATTTGCGGCTGATCTTTAAAGAATTTTACAGGCCTAAGAAAGCCGAATAGATCTTTCTATTATTGCTTCATTCCATTCCCTCAATAAATCATTAAGGTCAAGTGACTGAGTATACATTTCAATACTTCCATCAGGTTTTCGTGGCCATTTCTCTTTTGTTTTGTCCCAATAAGCAACTTTTAAATGCACTGGCCAATTCTTGTTTGGTGTGGAATGATGTATTGAGGCTTCATAGGGCAAATATAAAATGATGATCTCAATTGGCTTGCTTATTGCCGTTAGTCAATTATAACAAGTTATCTATTTTTAGAATATAAAAACTCTCTATCAAAACATGAAAAAAATATTTAGTGTACTCATATTACTATCCTGCCACTTTTCCTATGCACAACAAAAGGTAAACCAATGTGGTATTATTGTACCTCCTCAATCAATCAGGTCAAACTTCTCTTCAGTATATGAAGCAAGAGATTATCTTAATGCAATGCTTGACAGTATTAACTGGAAAGAAAATTTTAGGGTGAAGGAGCAAAACGGCATAAACAATGCGTATGCTACAATCTTAAATAATCAGCGGTATATAGTTTACGATAATAACTTTCTTGAAAACTTAGATAACTATGCAAGAACAAAATGGGCATCAATAAGTGTTCTCGCTCATGAAATGGGGCATCACTACCGCAATCATATTGTAGATTCCAGGGGTAGTACACCACCGAGGGAAATTGAAGCTGATTATTTTTCGGGGTATGTAATAGCAAAGTTGGGAGCTTCGTTAAATGAAGCAAGAGCTGCTATGGATAAAATAGCATCACCCTATGCCAGCTCAACACACCCTGCAAAAAATGACCGCTTAAATGCTATAGCAAACGGATGGAATTATGCCAAAGGTTTAACACAAACAAGAAATGCACCTACCTCTTCACCAACGCCTCAACCACAGCAAAATCCTCCACCTGCAACTAACGATGCAAGCTGGATATATCTTTCACTATATGGCAATAATGAAATGACAATTTATTTATCTGATGATGGAAAAACATTTAGTGCTGTGCCTTTAAAAACCACGCAGCCATTTGTTTTTAAATTTGAAATGTACAATTATGGCTGGATGCGGTTTGCCAATAATAACCAGGCAAAAGCATTTAGATTGCTTCACGGTAAAGATTATGCAATTATCTGGAGTCGCCGTACAAATAGCTGGACAGTGATAGAGGTAAATTAATGTTTAATACAAAACCTATTATTTATATTTTTGTACGCACATTAAACAATATATATGAAACATAATATTAATTTTAATACAGTTTTTTTTGCATGTGCTCTTGTTGCAATGCAGGCATGTTCCAGTACGCCTGATGGAGACAAGGCAACAATAACTGATAAGCAACAGGCATCTAATGCAGCCGGTGAAACTTTCACTATTGATACAACAGAATCCCGTATCCGTTTTACAGGAAACGGGGTAGGTAAAAATCATCCGGGCGTTTTTCGCCTCTCCTCCGGCACTGTTACGGTTGCTGACAATAAGGTTACTGGCGGTAATTTTTTAATAAATATTAAATCGATAAAACTGGAGCAGCAAGGAGAGATGTATGAAAAAAAGTTACGACCACATTTATTAAGCGGGGATTTTTTTGATGCGGAAAAGTTTGGTACTGCTAAATTTGAAATAACAAAAGTAGATCCTTACACTGCAGACGGCAAAGATACTTCTATAGTTGCGGGAGCAAATTTTAGTGTAAGTGGTAATCTTACTTTAAAAGAGACAACAAAAAATATAACCTTTCCTGCAAAGATAAATATGGATGGAAATAAGCTAAAGGCAAAAGGAAATTTTAATGTTGATCGTACGCAATGGAAAATGAATTATGGTAATGATAAGACATTAGGCGATAAATTCATTTCTGAAACTGTAAACATAGTACTGGATTTAGAGGCTAATAAGTGAATGATTTAAAATAACATAATAAAAAAAGCCTGCATAATGCGGGCTTTTTTATTTGTACTTCTCAGAAGCTTTGTGATTAAGGCGTTATTAATAATAAATGGGAAGAGATTAAGCATCCCATCTTTATAGAATTTATTTAAAAAAAAGTCTTGTTTTTAAAAAAAGAAGTAATAGCTTGCCGCTCGAATCCAACTTTCTGAAAACTTAATTGCTATTTTATAAAAAGCGCCGGTTACATTCTTCTTTAAATATTTTTAAATAATTAAATTAAACAAAATGAAAAAATTATTTTTTACAGGAATTGTTGCAATGATCTGTTTTATTTCATGCGAGCAAAAAAACGCAACAACCACCACTAATAATGCAGAAAGAAATACAGACCGAAACCATATGGTTTATACCGCAATGGAAACAGGTGATGTTAGTAAGCTGGATAGTTTTATTGACAAGGATATTATTGATCACGGGCATGGTAAAGAGATCAAAGGAATAGACTCGGTAAAGGCAATGTTTACTGATATGCACAATCATATGAGCGGACTTAAATTTGACATTATGGCTGAGGCAACCAGCGCTAATGGTGAATATCATTTTGCTTGGTATAAAATGAGTGGTACCTGTACTGATGCATCAATGGGTATGCCTGCGGGAACAAAAATGAATACCACAGGGGTAGACCTTGTTAGAATTAAAGATGATAAAGCTGTTGAACACTGGAGTTTTAAAGATCCGGCAGAAATGATGAAGATGCATGGCGGCATGGATATGAAGAAAGACGGAAAAATGGATCCTAAAATGGATCATAGTAAAATGGATATGAAAGACAGTACTAAAAAATAATTGTTTTAAGGTTGATTGGTCATATATAAAAATTAAAAAGTCCCGAAATTTTCGGGACTTTTTAATTCAGTTACTACAAACCTGTAAGCCGGATTCTGTGACCGCTGTGTTTACACATTGGATGGTTATCATTTATCTGGCTGTTACATTACTGCAACAATCTTGCTGCCTACCCTTCAGCCTCGGACGAGCAGCCCTCTTCCGATAGCTATCGGAACGCTGATATACGTGGCATTGCAGCACACAAGGTTTACCCTCCAGGTATGTTACCAAACCAGGACGTGAGCTCTTACCTCACGTTTTCACCTTAACCTGTTCTTGCGAACATAGGCAGTAATTTTCTGTGGCACTATCTCCCTGTTTTAAGAAACAAAGCCGGCCGTTAACCGGTGTGTTGCTCTATGCTGTCCGGACTTTCCTTACTAATTTTCATTAGCACGATAACCCGGTTTGTAGTATTGTAAAGGTAAGAAAATTGGGTCCACTTAATAGGCAAAATAAATTTCCGTAGCACCATAGCCAAAGTTGGGGTGGTATTGGTTTACAAATGTCTTTACCTCACTCTTGGTTTTTAATATTTCATGTATCTCATCTTTTAGCTTACCACTGCCAACACCATGTATCGCAATTAAGTTTGGCTGGCGATGGGCCGTTGCCAGGTAAAAATATTTCTCAAAGGCTTTTAATTGAATTGTAAGAATTTCAAAGTTGGAAAGATGCTTCCAGTTATCACTGAGTTTTTCAATATGAAGGTCAATAACCGATCGGGCAGGCTCAAGATGTTGAGCAGCCTTTGATACATCATAAATTTTATAACCTGCACCTGATAATTTTGCAAAGTCATGTTTTTCTTCAACAACTTTATCAGGGTACGTTTCAAATAATTTATACGAAAAGGTAGGTTCATTTTTTAATTTTATTTCCTCAATTTTTTGAAACAATTGTTTGGCTTTAAGCTTCAGTGAGGTTTCAAAATATTCAGATTTCTTTTTGTCAGCATTTAGCAATGAGAATTCTAAAACAAACTTCGGTGCATCATTCATTTGTTCAAAGGCAACATCATGTAAATAAAAATCAGTAAAAGAAAATATTTGATTCTTTAATTCAAAATCAGGAGAGCCGGCAAAAGTTATGCGGTAATTAAAATTATAAGGATGTTCTGTCTGATTTATGAGGTACAGTTTAAAAGATTCTACTACATCATCGTCAAAAATATCCTTATCAAACACGGGCAGAAAAGCGATCCATACTCCATCACTTACTTTATATTTTGTGTTGGCTTTTTCTGTCTTGATATCATCAATATATTTTTTTTCTTTCTTGAATATTTTCTTTTCTGTGAATCTTTTAAAATAAGGAAAATCGATCTGGTCCATATACACGGGGAAGCGAATTTTATCCACTTCTATCATCACCATGTTCTCATTCATTAATTCTACCACAGTTCCTTCTTCGTTGGAATGCAGCACTAATATAGTATCGCCAACTTCGTATTTCATAGTCTTTCTAATTTGTCATGCTGAGGAACGAAGCATCTTTTCGCTTGCATGTTCAGATTCTTCGCTATCGCTCAGAATGACAGCCAGCTTTTTGGACAGTAAAGGTATGCCCTTGAAGTGAGTCCCGATAGTTATTGGGACAACGATGATGCTATAAAAACAAATTCCGGCTAACAATGGCATTAAACTATATCAGCATTTTTAAATTTTGCCAAATGACTGTTTTTATAACCATAAAAGAAATAAATAACAAGGCCAATTACCAGCCAAATTAAAAAACGGTACCAGTTGGTATGGCTTTCCTGGGCCATCAAATAAAAGCAACTTAACAAACCCAGTACCGGTATCAATGAAAAATTCTTTACATAACTCAATACCGCAATAATAGTTGTTACTATAAAGAATATTATCATAGGTATTCCTTCCTCGCTTAATAAGCTTTTAAAATAATCAGGAAATTGTATGGCAACAAAAACCATAGCAGCAATGAATATAAGCGGTACAATATATTTTCCGCTTATGTACGGCACTTTAAATTTGCTTTCTGCTTTTATGGGTCGATTGTCCAGAACTAATATTCCCCCGCATACCAATACAAATGCAAATAAAGTTCCGATGCTTGTTAGCGCAAGCACAACATCAAGATTTAAAAATAATGCAGGTATAGCAACTACAAAGCCTGTAAGTATGGTGGAAAATGATGGTGTTTTAAATTTCGGATGAATGCGGGAAAATATTTTTGGCAGTAGTCCATCCCGGCTCATGCTCATCCAAATGCGTGGCTGCCCCATTTGAAACACAAGTAAAACACTTGCTGTTGCAAAAACGGCACTTACTGCAATTATTCCTGCGATCCATTTTAATCCCCTGTCAGAAAAAACTTTTGCAAGCGGATCGCCAACATTCAGATCCTTATAACTCACCATACCCGTTAGCACCAAAGCAAGACATACATATAAGATTGTACAGATAATTAGCGACCAGATCATTCCCCTTGGCAGATCACGCTGGGGATCTTTACATTCTTCCGCTGTAGTGCTAATCGCATCAAAACCAATGTAGGCAAAGAACACAGCCGATACGCCTTTTAAAATTCCGGAAACGCCATTGGGCGTAAATGGACTCCAGTTATCAGGATTTACATAATATCCGCCCAGCACAATCACAAAAAAAACTACAGTCAATTTTAAACCAACTAAAAAATTACTTGTATTCCTGCTTTCTTTAATACCTCTGAAAACGATGTAAGTTATCAATGCAACTATACACAATGCAGGCAGATCTAATATCACTTTTATTCCAAATATTTCTGGAGCATTCATCCACGCTGTCTGTTTGCTAAGCATTACTTCGTCAATAACAGACCCTGGTGTTGTTGCCAATGCAGCGGCATCATTAAAACCTGTATGTGCAGAAGAATAATCCATTGTAAGCCACTCCGGAATATGCCAGCCAAAACCATCCGTGAGTCTTGTAAAATAATCGCTCCACGAAATTGCGACTGCAATATTTCCTATAGCATATTCCATTAAAAGATCCCATCCTATTATCCAGGCAAAAATTTCTCCGAAGGCAACATACGAATAGGTATAGGCGCTTCCTGAAACAGGAACGGTTGAAGCAAATTCTGCATAACATAATGCTGCAAAGCCGCAGGCAATGGCAGTAAAAACATACAAAAAAACAATCCCAGGGCCACCATCATAACTGGCTTTACCAATGCTGCTGAAAATACCTGCGCCAATAACTGCTGCAATACCCATAGCCGTTAGATCACGAACGCCTAAAACTTTTTTTAATCCTGTATGGGAATGTGTCGCGTCTGATAAACCTTCTTTGGCGTCTCTTAAAATTGCGTCAATGCTTTTTTTACGGAAGAGTTGATTTGCCATAGCAGAGTTTTTTTGATGCGGTTAAATTAAGTAATAAAATTGTTTAGAAAACATTTTTTGGTACAAACATTAGTTTTTCATAGCATCATCGTTGCGTCGCACTTCTTTCATCGGCATACCATTGGGCAGCTTTAATTATGTTTTGCTAAAATATCGGATTGTCCTAATGACAACCTGCCTGCCGGCAGGCAGGTACAAAAGGTATAATATCAACTACTTGATTTTTAATATAGAAAAAATTTTATATTGCAGTTAATAGCGCCAATCGATGCGTTAGCGGTAATTACATCGCAACATTATAACCAAAACTGAAGATGAATAATTTTAAAAAATACATTTTTGAATACTTACTCATATTATTTGTAGTACTATTAACTATTACAGGGTTTTGGAAAATCTATTTTGGAGTTGATGCACACCCTACTCCCTATCAAAATTTTCACGTCGTAACCAATTTGATCTGGTTGTTTTTGCTGCTATACCAACTTAGCCTTATCGGGAAGAAACAATATTCAATTCACAGAAAAATTGGACTCTCAATTTTATTTTTTGGTCCTTGGTTATTTGCTTCTACCGCACTATTATCGGTTTACTCAGCTCACAAAGGTGTGGTTTCAGGTCAAGGGGACATTTTGATTGTACAAAATGTGACGACAACATTGGAATTAGGTTTTATAATCCTCATGGCATTTATTTTGAAAAAAAGAAGAAAATTGCACGGCGCCTTTATTTTAAGTACTGCTATATTATTTATGGGTATTGCTCTGTTTTTTACCCTAATTAGTTTTGTTCCTCAATTCAAAATAGAAGGCCCCGAAACTTTCTATAGATTTGAAACTGCTGGTACAACATCCCGTTGTATTTCTTTATTTATAGGATTGCTCTTTTTTCTAAAAGATAGAAGAAACGGATGGCCCATGCTGTTGGTCGGTTCGTTTCTTACCTTAAATAACTATATCAACATACTTCTAATCAAGTACAACTTTATTCAGCCATTAACCGAATTCGTGGGTTCATTTAATCAACTCATCACTTTTTTGGGAAGTTTTATAGTTCTTTTATTTTTATTGATTTTTACGGCGATGCCAAATAAAAGGCCTGTGGCTAACTTAGGGCGGCACACATAAGAAAATTGCTTTTCCATAGCCGTGTCTCCTTTGCCTAGCTTTATGTATGGCGGGACACGGCGTAATTATAGGATTTACGCCGAGTCTCTTGCAGAAGACTCGGCTACGACTAAAATTTTAACTTCAAATAATAATACTCTAAATGATTAAATGTATTCGAACCGATTCTAATAATAAGGATTTTCAAAAACTAATAGAAGAACTTGATGCAGATTTAAAAATTCGTGATGGCGATTATCATTCATTTTATGCACAATTCAATAAAGTTGATTCTATAAAACATGCAGTGGTTGCTTATGATAATGAAACACCGGTAGGGTGTGGGGCTATAAAAGAGTTTTCAGAAGATACAATGGAAGTTAAAAGAATGTATGTATCCATAAATTATCGCGGACAAGGAATTGCTTCTATTGTTTTAAAAGAATTAGAAGCCTGGGCTGCAGAATTAAATTATGATAGATGTATTTTGGAAACCGGTAACAAACAACCGGAAGCAATCGCACTGTATAAAAAAAATAATTATAAAATAACCCCAAATTACGGGCAATATAAAAATGTAGAAAATAGTATTTGTTTTGAGAAAGAACTAAAATCTAATTAGCGATAAGGTATCAATGTTCTCTATTAATTAAATATTCCGCTAATTCCATCAAAGGTTTTTTTCTTGCAGAGAGAACTGCAATTTCTTCAAGGTGATGCATAGCCACTTTATAATATTTATCTTTTAACTCCTTTGCCCACGCATCAACATTTGTATCTTTATAAATTTTTAAAACCTTTGCAATTTTAGATTTATTATCTCCCTTATGAATATTTTCTAACTCTTTCAATTGCTTTGCGGTAGCCACTTCCATAGCATGTATGGATAAAAATGTTTTTTTATCCGATAAAATATCACCGCCCACCTGCTTGCCAAATTTTTCAGGATCACCGAAGGCATCTAAATAATCATCTTGTATCTGGAAGGCGATTCCTAAATTTCTTCCAAATTCATATAAATGTTTTTGATTGCCCTCGCCTGCGCCGCCTAAAATTGCGCCGAGTTGTAAACTAGCTGCGAGGGCAACGGAAGTTTTTAACTCTATCATGGTTAAGTATTCATCAAAACTCACCTTTTCTTTTTTCTCAAAATCCATATCAAGTTGTTGCCCTTCGCAAACTTCTTTGGCAGTTTTATTAAAAAGCCGCATAACTTTTTGCAGGCAATCTTTATTTATTTTATTTACATAATCGTATGCAACCACCAGCATCACATCACCTGCCAGCAAAGCTGTGGAATCTCCAAATTTATTATGAACCGTTTCCATTCCTCTCCTTAACGGAGCCTTATCCATTATGTCGTCATGTATCAAAGTAAAATTGTGAAACAACTCAATTGCAGTAGCTACATGCCATGTATCAGGGTTAATATTGCTAACCAATTCATTTCCCATCAAACACATAACAGGCCTTATTCTCTTACCACCCAACGATAAAATATATTGTGACGGATCATACAAGGAAACCGGAGCATTTGGGAAATGCCTTATATTAAATTTTTCTTCAAAGAGTTGAGATAATTCCTGGAATGAATGCATGTTATTATATATGAGGTAAGATGTATGAAATATGATGTAAGATTATGTTTTTGGTTCGAAATCCTTCCAGGTATCGTGTAGCTTCCATAATTTACCGCCAATCACTTCCGCTTTATTGATTAGATTTTCGTAGACTTCAGTAGAAATGTAATTGCAATCTAAAGTTGAGATGCACCATGATTTTGTTTCTTCTAATGACCCATTTGAATCCACTAAATGCCTTTTAAAACTGTTGATATAAACTCTTTTCCCCCAACCTTCTGCAATATTAGCTTTTACAGAACGTGAAGAACGTCTTATCTGGTCTGTTAAACTATACTTTTCTTCAGGAGGAAATTTTAATGTAAGTTGAAAAATTTCCTTTGCAAGTTGTCTTGATAATTTATATACATCTAAATCGAGAAATGTTTTGATAGGCATTACTTTTTATTTTTGTTCTTTTTATCTCTTATTTCATACCTCTTACCTCTTACTTCTACCTTCCCATTTCTTACCTCATACTTCTTACTTCTTCCTTCAGATCCACTTTCCGGCTTCATCACCCATTCATAATCCAGCTGCCGTTTAGCAAGGTTAGCTGATACAACTTTTATGGTAACAATATCTCCCATCCTGAATTTTCTGCCACTTCGTAAACCTACCAAAGCATAATCAGTTTCATTTAATCTGAAATCATCATAATCTGAAAGATCTCTTACTGAAACAAGGCCTTCACATTTATGTGCAACAGTTTCAACCCAAAAACCAAATGAGGAAACGCCATTGATTACACCTTCAAATTCTTCACCTAAAAAGTCCTGCATGTATTCTACCTGCTTATATTTATTTGCATTTCTTTCCGCTTCCATTGCAGAGCGTTCCTTAGCGCTGGAGTGTTTGCATTTCTCTTCCATCTTTTTATCAGGACGAATATTTTTCTCCAGTATTTCTTCCAAAACACGATGTACCAAAATATCAGGATAACGGCGAATCGGGGAAGTGAAATGACAATAATGTTCAAACCCCAAACCATAGTGACCAATATTTTCAGAAGTGTAAATTGCTTTTGCCATTGTACGTATGCCAAGCTGCTCAAGCACATGCTGCTCCGGCCTTCCCTGTACATCTTTCAGCATTTGGTTAAATGATGCAGCAACAGCGGCTTCATCATCCAGGTCGAACTTATAACCAAATTTTCTCGCAAAGGCAACAAATGGTTTTAATTTTTCATCGTCTGGCTTATCATGAATGCGGTAGGGGAAGGGGATAGGTTTTTTATTTACCTTAAGTTTTGAAACGTATTGAGCAACCGTTCTGTTAGCTAGCAGCATAAATTCCTCAATAAGCTGGTGAGCTTCTTTACTTTCTTTAACAACTATACCTGTTGGCTTTCCGTGTTCATCCAAAGTAAAACGTACTTCTGTTGAAGAAAAATTTATGGCACCATTTTTAAATCTTTGTTTACGGAATTGTTGCGCAAGATCATTAAGCAATAAAATTTCGTCTTTATGGTCACCTTCTTTTTTTTCAATTATTTCCTGTACTTCTTCATAAGTAAATCGCCTGTCGCTATGAATGATCGTTTTCCCCAACCAAAAATTTTTAACCTGTGCTTTATCATTTATCTGGAAGATAGCAGAGAAAGTAAATTTATCTTCATTGGGCCTTAACGAACATAATTCATTAGAAATTTTTTCCGGTAGCATTGGGTTTACTCTATCGGGCAAATACACGCTGGTGGCTCTTTCGTAAGCACTTTCATCCAGGGCAGTTCCTGGTGTTACAAAATGGCTAACATCAGCAATGTGAACGCCAATCTCATAATTATCATTCTTTAATTTTCTAATTGAGATGGCATCATCAAAATCTTTTGCATCTACGGGGTCTATGGTAAAAGTGAGAATATCCCGACAATCTTTTCGTTTTAAAATTTCTTCCTCA
>DASYOS010000252.1:0-4729 GCA_036007525.1 Chitinophagaceae bacterium | reverse complement strand
TTTATTAGAAAACTGAGAAGAATCAATCCCAATTCTTATTAAAGGCTCAGGAATATAATACCAATGATGATATTGTTTTAAAAACCGAATGTAAAAATCAACATCAATCATCCATTTAAAAGAAGGATCATAACAAACTCCCACATTTTTATGCATCACTGTACTGGGATGTCCAATAACATTATCAAAAAACAAATTGTAAAAAGAAGATTGTAAGAGCGTCTTTTTACTGATGCCCAATTCGTGTTTCTCAAACTTGCCTGTTTGCAGATCTACATTGAGGCAAGCCGAAAAAATAAAATCATATTCAGGTGATAGTTTTGCAGCGTAAGCAAAATATTGCAGGCTGTTTTTATCTGAAAACCAATCATCATCATGCATCATTTTTATCCAATTTCCGGTAGCTTTTTGTAAAACAATATTGAAGTTTTCGCCCATGTTAGTGGGCGGAATATTTTTATAATAACGGATGGTTAACTGTTCACCGAACTCTTTCACTAATAGTTCCACTGACTCATCCGGGCTATTATCAGTAATTATAATTTCATAGTCTCTGAAAGTTTGTATAGTAATAGACTGCAGCAGACGTTGCAGGTATTCGGTATTTTTATATGCAGGTATGCAGATGGAAATAAATGGATTGTTCATTAATAATATTGCTGGATATATTTATAAAGATTAAATCCAATGCCAGCCTTTGTTTTTTCTTGTATATCTTCTTTTAATTTCGTTTTGCTTACAGTGTTCATTTTTTTGTTTTGTATAAGCTGCCAAGCTTTTTCAGCAAGCATGGTAAATTTATTTTCGCCTGTTTTTTTCTCTTTATAGTTTAGGATTTCTTCTTTCAGGTCGCTAATTCCTTTTTTATCTGAAGCAACTGTTTTTACAATGGGTATTTTCTTCTTATTATTAAAAGCCGGCGCTAACATCATTTTTAAATTATTTACAAATGTTTCAGCATCAGGCCTGTCACTTTTATTTACTACAAAAATATCAGCAATTTCCATTAAACCTGCCTTCATCGTTTGTATCACATCCCCACTTTCGGGTACCAATACTACTACGGTAATATCTGCCAGGCCAGCAATCTCCACTTCACTTTGCCCTACGCCTACAGTTTCTATAATAATGTAATCAAAGCATGCAGCTTTCATTACATCCGTTATCTCTATAATTTTGGGATGCAAGCCTCCGAGAGAGCCACGGGTAGCAAGTGAACGAATAAAAACATTTGGATTATTATACCATTCACTCATTCTTATCCTGTCGCCCAAAAGGGAGCCATAGTTGAAAGGTGAAGACGGGTCAACGCAAAGCACGCCAATTTTTTTTTCTTCATGCATTAGCTCGCCAATTAAGGCATCTGTTAAAGTACTCTTCCCAGCGCCTGGTGGTCCTGTAATACCAATAATGGTTGCATTAGTTAAGGGTAGTTGCTGTAATAATTCTTCGTACCCCTCAACTTCATTCTCGACAAGTGAAATACCTCTTGCCAGAGCTTTTTTATCGCCATCAATTATTTGTTGTAACAATGGTTGCCACATCCAATTATATTTTTATGAAAGTAATTCTTTAAACAAAGCAATATAGCGGGTCACGTTTTTTTGCCATGTAAAGTGTTGAGCATGTTGTTTTAAAGTATTGGCAAAATCCCTATCGTCTTTGGTGCTCTGTATTTTTTCTGTAACCATATTTTTCATGTATTCCGGTTCAAAAGTTCTCCAGTAAAAGGCTTTGTCTCCGCCAATCTCAGGAAGGCTTGTGCATGTTGATGTAAAAACAGGTTTGCCGCAATACATGGCTTCAATTACCGGCAATCCAAACCCTTCCTGCAAAGAAGGAAAAAAAAATGCATCGCAATTTTGAAACAGCCATGCCTTTTGCTTATTATTTATTTTAGAAAGGGTAATAATATTAGATATTTTTTCATGCCTTATCCTCTGTATAATCTTTTTTGCATAATTGCTTTCCCAACTTCCGGCGATAACTAATTTTTTATCCGGTATCAGCTTCATCATATCCAGCAAAACCATTACATTTTTTTTAGGCATAAGTGTAGATATATGAAAAAAGAATTTTTCCTCTTTATCTATGCCGGTGGGTTTTTCAGCTTCTGAATTTTGTGTATTAATTACCCCGGAATAAACGACTTCAGTAGGAATTTTTTTCAGATCCAGATAATTTTGAACTTCACTTTTTGTAAAGTTTGAGATTGTGGTGATATAACTTGCCCTGTTAATTTTTTTTTGAAGGCTCATCAATCTTATTGCAACCTTTTTTTTATTTGCCTTTAAAATAATATTAAGATCATGAATTGTAAGAACATATTTAGCTGTGCTGTTCCCGGGCAAGTATCCACTATCCTGGTGTATGGCATACCATAAATGATATTTATAATTTAGGAAAGGGAAATGTCTTCTAAAAAAATTTAGCGATACATATTTAAATTCATCACCAAAAATTCCGACGTGGCTTTTAGGAACGAGGAAATACGCTTCCATGTTTTCTTTGTGAAACAATGAAATATTATCAGTTAGGACTTTACCAAAATTGTATGAAACTTCTCCCAGTCCGCTATACCTGTTCTTTAACTTCCCCAGGTCAATCAATATTTTTTTAGGTTTATTCATTTATAGTAGATGAATTTCTACTGCCGGGATTTTTCTCTTCCCTGTATAATTCCCAAAGTTTTGCATACTTTAAAAAATTAGTTTTTGCATTAAACGATGCTGTTATAAATCCATGAACTCCATCTAAAAATCCCCTTTTTAAAAAGTATGAGTTAATAAAAACAAAGCCTGGAGAAAAAAGCATTTTGAACAGGTAATTTTTTTTGCTTTTGTTTTTTAGATCAGCAGCACCAATTGTGGTATAAGAATTTGCTTTAGTGATATACTGTTGGATAGATGTATATGAGTAGTGTTCAATATGCCCTTTTAATCTCAAAACCGGATACCCAGCAGGTAGTACTAAAGATTCATGAACAAAATTTTCATTCCACCATACTTTTGTTTTATCAAACAATCGCTTTTTATAGTTAGGATATTCTAATCCATGCTTAAGAAACTTTCCGAAATAAAAATTTAAAAGTGGAAGCTCATAAACACCATTAAGTCCATTTAGTTTAAGATATTTTATTTCATCTATTGCCTCATCCGTTAAAACCTCATCAGCATCTAAGGCAAGAACATAATTATTTGTAGCATGCCCCAGTCCCAAATTTTTTTGCGGGCCAAACCCTTTCCATTCTGAGGAAAAAATTTTTGCGCCAAAATTTTTTGCAATCTCAATAGTATTATCGGTGGAAAGGGAATCAACAATAATGATTTCTTCTGCCACCTGTTGTACTGCTGCAAGGCATTTGCCAATATTTTCTTCTTCGTTCCGGGTAATTATAACAGCACTTATCGGATGCATGTTTTTAACCAAAAATAATTCAATTAACTTGTAAACAGGTTTTTCAGTCGTAGTTTTGCGGTGATTTTTTATGAAGAATTATGACCAACTTCATTCCTATCTTTCCTTTATCAATTGTGGTTTATCCGAGAGAGGATTTGCACCTTCATATTTTTGAGCCTAAGTATAAACAACTCATATCAGAATGTGTTTCCGAAAAAAAACCTTTTGGAATTCCAACGGTTATTGGTAATAATATGAATGAGCTGGGAACATTGGTTGAGATAACTGAACTGAGCAAGGCTTATGAAAACGGCGAGCTGGATATTAAAACAAGGGGGCAAAAAGTTTTTCGCATATTGGAAGTGGTAAAAGAAATTCCGAATAAGTTATACAACGGGGCAATTGTAAATTATCCAAAAAATGTTGAACATGGCAACCGGCTTCTTATGCAAAAAGTAATTAAAGCTATTAGCGAATTACATAAACTTTTAAAGGCTGACAACAAATTTAAAAAGGATGAGAAGGAACTCTGGAGCTACGATGTGGCACATCATGCAGGACTCTCTTTAGATGAAGAATACGAAATATTAGGATTAATGAATGAGCTGCAAAGGCAGGAATATTTAAAGCGTCACCTTGCAAAAGTATTGCCGGTAGTTGCTGAAATGGAAACTTTGAAAGAAAAAATAAAACTTAACGGGCATTTTAAAAACTTAGAAGGATTAAATCTTTAATGCAGCAGACAACACTTTGTTTTGATTTTGGTAACACACGTTTAAAGTGTGCGGTTTTTAATGATTCTTCTATTGTCGAAATTATTTTATTGGATAATGATAACGATGATACAATTAAAGGCCTAATCAATAAATATCAACCGCAAAAAACAATTTTATCTTCTGTAATTGACCATAATATTAATGTTGAAAAAATACTTTCTGCATCATCACGATTTCATAATCTTTCTGGTAAAACCAAATTACCTTTTATAACGCCTGTGAATAAGCCCGAAACCATTGGCGTAGATAGATTAGCATTAGTTGCAGGCGCAGTTTATTTTCATCCTCAAAAAAATAATCTTGTAATTGGACTGGGTACCTGCATTACTTACAATTTTATAAATAAATACAATCAATTTCTTGGAGGAAGCATTTCTCCGGGAATGGAAATGCGCTTTAAATCATTGCAAACATTTACAGCTAAACTTCCCTTAATAAAGCCTGATTTATCAACTATTGGAACAGGTTTTCCACTAATAGGGTATGATACCAAAACAAATATTTTAAGTGGCGTATTATTAGGTATGGCAAAAGAAATAGATGGGATAATAATG
>DASYOS010000251.1:0-4424 GCA_036007525.1 Chitinophagaceae bacterium | reverse complement strand
TCTTACCAATTTTAATTCATTAATTAAATTTTTTGCACCACCTAATTTATCTATGCACCACAAAACAAAACGTACATCTACATTAATTGTCCGGTTAAGGTCTTTATCAAAAGCAATTTTATGACTAAGTGCTTCATAGTTGCCATCAAACGCCAGACCGATAAGGTTTCCATAAGCATCTAATACCGGAGAACCCGAATTGCCGCCAGTAATATCATTGGTGGTAATAAAGCCAGTGATCAAATCATTTTTTAATTTGTCCTTGTACTGGCCAAAATCCTTTTTCTTGATCAAGTCAATTGCTTTTTCAGGAAAATCAAATTCGTAATCATCCTTTTTATACTTTTCTAATATTCCTTTGCTGGTAGTTACGTAATCGTAATGAACTGCATCACGGGGAGCATAGCTCTTTACGTTCCCGTAACTAACTCTCATGCTGAAGTTTGCATCAGGATACATTTTTTTAACCGCTGTAGGATTCATCTCCATGATCCCTTTCATATATGATCTTCCCAACTCATTATTCCTGCTTACAAAATCACTATAATTTTTTGCGTACTTATTATTGTAATTTTTTGCAAATGCAGATGCATAAGCGTAAGCAGGATCGCTTTGCAAAGTATTTATATCGGGGTTATCCATAAACCCCTTCCACTTTGCCGCGTTTAATAACATTGTATTGGCAAACACACTTTTTGCCCAGGCCCTGTAAGTTGCTTCATCGTTAAGATCACCAAATTCACTCTTTATATTTTGGTATATTCTTGCAGGATGCTGGCTTTTATCAACATCATTATAAAACATCATTGCAGTGGCAGCAAGAATTTTTTCATCACTCGGCAAATCCTCTGCTGCTAAAAATCTTTTTCTTGCAGCATCTGCAGCTGCTAATGCATTTTTTACTTCTTCCTTTCCCCCTTTTTTATCCAATGCTGTTTCCACCTGTTGAAGCGATGAGGCATAAGCGGCCAAAGGCGACCCTAAAATTCCTTCAATTAAATATTGTCTTTGCTTTGCATAAGGCGTCCATGCTTCATAATTTCGCTGATACCCGGAAAAAATATTTTGATACTCAGGCTTGTTTGCTGCCCATGTTATAAACTGTTGTTCTACCTTTTGTTTTGCATCATACGTATTATACTTCTTCAGTTGCTTTGTTTCCCCTTCATAAAATTTCCAATAGTTTGCGATGCTCGCATAATTGGAAGCCAGCTTTAATTTTACTGCAGGATCTTTAATCATTTGCTGGTACATGTTTTTTAAACGCATATCCCGTAAACCAACAAGGGAAGGATTTTCTATTTCATTTTTTAATTTAATTCCATAAGACGTTTCGTAACGATTGGTACCTCCGGGATACCCGTAGATCATTGCATAATCGCCATCTTTATAACCTTTTAGTGAAACAGGCAGGTACCATTTTGGTTTTAATGGAACATTGCTTGCGCTATAGTCTGCAGGATTCCCGTTTTTATCAGCATATACACGAAAAATAGAAAAATCTCCGGTGTGGCGTGGCCATTCCCAATTATCAGTATCACCGCCAAACTTACCAATACTCTCCGGCGGCGCACCTACTAATCTAACATCTTTATAAGTTTTATATACATACATGATGTATTGATTTCCTTTAAACATGCTGTAAACTCTTCCCGCAAGCCCGTTAGCCGGATCTGCGACTTTATCAGTTATTGCTTTATACACCTCGGCAGTTTTTTTAACTCTATCAGCCCATACTAAACCTTTAAAACCATTTTCCACATCAGTTGTAACATCAACTATTCTGTCGAGAAACTGAACTGTTATGGTTGATTTTATTTCCTCTGCTTTTGTGTAAGCATAAAATCCATCACGCAAATAATTATGATTAATCGTGCTGGCTCCTGCAATTGCGCCGTAACCGCAATGATGGTTGGTAAATATCAACCCTTCGTTACTTACAATTTCTCCGGTACAGCCACCACCAAAAATTATAATAGCATCTTTAATGCTGGGCTTATTTATGCTGAACAACTGCTCTTTGGTAAGTTTTAAACCGCGTTTTACCATATCATCATACACCTGTTGCCCAAGTAGCATAGGCAGCCACATGCCTTCATCCGCACTTGCTTTAAAAAGGCTGAGTGATAGGAGTATTGAAATAAAAATCTTCTTCATATAAATAAATTTTAAGTGATATAATTTTGAGGAAACAAACCTACTTAATTTTTAGCAGCTAACTGGGTAGATAATAATTCATTAATGACTTTAATATTCTCCATTTTGAATGGGTTAACGCTTTCTTCCGTTTAAAATATATTGATGTTTTTGGCTTATGTATTCAGTAAATTTGTAGTACTTAACCAATCTTACATTAATGGCGCTGATTGATATAAAGCTTCCCAGGTCTATTGCCCGTGCCCTTAATTTACCCGTTAGTTCACCCAGAAGCCAGCAGATAAATGTACTGAAGAAGATGTTGAGAAAAGCCCGCTTTACAGAGTTTGGTCAAAAATATAAGTTTGATGAAATATTGATGAGCCGGCATGCAGGTAAAATGTTTCAAAAGATAGTTCCCGCGTTTGATTACAGTAAAATTTTCAAAGAGTGGTGGCATAAAGCATTGGAAGGCAAGCCCGATGTTTGCTGGCCGGGAGTAATAAAACTTTTTGCTTTAAGCAGCGGTACCAGTGACGCTTCCAGCAAATACATCCCAATAACAAAAGATCTTATCCGTTCCAATAACATTACCAGTATCCGCCACCTGTTAACCCTTGCAACCTATTCAAATGTTCCAAAGAGAGCCTCGGTAAGCAAAGGATGGCTGTTATTAGGCGGCAGCACACAATTACAAAAAAGTGCAACTTATTTTGCAGGAGATCTTAGCGGGATCCAGGCCAAAAACCTTCCTTTCTGGTTTCAGGGATTATATAAGCCCGGAAAAAAAATTTCTAAAGAAAAAGATTGGTCAAAAAAGCTGGATGAAATTGTAGATAAGGCGCCGGAATGGGATATTTCCATTTTAGTTGGCGTGCCGGCATGGGTGCAGCTGTGTATGGAAAAAATTATTGATCGGTATCATCTTAAAAACATACATGAAATCTGGCCCAACCTTGCTATCTATGTTCATGGTGGGGTTGCTATGGAACCCTATAAGAGAGGATTTAAAAAATTATTAGGTAAAAAAATTACATACATTGAAACTTATCTTGCAAGCGAAGGATTTTTAGCATACCAAAGCAGGCAAGATGCAAAGGGGTTAAAGCTTGCACTTAATAATAATATTTTTTTTGAATTTGTTCCCTTTGATGATGAGAATTTTGACAGTGAAGGTGAGATGATTGCCAGGCCCAATGCATTAATGATAAATGAAGTACAGGAAGGCAAGGACTATGCAATACTGATTAGTACTAATGCCGGAGCCTGGAGGTACTTAATTGGAGATACTGTTCGCTTTATTGATATTGAGAAAAGTGAAATAATTATTACCGGCAGAACAAAGCATTTTTTAAGCCTTGTTGGCGAGCATTTAAGCGTAGACAATATGAACAAAGCCATTGAATTGGTAAGCGAGGAATTAAAGATATCTATTCCTGAATTTACTGTGGCAGGTGTGCCTTACGGCTCGTTCTTTGCACATCAATGGTATATTGCCACAGATGACAAAGTAAATAGTGAAGATTTGAAAACAAGAATTGACAATAAACTAAAAGAGCTGAATGATGATTATGAAGTAGAAAGAAAACATGCTTTAAAAGAAGTTTTTGTTGATGTGTTAAGTGAGCAAACCTTTATGGATTTTATGAAAGCAAAAGGAAAAGTTGGGGGACAAAATAAGTTTCCAAGAGTTTTAAAAGGGAAAATGCTGGAGGATTGGCAAAAATTTTTAAAAAACGTTGCTGTTTAACACCCTGTGTGCCGCTCTAAAACTGCAAATTATTTAATTAGTTAAATTGTAGTTTTAATGCGGCATTTTTTATTTAAAAGAGCATAATGGCAGATATAATTCAAGCGATAATTAAAGGATTTCTGATGGGACTGTTGCTGGTTATCTCTGTAGGACCTGTAATTTTCACCATCATAAAGCAAAGCATCAATAATGGTAAGGAAGGAGGATTTAGTTTCGTTGCCGGTGTATGGCTCAGCGATCTGGTGTGGGTAGTGCTAAGCAATCTTTTTTCAGAATTTGTCACAACACTTTTAGATTTTAAAAAACCAATAGGTGTTGCAGGCAGTGCCTTTTTAATAAGCATGGGAGTATTCTATTTGTTCTTTAAAAAAGTAACTGTTCATCCTCAGGATCTTTCTTTGCCACCGCTTCAGGGAAGCGATCATGCAAAACTGGCTTTACAGGGTTTTTTAGTAAACACCCTCAATCCTGGTGTAATGGTTTTTTGGCTAACGTCTGTTACGGCAATCGCGGTTACGCATTCTATAAGAGAGCG
>DASYOS010000250.1:0-1819 GCA_036007525.1 Chitinophagaceae bacterium | reverse complement strand
GATATAACCTTTCGAAAAGATAAAAAACACATTGCCATTTTTGCCTCGGGTATGGGGAGTAATGCGCAAAAAATAATTAATCATTTTGCCTCAAGAGACAAGAATGCAAAAGTTGCTCTTATCGTTTGCAACAATCCTAATGCAGGCGTTCTAAAAATTTCAAAAAAAGAGAATATTCCTTCATTAATAATTGAAAGAGGAAAATTTACTGAAGATGGTTATGTAAATGAATTAAAAAAATATGAGATTGATCTTATTATACTTGCAGGATTTCTATGGAAAGTTCCAGGTGCCCTAATTCAGTCATACGCAAATAAAATAATCAACATTCACCCTGCACTGCTGCCTAAATTTGGGGGGAAAGGCATGTTTGGCAATAGAGTTCACGAAGAAGTGATCAATTCTAAAGAAAAAGAAAGCGGCATTACTATACATTATGTAGATGAAATTTATGACCACGGGAAAATTATCTTCCAGGTAAAATGTAAGGTTGAGGAAAATGATACACCTGAAATCCTGGCTAAAAAAATTCATACTTTGGAGCATACACATTATCCCATAATAATTGAGAGGATTTTTACATCACTTTCACCAGAAACTACAGATGAATAAAAGTAAAATCAGCGTTAAAAATATTGCTATACGAAATCGGTACTGGTCTTTACTGTAATATTGATGGTGATCAAATTTTTACCAGGGCTTAAAACGTCACTCTTCTCTTTATCTTTTTTTTTCTTAGCTGATTTTGCTACAGGGCAGATAATTATTTCAGGAACTGTTTACGATTCAACAAAATTATATGTTGTGCCGGGGGTAATGGTAAAAAGCACCAGTGGCAACAGCACAATTACAGATTCTTTAGGCTCGTACCATATCAATACTACTGAAAAGGATTCTATTTCCTTTTACTATGCCAATAAGCCAACTCAAAAATTCCCCGTAAAGTCAATCAATAATTACAATGACTTTGATATTTCATTGCAGGTACGGATTTTTGAAAAGTATAAGCTTTTAAAAGAGGTAAAGATCTTCTCTAAAAGTTACAGGCAGGATTCTACAGAGAACCGATATACATACTCTAAAATATTTGAATATCAAAAGCCGGGGTTACGTTCTACTTACACTCCGGGCAGTCCTCCTGGCCTGGATATTAATGAACTAATAAACATGTTTCATTTCAAAAGAAATAAAATGAACCTTGCTTTTCAAAAGAGGGTAATAGCTGATGAGGAGGACAAGTATGTTAATTACAAATTTAATAATACCCTTTTAACCAGGGTTACAGGATTGAAAGGCGTTTTGCTTGAGAAATATAAAATGCAATACAAGCCTGGTTTTGAATTTATTACAACCGCTACAGAACTTGAGTTTTATGAATACATTTTAAGCACAGCCGGTAAGTTTAAAAAACAGGAAGGCCTGAACTGACCATTCTTAATCTATCCTCATTTATTTTCTATTCCCATATTTTTATGTAGTTTGTTTTTTGAAAATAGCCAAAACAATTATCTCCTTATACTTTTATAGCTTAAATTACTCAGTACAATTATTTATTTATGAATAAAGTAAAGCCCATCAACCTTTTTCTAATGCTTATTATTTCGCATTCGGTGCTATCCCAGCAGGCCGATATTCTTATTAAGAACGGACGTATTGTAGATGGTACAGGCAACTCCTGGTATAATGCTGATGTTGCAATAACTAATGGCAAAATTATTTATATCGGTAGATCAACAAATATAATTGCTGAAAAAACAATTGATGCAAAGGGGCTTATGATTGCTCCGGGCTTTATAGATGTACACACACATATTGAAGG
>DASYOS010000249.1:0-4028 GCA_036007525.1 Chitinophagaceae bacterium | reverse complement strand
GTAAAAGATCTTATGGATACTGATACACTTTTTAAAGAAAGTGTTATAGAACTTCAGCAAAAGGTTCAGTTAGCTGCTATGTAAGCCCCCTCTAAATCTCCCCCGATAGGGGAGACTTACTAACGCTCAGTTCCGTTATTTTATATTACAAAAAAATTTGTGTAAATCGATCATTGAGTTTTATTATCCCGCATTCATTTGTCTTTAATTTTTACTTTTTACTTTTAAATTGATAGTGTATTTTTGCCACCCTTAAATTATTATCAGGAGAGGTGCCTGAGTGGCCGAAAGGAACGGTTTGCTAAATCGTCGTACGGGTTAAACTGTACCGTGGGTTCGACTCCCACCCTCTCCGCAACCTTTGGTACAGTAACAGTTTACTAATTTCGGGGCGTAGCGTAGCCCGGTTATCGCGCCACATTTGGGATGTGGAGGTCGCAAGTTCGAATCTTGCCGCCCCGACTTTAAAGCCTCTAAATTTTTAGAGGCTTTTTTAGTTTTTTAATTTCAACGTATCTTAGAAATTCATTAAAATCAATTTACAACTTTCCTATCTTGTAAAAAAAAATACAGTATGATCCCTATCAGCGATGATGATTCAGACAGGATAAGAACACCCTTTGTAAATTATATTTTTATAGCGCTTAATGTTATTGTATTTATTGTTTTTCAAAAATTCGGAAGCAACATTGATTTTACTTATAGCTATGCCACCGTGCCTGCTGAAATTTTAAGTGGTCATGATATAGTTACTGCACCAAACTGGGTGCAGGATCCCATAAGCGGACAGCAGGTACAAATACCTGGCTTAGGTGTAACTGCATTCCCTGTATGGTTAACTTTGATAACGTCAATGTTTATGCATGGTGGTATTGCTCATTTGGGTGGTAATATGCTTTATCTATGGGTATTTGGCGATAATCTGGAAGACAGGATGGGACATGTACGTTATTTTTTCTTTTATCTTTTATGCGGAATAATTGCTTCGCTAACTCATGTATTTTCAGAATATTTTTTTGGACAGGATCCATTGATCCCAAGTCTCGGTGCCTCGGGTGCTATATCTGCAGTAATGGGAGGTTACCTGTTGCTCTTTCCTAAAAGAAGAGTTACCGTATTTTTTATATTTACGTTACTCAGGATTCCTGCATTCATTGTTTTGGGCTCCTGGATATTGTTACAAATTGCTAATGGTATAGGATTTTTAGGGGGAAGCGAAGGTAGTGGTATAGCATATGCAGCACACATAGGAGGATTTATAGCAGGGCTGCTTTTGGTAAAAAAATTTATTGCGAAAAATGCTGTAAATATTATCCCAAAAAGTTAGAAATACAATTCGAACTGAGAACATAATTAATTTTCTCTCTTACTAATATAAAAAAATGGCCATGTAAAAATTACATAGCCATTTTATTTATAAACTAAACCTGAGAAAATTATGATACACCAAACGGTGCTACTAATGCTAAAACTTCAGCTGCTGTCAATGGTTCATCAAATGCTTCCGTAGCAGCATTTAAAGAAATATTTCCACCAATGCCCGGCAAACTTGTTATTATCACACCACCCTGGTTTACATTAGTTTCTGGAATAGCTCCTGCATAGTTACCATTTGCTGCAGGAACACCACTATCATTGCCACCGGTGATATAAGGTTTTAGAGCAGGAACATGACCATTTAACCTTCTCATATACCTGATCTTGGCAGCATGCCTTGCTTCCACAGCATGAATACCCAGAGCGGCGGTTAAATATACTTTTTGACCCAGTAATTCACCGGCACGGCCTTTATACGCTCTAACCCCGGTATCTTCCAATACCTGTGCTACTGCAAGAAAGGTTACATAGCTTGTGAATACAGTTGGGAAAGTTCCTCCGGCAGTAAAGTCATATGTTACTTTTGCTGCTACAGGAGTAGCGCCAGCAGCACTAATAACTGTCTGAAGAAAAGTAACGTGTTTGGCTTCACTATCACGAATGATTTGGATTGCAGAATTATCTGCGCCTGCAGGTATAAGAGCTCCTAAGGCAGTAAATCCATCTTTATAATAACGGGCTTCAAAATGCTCAAGTGTTAAGGCATATTGAAGCACTGCAATAACACCAGCAGGAACTGCTTGTCCATAAGCCTTTTTCAGCATAGCGCCTATACCAATGGGCATAGCTGTAATAGCAACCTTAGAGCCAAAGCTAAAAAAATCTTTCATAGCTCGTCTGCGAGGGCTTATGCGTTCGTAGATGTCTCCATCTACTTTTTCAATTTCTTCTAAAATATTTGCGATTTTCATAATTTTTATAATTTTATCCGGTTGGTAAATTACTTGCGTTGATTTTTGTTTTAATGTAGGTACCTGCGATCGCCAATACTTCTGGAGGAGTACGGGAAATATTTACAGAACTTGCATCTACCTGGTCTCCTAAGAAACTGTTAGCAGTAACCAACTCACGTATTAAAGCGGCATGACGAGCTTCTACAGAAACAATCTTACCTGCCAGCAATAAATAGGTAGCACTTTTAAGTAGATATCCTGCACCATCGTATGCAGATACACCCAAATCTTCAAAAGCCATAGCAGTGCCTAAAACACTGGCTCTACTTGTGAAATTAATAGATGAAAAATCTACTTCTAAATTTGGTATAGCTGTTGCAGGAGCCGCTGTAATCGCAGCTTTAAAAAATTCACGGTGTGCTATTTCATGATCTCTGATGTCTGTTAGAAAGCCTGTTTCAGCAGATGTGATACCTGAAAATGGTGTGGCCACTACCTGAGTATAAAATGCTGCTTCTAATTGTTCAAGCGCATAGGCATAATTTAATATCCCTACATCACCGCTTCCAAGGTCAACTCCGTTGTTATCATCGTTGTTATTCTTGTTGCAGGATGCGCCAGTTGCTAATATTGCTGAGGTAGCACCAACATATCCCAAAAATCTTCTTCTTGAAACCGGTTGAATAATACGCTCATCAGTTAATGCAACCTGATCGTTTGATGTTTTTGTTGTTTGCATAAAGAGAGAGATTTTTAGTTTAAAAATGTATTGTTTTTTTTAGTTACGATTATTTTATGACCATAGATTTAGAAATAAAATTCCGTTGATTTACTTAATGGCAAAACCTAAGCCACATAAATGTTTAACTCATTGAAGCATGAATTGTGTTTTAGTTGAACAAAAACAGTGTATATGTATATATGTGGGGTATGAAATACACAAAGACTTCGTTTTGACTGGATAGCTTGAAATGAACTTAGCTATTTAAAATACGTATGTAATAGATCAAGTGCTTCAATGTAATTTAATTGTACATGGTTGTCCTTTAAAATAGGAGATACAGGATTGAAACAATATTCTGCAATTATTAATTTTGCATCAGGGGCGTAAATATTTAAACAGGCTAACAATTGTTCCCGAAGCAAGTGATGATTTGGTAGAAGATATGTGAATACATAGGAAGGTGGCTGCACCTGAAAAATGCTCTTTAAATTTGAGATGGTTACGTCAGAGCCAAGAAACAATACATGGATTCCCTTTTTCTTTAAAAAATAGTTGGCGTATAATAATCCTAAATCAAGCTGTTTGTTATCAGGCAGAAAAAGTAAAACAGTTTTAACTCTGTTCGTTATTGAATCACAACTTTCTATTGCAAATATTAATTTTTTACGAATTGCAGTAACCACCAGATGTTCTTCATTAAGTTTTTTTCCTGTCCATAATAAACGTGTGATGTTTAGAAACGGAAATATTATTTTCTCAATAAGCGTATCAATGGGCCAGTTGATTAAAAGACCATCCAAAATCGATTCAAATGATCCCGGTTCTGGAGTGTACATGTTAATTGTAAGATCGATAACTGCTTTTTGCCATTTGATATAGTCATTCGAAAGCTGTTCTATTTTATCTTCGATACTTTCGGCACTAGTCTGAGCCAAAACTGACATTTTATGTCCATTTTTTTTAAGTAAAGCTATATTCAGTATTTTTTTTACTTCATCAATCGTATAAAGCCTGGAATTTCCGGATGATCTGCC
>DASYOS010000248.1:0-12659 GCA_036007525.1 Chitinophagaceae bacterium | reverse complement strand
TTCACTGCGTTTTTTATTTGATGACATATAAGAATACATTGCGGGTATTACAAACAAAGTAAGTACGAGCGAAAACATAATTCCACTTACAATTACAATGCCCAATGGCACACGACTGGTTGCAGCTGCCCCAAGTGATAATGCAATTGGTAATGCCCCTAAACTCATTGCTAAACTTGTCATAAGTATTGGGCGTAATCGCTGGCTGGCGGCATAAATTCCGGCTTCTGTTTTCCCCATTCCTTTTAAACGGTTTTGATTTGCAAATTCTACAATTAAAATCCCATTTTTGGTTACCAAACCAATAAGCATTATCATTCCTATTTGCGAAAAAATATTAAGTGTATGTCCAAATATCCACAGTGATAATAATGCGCCTGCAAGTGCAAGTGGCACTGTTACCATGATAATAAATGGATCAATAAAACTTTCAAATTGTGCAGCAAGTACTAAAAAAATAAGGCCCAATGCAAGAAATAAAGCGAATGATGTATTGCTGGAACTTTCTTTATAATCACGGCTGCTGCCGGAAAGCGCTGTAGCGAAACTGGGGTCCAATAATTTTTTTGCTATCCCTTCCATGGATGCTATTCCATCACCAATTGTTTTTCCCGGTGCTAACCCTGAAGAAATTGTTGCTGCTTTATAACGGTTAAAGTGATAAATAGTTGCAGGGCTTGTTGCTTCCTCGAAAGTAACAAGGTTATCAAGGCTTATCATTTGCCCGGTCTCATTACGAACATAAAGGCCTTTAAGATCATTTGGATCATCACGGCTGCTACGATCCACCTGTCCCATAACCTGGTATTGCTTTCCTCCTTTAGTAAAATATCCTAACCGGCGGTTACTCAGTGCCATTTGCAATGTTTGTGAAACATCCTGTACACTAATGCCTAATTCACTGGCTTTTAAACGATCTACATTAATGCGCAACTCCGGCTTATTGAATTTAAGGTCAGCGTCTACACCTTGGAACACGGGGTTTTTATTTACTTCCTCTAAAAATTTTGGAAGTATTGAGGTTAATTTATTAAAGTCATTATTCTGTATTACAAATTGTACCGGCTGTCCGCCACGGCGGTTAACAGAAATGGTTTGTTCCTCAATGGCAAATGCTCTTCCTTCATTATATTTTGAAAGATTGCGGTTAACCATCTCTACAATTTGCTTTTGCGAACGGGCTCTGTCCTGCGGATCAACTAAAGTAACCCGAACCATACCTGAATTGGTTGCTCCACTCGCAAAACCTGGGGCCGTTATTGATAAAACAGTTTTTTTCTCAGGAACAGAATCCAACATAAAATCACTTAATCTATCAATGTATCTGTCCATATAATCGTATGCAGTTCCTTCCGGAGCGCTTACCTGTAAACGAAACTGGCTCCTGTCTTCCATGGGCGCCAGCTCTGAAGGGATATCTTTTCCAATAAAATATATGATTAATCCGCAGGCAGCAACAATTACAAATGCCATCCAGCGCACCTTCATAAATCTCGTTAATAAATTTGTATAGCCTGTTTCCATCCCACGAAAAAAAGGTTCTGTTTTGTTATAAAACCAGCTATGTTTATGAACATCTTTCCTGGTAAGTTTTACATTGAGTACAGGCGTTAAGGTAAGGGAAACAAAAGCAGATATTAAAACAGCGCCGGCTACTACAATCCCAAATTCGCGGAAGAGGCGGCCCACAAAACCTTCCAGAAATACGATGGGAAGAAAAACAAAAGCAAGTGTGATAGAGGTGGCAATAACAGCAAAATAAATTTCTTTTGAACCTTCTTTAGCCGCCTGCCATTTGCCCATTCCTGCTTCCATTTTTTTATAAATATTTTCTGTAACCACAATACCATCGTCCACAACAAGGCCTGTTGCCAAAACAATCGCCAGTAGTGTTAATACATTTATGGTAAACCCGCAGATGTACATTATGAAAAATGCCCCGATCAGAGAAACCGGAATATCAATTAAGGGCCGAACAGCAATTATCCAATCCCGGAAAAATAAAAAGATGATGAGTATAACTAAACCAAGAGAAATTAATAATGTTTCTTCAACTTCTGAGATTGACCTTTTAATAAACCGTGTTTGATCTAAAGCAATATCAAGCTTTACATCAGATGGCATTTCTTTTTTTATTTCTTCATATCTTTTATAAAACTCATTGGATATAGAAACATAATTTGAGCCTGGCTGAGGAATAATGGCAAGAGCTATCATTGGTATACCGCTTTCTCTTAGCTGTGATTCTTCATTCTCAGGACCAAGAACAGCTTCGCCAATATCGTTTAAACGCACATTAGCACCATTCACATTTTTAATGGTAAGATTATTAAATTCGGCTTCTGTATTTAATCGCCCAAAAGTTCTTACAGCAAGTTCTGTGGCATTGCCTGAAATTTTTCCCGCAGGCAATTCAACATTTTCCCGCAATAAAGCATTTTGAACATCGGAAGGAGTTAATGAGTAAGAAGTTAACTTTTCCGGTTTAAACCATATACGCATTGCATACCGCTTTTCGCCCCATATTTGAATACCGCTAACACCCGGGATCGTTTGTAATCTTTCTAATAATACATTGTTAGCCCATTCGCTTATCTCCAACTGGTTCCGGGTATTGCTTTGTACCGTCATGGAAAGAATAGGATCGGAGCTTGCATCAGCTTTTGATACTACAGGAGGCGCTTCAAGATCGTTTGGTAAAGAACGTGTTGCCTGTGAAACTTTGTCCCGAACATCATTTGCAGCAGCTTCAAGGTCAATACTCAAATCAAACTCAACGTTTATATTACTATTGCCTGCATTACTGGAAGACGTAATATTTTTTATACCTGCAATACCGTTGATAGCTTTTTCAAGCGGTTCGGTAATTTGTGTTTCGATAATATCGGGATTGGCACCACCATAAGAAGTGCGCACATTAATATTTGGCGGATCAATGGCAGGATAATCTCTAACACCAAGATATTTAAAACCGATAGCCCCAAATAGAACAATAGTCAGGTTAAGCACAATCGCTAAAACCGGTCTTCGTAAACTTAATTCGGAGATGTTCATAATGGTGAAAGGTGAAAAGACAAAGGTGAGTTAGTCCTTTTAATTTTAATTTTTAATCATTTTAGAAAGCATTGCGAAACAACTGTTAAGTAGCTTTCCAATTAATTCTAAATCCATTCTTGTAAAATATTTCAAATCCACTGCTGTTTCTAAAGCAGCATCTATTTCTACTACGGAACCTCTGGCTATTTCTAAATATCTTTTTCTTTCAATTGCTGATTTTCTGGTTGATCCTTCAGATAAATTTAATTTAACAGATAGCGATGCCCTTCGAATTTGTTGAACCATATTAAACTTTTCCTCTGCAGGAAGCTTAAGAGAAACAGAATAAGTTTCTTTTACTAATTCTCTTATTAATTTATAAACATCAAGCTGTTTATGTTTAAGATTGATAAACATATGTTCGTTTATTTATTCATCTTTCATCTTTCACTTTTCACTTTTCACTTTTCACTTTTCACCTTTCACGTCTCACCTCTTGTCATTTTTTAAAATCTTCTACAGATTGAACAGGCTTAATAAAAGTTTTTATTACCAGTTTTGCATTGGGCTTTACACTCATTAATCCTGTAGTTACAATTGTATCTCCCGCATTTATACCCGATATTATTTGAATATTTGATGAATCCCTTACACCAGTTATTACTTCTGTAAAAGTTGCTATTCCATTTTTATAAACAACAAGTTTTTTCCCTCTTGCCTGCGGAATAATGGCTTGTGTAGGTATCATTAATGCGGTATAGTTTGGCGAAAAATCAAGTATGACATTTGCAAAAGCGCCTGGTATAAGCGATGGATCATTTCCTTCTACTCTTGAGCGGATATTTAGACTGCGGGAATTTTCTGTAATTCCTGATTCAGTAGCAATTATTCTTGCAGCATGCCTTATTTCTGAACCTGCCACTTTAAAAAATACAATGGTTCCTGTTTTGGCTTCGCTTACATATTTTTCAGGTAAAGTAAAATCCAATCTAAGGTCACTCGTCTTTCTAATCATTGTAATAACTGTTTGCGGGGTAACATACGCACCCACACTTATTTCCTTTAACCCTAACTTTCCGGAAAAAGGTGCCCGTACTACAGTTCTTGTCATATTTGTTTTTATGATAGCAATATCCGCACGAATGTTATTTGAATTTAGTACAGCCATATCATAATCCTGGCGACTAATACCTTGTATTTTTAGTAATTGAGATAGGCGGCCGGCTGTTTGATTGGCAATATTAAGCTGCGCCTGTAATTTTTTTAATTGTGCCTGCAGATCTGCATCGTAAATCTTTGCTATAACAGACCCTTTACCAACGTAAGCACCTTCCCGTACATTCAGCATAATCAATCTTCCCGAAACCTCAGGATGTATCTCTGTTGTTTCGGATGCAGTTAATGTTCCCGGCACTTCTATACTTTCGGTTATTTTTTGCGGAATAGCTATAATAACATCAACTTTTTGCGGTGGTTGTTGCTTGCCCCCCTTGGTTGTTTCTGTAGTTTTTTTTTCAGTTGATTTGCTTTTGCAGGAAATTATACCCACCACTACCATCACCAAAAAAATACTGCTGCAGGTTAATTTCCAGGAAATCAGTTTCATTAAAAGTGTTTAAAAAAAATTATAAGCTTTATGCAGCGTACGGATCCGGTGAAAATAGCACGCAATTTAAAGATTTTTAAGTGGCTATTGCTGCCAGGATTTGCTTTATTTTATGAGCGGTATGTATCAAATCCTGCCGTTCTTTACCAAGTATAGTTACATGCCCCATTTTTCTCCCCGGTTTGGTTTGTGTTTTACCATAGATATGTACAAAAACATTTTCCAAACCTAAAATCTCCTCTAAACCATTATATTTTGCTTCTCCCTTATAATCTTCTCCGCCAACAATATTCACAATAGCTGCAGGTAAAATGTGCTTTGTGTTTCCAAGAGGATATCCCAGCATAATCCTCCACAACATGTCAAACTGTGAAGAGTAATTGGCTTCAATTGTATGATGACCGCTGTTGTGCACCCTTGGAGCTGTTTCATTTACCCAAATATTATTTTCTTTATCAATGAACATTTCAACTGCAAAAATTCCGGGGCTATTTAAGTTTTGTACCACTTTTATTGCGACAGCTTCCAGCTTCCATAAAACTTTTTCTTCTAATTCTGCCGGGCTCAATTGATAATCCAATAAATTAAGAGTTGGATTAAAAATCATTTCTACAGCGGGATATATTCCTATTTCACTTCCATTAGACGCCACAATTATTGAAATCTCCTTGTCAATATCAACCTTTTTTTCAAGAACCGCAGGCTCATCAAAGCCAGTAATAAAATCTTCTTTATTTTTTATTGAGATAATGCCCCGACCATCATAGCCTCCCATAGCAATTTTGTGAATGGCAGGGAAAAGTTCGGGATGGGATACAATATCTTTAGCGTTTTTAGTAGCAGCAAATTCAGCTGTGGGTATTTCATTCTCTATATAAAATTGTTTCTGCAAAATTTTATTCTTTATAATTGAAAGAGCAGATGGGCTTGGATATACCTTAACACCTTCTTGTTCCAGTTTTTGAAGTGCTTCTTCGTTTACTGATTCAATTTCAATCGTTATTGCATCCAGCCCTTTACCAAAATTATAAACGTCATCAAAGTTTTTAATATCGCCTTTTATAAAGTGGTGGCACAAATGCGCAGCAGGGCATTCATTATCATTTTCCATTACAAAAGTTTCTACAGGATAGTTGGCGGCAGCTTGTAATAGCATTCTTCCTAATTGGCCACCTCCTAAAATACCTATCTTTTGCATAAAATTTTTGTGCAATATAATGCCAACATAGTAAAGAACTTACTTACTATCTTTGAATCTCAATTTTTACATTATGGAAACAGCCGCCATACAACCGGATCTATCAAGGGATGTGGCAAAAGATTTTCTGCCACTTGAGGGAACTGATTATGTAGAGTTTTATGTCGGCAATGCAAAACAGGCAGCTCATTATTATAAAACAGCATTTGGTTTTCAATCATTAGCTTATGCCGGGCCGGAGACAGGAGTAAAAGATAAAGCCAGTTATGTTATAAGGCAAAATAAATTAACTTTTGTGTTGACCACACCTGTACGGGCCGACAATGAAATTGCAGATCATATTTATAAACATGGTGATGGAGTAAAAGTAATTGCATTAAAAGTAGATGATGCAATAAAGGCATGGGAAGAAACCACAAGGCGAGGGGCTAAAAGCTACATGGATCCGAAAAAAATAACTGATGGTGGTGGAGAAATTGTAATGAGCGGAATTCATATTTACGGAGAAACCGTTCATGTATTTATAGAAAGGAAAAATTACTTCGGCGTTTTTTTGCCGGGTTATCGTGAGTGGACATCCAATTATAATCCTGTTGATACCGGGCTTTTATATGTAGACCATTGTGTAGGAAATGTTGGGTGGAACCAAATGAATCCATGGGTAAAGTTTTACGAAGAAGTTATGGGCTTTAAAAACATTTTAAGTTTTGATGATAAAGATATTTCCACAGAATATTCTGCATTGATGAGTAAAGTGATGAGCAATGGAAATGGATTTGTAAAATTCCCCATAAATGAACCTGCAGAAGGTAAGAAAAAAAGCCAGGTAGAAGAATATCTTGATTTTTATGATGGTGAAGGTGTACAGCATGTTGCCATTGCAACTAATAATATTATTGAAACAGTAAGTGAATTACAAAAACGCGGTGTGGAATTTTTAAAAATACCTGAAAGTTATTATTGGGAAGTTTTGAAAAGGGTAGGGCATATAGATGAAGACTTGAAACCATTAAGTGAATTGGGAATTTTAATTGACAGGGATGATGAAGGTTACTTGTTACAAATATTTAGTAAACCTGTACAAGATAGGCCTACATTGTTTTTTGAGATCATTCAGCGTAAAGGAGCAAAGAGTTTTGGGAAGGGGAATTTTAAAGCATTGTTTGAAGCCATAGAAAGAGAGCAGGCAGAAAGAGGCAACTTATGAGGCCTATGTTTTTAATCATACTCATTGCTTAAGATAAATAATGAGATGTTAAAGAAACTTCCACAAGTTTAATATTTAAATAAAAGGAATAGTTTTACGTTACTAAACCATAAACAATTCACTTACATGAAGAACCTGTATTTGAAGAAGCTGCTTTTTATAATTCTCATAATATATATTACACCGGTCATTTCTTTCTCACAAACTTCTTATGAAGATTATAAAGGCACATCTTTTAAAACCGCTGATATATTTAATAAGAAAGAATATGATTTAAAAAAAGAGTTTGCAAAAAAAGGATTAGTATGGCCAGCTAAATATGTCTATATCCGTTCTTTTAAATTTGACGGAGAATTAGAGGTTTGGGTTAAAAATGAGATTAAAGAGCAGTACAAGCTTTTTAAAATATACAAGGTTTGCATGTTAAGCGGTACCATGGGTCCAAAAAGGTTTCAAGGTGATTACCAGGTACCGGAAGGGTTTTACTATATCAACGAATTTAATCCTAACAGTAACTATCATCTTTCGCTGGGTTTAAATTATCCGAATGCTTCAGATAGAATTTTAAGTGATTCATTAAGGCCGGGCGGGGAAATATACATTCATGGAAGTTGCGTATCCGTAGGATGTATACCCGTAAATGACGACCAGATTGAAGAATTGTATATTATTACAACTTATGCAAAAGCAAAAGGGCAGGATTTTATTCCGGTACATGTGTTTCCTATAAAGTATAGCGTAAAAAAATCACTGGAATTTTTAAATAATGCAGCAAAAGCGAGTTATGCTTTACAACAATTTGTCTTACAAATGCGTGAAGCATATGACAAATTTGAAGATAAAAAACAAATTCCCATTGTGATGGTGGGTAGAAACGGCAGGTATATTTTTAATTAGCATCTTTCGGCTCTGCATCTTTCATTAGCAGTTGAATTGTAGTTTTTGTTTTCTGCTCTAAAACAATATTTTTCATTTTTGTAAGCATATTAATAACAGGTATTGTATAATGTCGTATGGTTAATAAAGTAAGCCCTCTCTCCAATTGAACATCAAATATTTCAGAAGCCAGTAGTGCCAGCTTTTCATTCTTCTCTTTATTTTCATCCATACAAATTAAAATACTGATAGCCCCGTTTTGTGTAAGGGTTGGTTTTATCTTAAGCTCAGCAAATATCTCATAGAGCCTGCTCATTGGTTTTTCTCCCACAAAAGAAAAATCTTTTGAACTTAAATTTATTAATGCCTGGTTGTATTTGAGAACAATAATGGGTGGTAAATCATGCAGATACTTATTGCTGATGATCGTGCCAGGTGCATCAGGCTTTAAAAAGCAGCGCACATGCAATGGAATATTTTTGTTTTGTAAAGGTTTAATTGTTTTTGGATGAATAACCTGTGCTCCGTAAAATGCCATTTCAATTACTTCATCATAACTAAGGGCTGCAATAAATGTTGCATCTGTAAATTCTTTTGGGTCGGCATTTAATACACCTTCAACATCTTTCCAAATAGTAAGGCTTTCTGCATTAAGCATATTGGCAAACAAAGCGGCTGTATAATCACTTCCCTCACGGCCCAGTGTGGTGCTTTCATTTTCATCTGTGCTGCCAATAAATCCCTGTGTAATTACAATATTTGCATCATTAAATAAAGGTTTAATGATATCATTGATTTTATTCTGGGTAAAATTGATATCAACATTTGCATCACGAAAATTGTCATCGGTCCGTATTATATCTCTTACATCAACCAATATATTTTTTATTTTGTTTTCATTTAAAAAAGAGCTTACAATTGAGCTTGACAACATTTCGCCGGCACAAACTATCTGGTCATAATAATAATCGTAACTTCTTATCGGTTTATCATGTATCAGCCACTCAACTTCAGTAAAAAAATCCTTTATCCCATTTACGGGTTCACTCAGCAATTCATTTGCTAAGTTTATATGAGCCTGTTTTACACCTTCAAATAATTGTAAAGCCTGTTCTTTTTCTCCTTTATAAAATTCCCGTGTAACTTTCTCCAGGGCATTGGTTGTTTTGCCCATTGCCGAGACTATCACTAAAATTTTTTCATTTGGGTATGATTGAAAAATTGGTATAAGTTTCTCTATTCTTTCAGCAGTGTTGATACTAGCTCCGCCAAATTTAAAAACCTTCATGTAGAAATATTTAAAATCAATATTACAATGTAAATCTCAAATGGATCTGTCAAACAAATGTAAAATCCTAAATCCCTAAATTGCACAATTGCTCTTACATTTGTTACACATACGTAAATAACAAAAAGCTCAATGGTTGTTGATAGAAAAATAATTACGCTGGATGAATTCACGATTCAGCAAATACGTTCTTTTCCGCAGGCAACGGGAGAGTTATCAGGTTTGCTTCGTGATATTGGGCTCGCAGCAAAGAGAGTGAACGTAGAAGTTAATAAAGCAGGGCTTGTTGACATACTTGGTGATACCGGAAGTATAAATGTGCAAGGAGAAGAAGTAAAAAAGCTGGATGAATTTGCCAATGACCAGTTTATGGGAGTGTTGCGGCATGGCATAAGCTGTGCCGGTATTGCCAGTGAAGAGCTTGATGATATTGTAATTTTTAATGACCCCGTAAGTAACAATTCAAAATATATATGCATGTTCGATCCTCTGGATGGCAGCAGCAATATTGATGTAAATGTTTCCATAGGAACAATCTTTAGTATTTACCGCCGGCTTAGTGAAAAGGGAACACCTGCAGAGTTAAATGATTTTTTGCAGCCCGGTAACCAGCAGGTGGCAGCGGGTTATGTTATTTATGGCTCTTCCACAATTTTTGTATTTGCAACCAAACGGGGAGTTAACGGTTTCACACTTGATCCTTCCATAGGCGAATATTCTCTTAGCCATCCTGATATTAAATGCCCCGAAAGCGGAAAAATATATTCAGTAAATCATGGCAATTTTTTTCAGTATGATGACGGCGTAAAAAAATATATTGATGGGTGCCAAAAGAAAAATAAGAACAACGGAGGCCCGTACACCCAGCGTTATATCGGCAGTATGGTAGCTGATGTTCACAGAAATTTAGTTAAGGGAGGCATATTTATGTATCCGGGCACTACTGATAAACCAAATGGAAAATTGCGGTTGTTGTATGAGTGTAATCCCTTTGCTTTTATTGTAGAAAAGGCTGGAGGTAAAGCTACTAATGGAGAAAAAAGAATTTTAGATATTCAGCCAACGGAGCTTCACCAACGCACACCTTTTTTTATCGGAAGCAAAAAAATGATGAAAGAGCTGGAAGGGTTTATAAAATAACTGATTATTCAGTGTCATTAAAAAGGTAATACCCGATACACCGGGTATCTCATATGCCCAGGCTCATAATACGGCGAGTTCTTATAAATAAAATTTAATTGTGCAGGTGCATCTTTTGCAAACTTAGTGTCAGACTGCTTTTTAGCTTCTAACTTTTGTTTTAGGTCAGGATTATTTTTTAAAACTTCTGCAGCAATATCTTCCCATCGATAATCACTATAACCTTCTTTTTGTTGTAGAATACCATCAAAAAAATTCCAGGCAAAAAAGCTATCATCACCTGTTGGTTCAAGCATCTCAACAATGTACCTGTTAGCAGGTTGGTTCATTGGGATAATGTAATCTCCTTTCAAAAATTTTATTTTTTGTTTGGAGGTAGAAACTTTTGCATCATAATTTTTGTGATGCTTTTCATAAGGACGGGGGAAGGATTTATAATCTTCTATACGGTAAGCTTCAACCTCTATTATGGAATCTTTTAGCAACTGATACATATTTACTTTGTTGAGTTTTAAAAGATCGATCACTGCACGCCACCCCTGTGGAATAACATATACTTCAGGTTTTATAATAAAATTTTTAGGAGTAAATGCATTGAAAAACCTTACCTGTTTTGTAAACGGCTTGCTATGGTTGTAATACATTGTTTGTAAGCCTGTAGCATCGCTTTTTTTAAAACCCTGTTCATATCCTTTAAAAGTTATCATGGAAAATTTTGAAGAATCCGGTCCCCAACTTAGCGGGAATGTTTTTTCCTTTTCAATCTCCTGCAGAGCTTTTTTTCTTATTGTAATTAATTCATTAGCATTTAATGCTGATTGTTCTATTACAGTTTGCATAAAAGCGTACGTAGATCTTACCCTATCAGCAAAAGGTTTAAGCATATGCGTTTCCGGCACAAAACCAATAGTTTGAAATAATGCTGCATAACCTGATGAATATCTAGGCGGATCATAGAAAGCTAACATACCGCTATCAGGTATTGCAGTTTCAAAATTTACATACGGCGTCATATCCCAATTTTTTTTACTCATTCCCTTATATAGTTCAGGTTCAAATTTTTCCTTGAGCCAATAGCCAAGATCTTCACCAAGTTTATCATACTGGGTTGTCAACATTGTCATAGTATGTTGATAATCTGCGCCATCGCTAACATGGTTATCTATTAATATAGCAGGCTTCAGGTAATGAAATATTTCAGTAAAGCTTTTTGCTTCTTTGCTGTCAGCTTTTGTAAAATCCCTGTTCAGGTCAAGGTTTTGAGAATTGCCGCGAAAGCCATATTCCACAGGTCCATTCTGATTCGCTCTTGAGTAACTATTTCTATTTAAAGTGCCCCCTATATTGTAGACAGGAATAAAAGCCAACGCAACATTATCAGGCAATAAAATTTTCTTATTAGCAATATCTCTTACCAGCATCATGCTGGCGTCAATTCCGTCGGGCTCGCCGGGATGAATTCCATTGTTTATCATAATAACAATTTTGTTTTGTTTGTGCCAAACTTCAGGATCAAATTTTCCATCATTAGAAACCAAAACCAAATGCAATGGATAACCAGCATCGGTTGCTCCCACTTCTTTCATTAATATTTTGGATGAAGTTTTATCTAAGAGTTTATAAAAATCAATTGCCTGGAAGTAGGTGGCTGATTCTTTTCCATTGCTTTTTTCAAAAGGTGTTTGTTGGGAAACAGAAGAATTTGAAAGCAAAAGCAAAAATAAAAAACAATAAAAGAAATTTTTCATGCAAAATGTTTAGCACAAGCTACTAAGTTTTTCTTTTAAAAACTTTACCGCAGAGAAAAGAGAATTAAAGATTTCTTAGAGGAATTTATTACTGCTCAGCGTAAACTCCATTACTCATTTCTCAGCGGTAGATCAATAAAAAAAGCGTTTCTTTTCAGAAACGCTTTCAAATTTTTTTTATAGAAAATTATTTTGCCAGGGTGTTTACACCTTTGGTAAGTTTACGTTTTAAGTTTGCCGCTTTGTTTTTATGAATGATTCCTTTTTTTGCAAGTTTATCAATCATTGATGTAACTGATGGTAGTTTTTCTGATGCGCCTTCTTTAGTGTCAATTACTTTTAAGTCGCGGATTGCATTACGGGTTGTTTTGCCATAATAGCGATTGCGCTCTCTGCGTTTTGTTGATTGCCTTACATCTTTTTTGGTAGCTGCGTGATTAGCCATGAAAATTTTATTTTTGGGTGGCAAAGATAGGGTTTATACTCAAAAAAACAACCGATATTCGCAACTTATATGAAAGATTTTTCCTACATCACTAACTCACACCCGGCTTATATAG
>DASYOS010000247.1:0-16782 GCA_036007525.1 Chitinophagaceae bacterium | reverse complement strand
GATAAAATGTTTGGGAGATAGAAATTTATTTTCGACTTTTATTCTAACCAAAACACTATAGGTACAGCTTTTACTATTGTAACATGTATAGGGTTTTCAATTACCATTATCAGCATACAATTATTCACCTTTTTGTTTTATTCGATGGGTTCAAAATATATTTATACTTTTCAGCAGTCGGACCTATATTAGGATTGATCGCCGCCTTGTATAAGCCTGAGAAAAATATTGCTGAATAAAAAACCCGGCAATAATTGCCGGGTCTCTGGCTAATCATACGGGATACTAAATTTTTTGAAATTTTGAATAGCAGACTTTAGTGCCATACATTACTTTTATTGTATACCAACCCGGCAGCAACATTTCAATACTTGTTGCTACGGTATTATTTCCTAATGTGCCTGGTTGATCTTTTTGCTTAACTAAAATATTAAGAGTATTAAAAATATATACATGAATCATCTCCGATTTTTCCATCTGAACATTAACACTAACTTGATTAGATGCGGGATTCGGGTATGCTGTTAAAGTACACGCCGCATTTGGTGATAAAATATGTATCACTTCACAATATTCTTTTACACATTGCCCTTCTGTAATTGTTTTTAAGCAAACCCTGTAATCACCAGGCTCATTAAATTCATGCACGGGATTATTTTGGTTGATAATAATCGGTGTAGAGCTTGAAATGGAAAGTTTTGTAATACTCCACGTTTGCGACAAAATTGGGTAATTACTCAATGCATGAAAGTAAATTTTATTGGATGTTGCTGACTCACGCTTATATTCATACTTTACCCAAATATTATTACAGTTAAAGCAAGCGCCTGTCTCAGCTATTTTGTATGAAGTGGAGGCACAACCTGCAGACCTATAAACAGTAAGAAAGACAGTGTAATTTCCCGAACGAGGGTAAACGTGAGTAGGATTAATATCAATGGAGCCCGTTCCATCTCCAAACGACCAGGCATACTTCCAGTCAGGATTTTGAGCAGAAGGGGTAAATTTAAATTCAAGGCAATTAACTGTTGACCTCGTTAATATGAATTTTGAAATGTCAGTACAATTTACTTCCGGTTCTTTAATTTCTACTGTCTTGCATATTTCCCTATAGCATTTATTGCTGGTAGAAACTCTAAGACAAACATGATAGGTGCCGGCATGGGCATAAATGTGATCCGGATTTATTGAGGTAGATGACATGCCATCACCAAATGTCCATTGAACATTTATAGTAGAATTTGCTTCGGTACTTGTGTTTTTAAAATATATTTTATTTTTATTATTTGCGTCAGCCTCAAAACTAAAGTTAGCTTCCAGTCTGCATTGATTTAGTACGATAATCTGTTTACAAATTTCTTTTACACAGGGTACTATTCCTGCAAGTGTATTCTTTTTAACTCTTATGCAAACGGTGTAAGTACCGGGTAGTTTATAAATATGCGTTGGATTTACATCATTCGAAGAAGTGCCATCCCCAAATGTCCATCTTATGGAATCTTCGGGTTCAAAATGTGATGATGAATTTTGAAAGTAGATTTTATTTGACTGGAGACTATCAGCATGCAATATAAAATAAGCTGTTAAGTTACAAGGCGGTGGAGTAGGAAGCTGTACCTGCACATTTATACAGGTATCACGGCGACACGAATCATTTTTTTGAATAACCAGGCATACTTTGTATAAGCCTGAATTTGTATATATATGGCTTGTGTTAAAATCTGATGAGTAAGTACCATCGCCAAAACTCCATTTAACAACACGAATATCGTTTGCAGGGGTAGATAGATTAGTGAACTTTACTTTATTAGGCTGAGATGAATCTCTTACAAAAGAAAATATTGCATGGAGGTTGCAGCTAATGGTGGCAGCAGATACAATAACCTGCTTACAAATTTCTTTTATGCAAGAGGCTGTTCCAGCAGTACTAATCTTTTTAACTCTTATGCAAACGTTGTAAGTGCCAGGTAGTTTATAAATATGAGTTGGATTTACATCATTTGAAGAAGTGCCATCACCAAATGTCCATCTTATAGAATCTCCGCGTTCAAAATGTGAAGATGAATTTTGAAAGTGAATTTTATTTAGCTGGAGGCTATCAGCATGCGATACAAAATCAGCCGTTAAGCTACAAGGCGATGGTGGAACCTGTACCTGCACATTTATACAGGTATCACGTTGGCAGCTATCATTTTTTTTAACAACCAGGCATACTTTGTATAAGCCTGACTTTGTATACACGTGGCTTGTGTTGAAATCGGATGAATAAGTACCATCGCCAAAACTCCATTTAACAACATGAATATCGTTTGCCGGAGTAGATAGATTAGTAAATTTTACTTTATTAGGCTGAGATGAATCTCTTTCAAAAGAAATTTTTGCATGGAGGTTGCAATTAGTTTGTGCTTTGATATTAGTGCTGAAAACTGACAGCACAATTAATAACAGTGTAAATACCTTTTTCATAAACAAGATTTTAATAAGTAATGGTTAAATTCTTTTAAAAGATTGTTTGTGATAGATACCCGCTGTTTTAATAACGTTGCCTGATGTTGGACAAAAACTTTTCTATTGCCTTACGTACTGGTGTGGCGGAAGAAATAAAATTGCCGGGTAATATGGAGAAGATCAGTAGTTTATTCTTTTTAGTAATGAGAAAGCCGCTTAGTGCAACATGGTTACTAAGCGTTCCTGTTTTGGCAAATATATACCCACTGTCTTTTTTATAAAGAGAAGATAATGTTCCCGTTCCTCCCGTAGGCAATATTACTTTTAGCCTTTCTAAACTAAATTCGTTTTTTAATTTTTGCAAGATGTATATAAAATCTTTAGGCGTAAAAAGATTGTAGCGGCTTAATCCGCTTCCATCTACCCATCTAGGTTTTTGAGGAATATCTTTAAGATCATTATTTAAAAGGTAATCAATCATTTTCCTATCACTCATATAACCAAGTTTTTCATTGCTTGCCATTAATAAGGTTTGCTCTGCAAAAAAATTATCACTGCGATGCATCATAATTTTTAAGAGAGTATCAGTGGGTTGTGTTTTAAATGATTTAAATGTCCCTTCTCCAAGGGTAAGGTCATATGAGATCGTATCATTTAAAAGTTTTAAAGTATCATTCAAAAGTTTTCTTTGGAGACTCCATAAAATATCAGTTTTAAAAGGTATTTCATCCTTAACAAATGGGCTATCTGCGCTGTTAAACCAAAATTTATTTTCATCTTTATTTCGCGATACAGAAATTTTATTACCCCTACCTAATAATTGAATCATTGGCTCACTCATATAAGGGGCTTTCCAAAAATATTTTGGTATCATAAATAGCTTTGAACCTCTTGTTTCAAATGTTACTACATTACCATAAATGCTAAATCTGCTTCGTTCGGGCATATATGATGCTCCATAATCATTCCATGCCCATCCACTTCCGTAAGTTTCGAACTTGTCATTAAGCTTTAAACTCAATGAAATTTTTTTTGAAGTCGCTTTTAAAGAATTGAAAAAATTTTGATTCTTAAAATCAGGATGTAAAAATGTAGGGTCGCCGTTTGGTTTAATATATATCGTATCACGGGTTTCTCTAAAATACCAGCCCGTTATACTATCTCCCAAATATTTCATCCCTGCATACAATGAGAAAAGCTTTGTATTACTTGCCGGAACAAAATATTTTTCAGCCTGGTAATCGTACCAATATTTTCCGGTGGCGGGCTCAAAAATGCTTATCCCGATATGCCCCTGGTTAATGGCAGAATCCTGTATTAAAATTGTATCAGCCTGTTTGGATATCTGTTTAGATACAGAACAAGCAGAAAATAAGAAATAAGGAATAAGAAATAAGAAATGAAAAATTTTCATAACATCTTTATTTAATTATCTGCACAACTGCATATTTACACATCAGCACATTATTGCCTTTCCTGCGCTCTTAACCATCTTTCCGGTATCTCATTATTACTTGCATTCTGGTAATCCTTATAACTGCAGGCAATTAATTTTTTATCAGGAAGCTGCATCCACCACCTACCTGTTTTTTTACTTTGTAAAAAAGTGGTGTCTATATCCGTAAACGCTGTATGAAATTCATTAAAATTATGCTTGTCTTCCGGTAATGCCTCTTGTTTGCTTCGGCTTTTTCCATCCACAAAATACCAAAGCATTTGAGCGATTTGTTTCGCGGTTTGCTCATTAATGTCATTCTCAGGGTCATATCCATAAATACCCATGGAACTTAATGCGGTGCTCATTCCGGCATACTGAGTAAGCATGCATGCTTCTTCACCATTAAAACCATTTGGGCTGCATTTGTTTGACGGAGCATCACTTGATTTTATAGCAGAAATATCAATGCTAAGCAGATTTGTATTTCTGATTACAGGTTCCATCTCTTCAATGCCGTCTTTTGCCATACCAACACGATAACAATCAAAGCGGAGTTTATCCATTGTTTCCAGCATACGGGGATGAACAAAATAACTTTGAAAGCCGATATGGTTATAATGCTTTACCAGGTTGGGTTCACCGGTAAGCATTTCCATTAAAAAATTTTCACTTCGTACGCTTGATTCACTTTTCAGATCGATAGTAGCATCAATAACTGTTGCCTCTATTATTTGTTGTAATTGTTTATAAGCAAAATATTGTGCTAAAGTAATATCATGGCTACCGCCTAGCAGAATAACTGTTTTATTCATCTTTAGCAATTCTGCCAATACTGTTTTTACGGCTGCATAAGTATCATTAATCGTAGCGCCGGATTTAATGTTACCAATGTCAGCTATTTGAATATCAGTATGCCAGTAATGTAATTGATAAAATTGTTTCCTTATGGCATCGGATGCAATATTATCTATCATTGATTCATTTCCGGTAACTCCTACCAGCACAATATCTTTTTCATCAAGGTCAGGAAGTTCGTCTGTATAAGTAGAAATGAAATTTGCTAACTGTCCGTCATTATATCCTTTATCGTCATTGAAGAAAGAGGGATTTACCGGCTCTAAAAATTCATGCAGATCGTACATTTTGTGTTTATATAATTTGGAACAAACCTAAAAGATTAATTTGAGATTTTAAGACTGCCGCTTTAAGATTTATTATCATTCAGTTATTTTGATAACTTATTTTTGTAAATATGGATCAATTGTTACAACAGATAGAAACTTATAAAAAAGAAATTTCTGAATTCTCTGCAGAGAAAGATGCTGCAGAAATGTTCCGTATTAGATATTTGGGAACTAAAGGTTTGGTGAAATCAGTGATGGCTGAAATGAAAAGTGTTCCAAATGAAAAAAAGAGGGAGTTTGGCCAAATATTGAATGAGTTTAAAATATTTGCAGAAAATAAATTCGATGAACTAAAACAGGTAACTGAAAACGGACAACCGGCAACTGAAAATAATATTGATCTCACACTGCCCGGAGATGCTCTGCCATTGGGTAGCCGTCACCCGATCAATATTGTAAAAAATAAGATCATTTCAATTTTTCAAAGACTGGGTTTTGCCGTCGCAGAGGGACCGGAGATAGAAGATGACTGGCATAATTTTACAGCGCTCAATCTTCCTGAAGATCATCCTGCAAGAGATATGCAGGACACATTTTATATTTCTCAAAACCCTGATTGGATGCTGCGTACACATACCAGCAATGTACAAGTAAGAGAAATGGAAAAAGGAAAGTTGCCCATAAGAATTATTTGTCCGGGCAGGGTATATCGCAATGAAACTATCAGTGCAAGAGCACATTGTTTTTTTCACCAGGTAGAAGGTTTATATATTGCTGAAAATGTTTCATTTGCTGATCTTAAGCAAACACTTTATTTCTTTGTACAGGAAATGTTTGGACAAGAAGTTAAGATAAGGTTTCGTCCATCTTACTTTCCTTTTACTGAGCCCAGCGCAGAAATGGACATAAGCTGTCTGATTTGCGGTGGCAAGGGTTGCAATATTTGCAAACATACAGGGTGGGTGGAAATTTTAGGTTGCGGAATGGTTCACCCTAATGTGTTGGAAAATTGCAAAATCGACAGCAATAAATATTCCGGGTTTGCTTTTGGCATGGGTATAGAAAGAATTGCTATGCTTAAATACCAGATAAAAGATCTGCGGTTATTTAGTGAAAACGATGTTAGATTTTTGAAACAGTTTACGAGTGCAGTTTAACAGAATTCCATTCTATTTTAATTTTTTTATCGTGATAATCTTTTAACCTTTCCAAATCATGGTTCAGACAATAAATACAATTTGCGTTTGCGGAGCCGGAACAATGGGAGCTGGTATTGCCCAAGTATCAGCACAAAGTGGGATCTATACAATCTTATTTGATGTGAATGAAAGTGTTTTAGAAAAAGCAAAAGACAGTATTCAAAAGAACCTTCAATTTTTAGTTGATAAGAAAAAAATATCTGAAGAAGAAAAAAATAAAATCTTTCAAAAAATAAAATTTGTAAATGATACCAATGATTGCATTGCTGATGTAATTATAGAAGCTATCATAGAAAAGGTTGATGCAAAGGTTGCCTTATTTAATCAGCTTGCTGAGGTAAATCATGCCGAAACAATTTTTGCAACCAACACTTCTTCACTTTCTGTTTCTGATATTCAAAAAAAAATCCGTCATCCCGAAAGGGTGGTAGGTATGCATTTCTTTAATCCTGCTTATTTAATGAAATTGGTTGAGGTTGTAAAAGGAGAACAAACCAGTGAAGAAGTTGCGCAAACAGTTTATGGTCTGTGTAAACGAATGGATAAAAATCCTGTGATGTGTAAAGATGCACCGGGATTTATTGTAAACCGTGTAGCCCGCCATTATTATTTGGAAGCTATGAAACTGGTAGAGCAAGGGATTGCCACATTTGAAGACGTAGATGCCATTATGGAAGCATCCGGTTTTAAAATGGGTCCATTTAAATTGATGGATCTCATCGGGATGGATATAAATCTTTCTGTTACACAAAGTATGTATGAAGCATTTAATAACACGGAAAGATTTAAACCTTCCAATCTTCAAATTGAAAAAGTAAAAAATGGCAACCTGGGGAAAAAGACAGGCAAAGGGTTTTATGAGTATGTCTGAACCGGGATGTGTATGATTATTGGGAATTATGGGAAAGATTAAAATTGCAAACTCTGTTTTATCCCATGCATCCTAATATCCCAAAAATCCCAGTTCAGACAGACAATTACCTTCTGCTGCTAATCTTCGAAAGCAAACGCAATATTTCCAGATACAACCAAACAATGGTTACCAGCAAACCAAAAGCGCCATACCATTCCATATATTTTGGTGCACCAGATGCAGCTCCCTGTTCTATCATGTCAAAATCTAAAATAAGATTGAGCGCAGCAATGGCAACAACAAATAAAGAAAATAGTATCCCGAAAGTGCTGCCTTCATGTATAAATGGAACATCCATCCCAAACATACGCATTACCATAGTTATCAGGTAAAAAATTGCTATACCAACTGTTGCAGTAAAAATAATTGCTTTAAATTTTTGTGTAGCTCTTATTATTCTTGCAGTATATAATAAATACATGGCAATGGCTGTCCCAAAAGTTAATCCTACGGCAGTAGTTATAATAAACGGGGCCTTTTCAGCAAAAGCAAAATTATAATATGCTGAGATGGCTCCAACAAATAAACCTTCAAGCAATGCATATGCAGGCGCTAAAAAAGGCGCCCATGTTTTTTTAAATGTTATTATTAGGGCAACTATCAATCCACCAATTGCGCCTGTCCAGATGAGAGGTTGTACGTTACCGCCTTCAGCAAATTCCTTCCATGAGTAAAATGCGGTACCCATAACCATTAAAAATAAAAATCCAAATTTATTAAGCGTACCCCTTACCGTCATGGCATTCTGGTCAATCACAATATCATCCAGAACTGTATCTGTAAATTTTTTTTCAGAAAGTACCGGGTTGCCGGATTTAAATAATTCCATTGTTTAAAAATTTAGATGATAAAATTATATAATTTCAAAAGATTCTAAATAAAAAACCTTGTTAACTATTTAGTAATTTGCAAAGATTTTAATATGGAAACCAAAGAAGAAGTTTTACAGGATGTGGTAATAAAATTTGCCGGCGATTCCGGCGATGGTATGCAATTAACTGGCAGCCAGTTCACCAATAATACTGCATTGCTTGGTATTGACCTGGCAACATTTCCTGATTTTCCTGCAGAGATAAGAGCGCCTCAAGGCACATTGCCGGGGGTTTCTGGTTATCAGCTTAGGTTTTCCAGCGACAGAATTTTTACTCCCGGGGATGAATGTGATGTATTGGTAGCAATGAATGCAGCAGCGCTAAAATCCAATTTAAAGGGATTAAAAAGAAATGGAAAAATAATTGCAAATGTTGATGGCTTTGATGCTAAAAATTTACGTCTTGCCAATTACCCTGATGGTGTAAATCCTTTAGAGAATGGAAGTTTAGAAGGTTATGAAGTGATAAAGATGGATGTTACTAAAATGACGAGAGAGGCGCTAAAGGAATTTGAAATGGGTACAAAAGAAAAAGACAGGGCAAAAAATATGTTTGTGCTGGGATTTTTATATTGGATGTATAACCGAAGCTTAGATAATACAATGCAATTTTTAAAAGAAAAGTTTGGCAAAAAGGAAGATATATTAAACAGCAATATAAAAGTTTTACAGGCAGGGTATAATTTTGGAGATACCACAGAAACATTCACAACAAGATATTCTGTAGAAAAAGCAAAAATGCCTGTGGGAACTTATCGCAGCATTATGGGTAACCAGGCATTAGCGTATGGTTTAATTGCTGCTTCGCAGAAAAGCGGATTGCAATTATTTTTAGGCTCTTATCCAATAACCCCTGCCAGTGATATTTTACATGAACTCAGCCGGCACAAAGCATTTGGTATAAAAACTTTCCAGGCAGAAGATGAAATTGCTGCTATCACTTCTGTAATAGGCGCTGCTTATGGGGGAAGCCTTGGAGTAACAGCAACCAGCGGACCCGGTATGGCATTAAAAGCAGAAGCAATGGGACTTGCAGTGATGCTCGAAATTCCTTTACTTGTTTGTAATATTCAGCGTGGTGGCCCATCAACAGGATTACCAACCAAAACCGAACAAAGCGATCTGCTGCAGGCATATTATGGGAGAAACGGTGAATGTCCTATGCCGATAATCTCAGCATCAACACCCAGTGATTGTTTCAGCGCTGTATACGAAGCCGTACGGATTGCAGTTCAACATATGACGCCGGTTATCTTCTTAAGTGACGGATATATCGCTAATGGTGCCGAGCCATGGCAATTTCCAAAGAGTGATGAGTTGCCACCAATTGAAGTAAATTTTAAAAAAGAACTTGGGCATCATGAAGAAACTTTTCAACCGTATTTAAGAGATGAAAAATTAGTTCGTCCATGGGCCATACCCGGCTCAGCGGGGCTTGAGCATAGAGTAGGGGGACTGGAAAAACAAAACATTACAGGCAACGTCTCTTACGATCCCGATAACCACCAGATGATGGTAAAAATTCGTCAGGAAAAAGTTGACAAGATCGCTGATTATATTCCGGAACAAAAATTAGACAATGGTGCTGACAAAGGAAAAGTATTAGTGCTTGGATGGGGAAGTACATACGGCGCTATTAAAAGCGCTGTGATCGATCTGATTGCAGAAGGCCATGCCGTTTCTCATGCACACCTGCGTTATGTACGGCCGTTCCCTAAAAATCTGGGTGCTATTCTTAAAAACTTTGAGCATGTTTTAATTCCCGAACTCAATAATGGGCAGCTGATAAAAATTATCCGCGATCAATATTTAGTTGATGCAAAGGGCTTTCATAAAATAATGGGCATACCATTTACCAAACATGAGATGGTTGATGAGATAAAGAAATTGCTATTATAGTTTCATCATTCCTTAATCCTCTCCACAACATTTTCTTTCAAAACAACATTATGATAATATCTGCAAACAGGTCTTAGTCCGCAGAGTTCACATTTTGGTCTTCTTGCAACACAAACATACCTGCCATGTAATATAAGCCAGTGGTGCATTACAGCTACATATTTTTCAGGAGTATATTTTAAAAGTTGCTTTTCTGTTTGTAATGGATTTTTAGCGCCGGAGGTTAAACCGATTCTTGCAGATACACGAAAAACATGTGTATCTACAGCAATATTGGGTTGGTCATCAATTACAGAAGTGATCACATTTGCGGTTTTTCTTCCTACACCGGGTAATTGGGTTAGTTCATCTACTGTCATAGGTATTTGCCCGTTAAACTTTTCCACAACCATCTTACCCATGCCGATAAGATGTTTTGTTTTATTGTTTGGGTAAGAGATACTTTTTATCAATTGAAATAATTCTTCATCATCAGCCTTGCTTAACGTGTATACATCAGGATATCTTTCAAAAATGGCAGGCGTTGTTAAATTAATTCTTTTATCAGTGCATTGGGCTGATAATATTACAGCGATCAGTAATTGATAAGCGCCATCATAAATAAGCTCGGTTTCAGCATTGGGAGCATGAGCAAGAAAATAATTTATGGTGAATGTATAACGTTCTTTTTTGGTCATAATAAAACGTCCCGCAATGGGCGGGACGAAAGTAAGTTAATTACCCAGTTTGTTTAGTGCGTATGCAATTCAGCTATTGCCTTTTTAGCATGCCATAAAATTTTACTTAGTGATTCCTCACGGGGGCGAAGTTCAAAAGCTTCAAGCCTTTTTTGTGCCGAAACTATTACATCATGCATTTCTTTTAAATGCCAGTCAGTTTCTAATGCTGCCTTGATGGCTTCTGTTTTTTGAGGTGAGGTTTCATTGTACAGGTATTGTACCAGATCTTCCGGTGTAAAATTGTGCATAGACAAGGGTTGATATTAAGAAAAAGGTTCAATTCAGATAATAAACGATGTAATTGAGTAAATATTGTATAAAATTACTGTGGCACAGTACTAATAATATAAAGATCCTCGTTCTCTTTTTTCATCATGTACTTTTCCCGTGCGTATTTTTCTAAGGTAGAAGGATTGGTCTTTAAAAGTTGAAGTTCATGCTTTGTATCGCTTATTTGCTTGTCCATGTTTTTTTCGCTTTGCTGCAGCGTTCTAAATTCCATAACTCTTCTCCATTGAGTAGGCAGGTCATTTTCAGCCATGAATAGCATCCAGATAATAAAGCCAAGAGCAGTAAGCAGGTATTTATTTCGCAGCCAGGCTGGAATTTTCTTAACGTATTTCAAACCTAATTAATAAGTTTATTTGCCAAATTTAATTTTTCCTTTTGGATAAACAGCACTTTCCGCTAACATTTCTTCTATTCTTATTAATTGATTGTATTTCGCAACCCTATCTGTTCTGCTGGCAGAACCGGTTTTTATTTGTCCGCAGTTTAATGCAACAGCTAGATCAGCAATGGTAGTGTCTTCCGTTTCGCCGCTGCGATGGCTCATTATGGTATTAAAGCCATTGTGCTGAGCAAGCGTAACTGCATTTATTGTTTCAGTTAATGTTCCTATCTGGTTTACTTTTACGAGTAAAGCATTTGCAATTCCTTCATCTATTCCTTGTTGAAGACGATTGACATTAGTAACAAATAGATCATCACCCACCAATTGAATTTTTTTACCAAGTCTTTCGGTAAGCATTTTCCATCCGTCCCAATCATCTTCTGCCATGCCGTCTTCGATGGATATGATTGGATATTGATTTACCCAGCTCTCCCAATAATTTACCAACTGATCACTCGTCATTGTTTTGCCATCGCTTTTATGAAAAATATATTTCTGTTCTTTATCATTCCATAATTCGCTATTGGCGGCATCCATGGCAATGGCGATTTGAGAGCCTGTTTTATAACCTGCAGTTTCAATAGCGATCAATACAGTTTCAATCGCTTCTTCATTGCTTTGAATATTAGGAGCAAATCCGCCTTCATCACCAACGTTTGTGCTGAATCCTTTTTTCTTTAATACCGTTTTTAATGCATGAAATATATCCACTCCCCATTGTAGCCCTTCACTGAAAGAAGAAGCGCCGACCGGCATTACCATAAATTCCTGGAAATCTATTTTATTATCTGCATGAGCCCCACCATTTAAAATATTCATCATAGGGATGGGAAGAACCTTTGCATTTGTTCCCCCAATGTAGCGATACAAAGGAAGATTAGCTTCCAGCGCTGCTGCTTTTGCAACTGCCAGGCTAACCGCTAGCATTGCATTTGCGCCAAGTTCACTTTTATTTTCGCTCCCATCAAGATCTATCATCATTTGATCGATACCTGTCTGGTCGGCAACATCCCATCCTTCCAGTTTTTCAGAAATTAAAACATTTACATTTTTTACAGCCTTTAAAACGCCTTTGCCGCCATATAATTTTTTATCATTATCCCGCAATTCAACGGCTTCATGTACACCTGTACTTGCGCCGGAAGGTACTGCTGCTCTCCCCAAGTACCCTTCATCAGTTAATATATCAACTTCTACTGTAGGGTTTCCACGGCTATCTAAAATTTGGCGGGCATGTACGCTTGCTATGTAACTCATTTAATAATTTAATTAAGAGGCTGTTTTTTGTTTATGGTAATTGATAGAGTGATATAAAGATTCGAAGCTAGATAACCTTTCTCTAATCACTTGAATGTATTCTTCCTTGTTGTCAATTAAAACCGCATTCCTATTATTTTGAATTGCTGCTATTCCTGTACTTCCACTACCAGCGAATGGGTCTAAAATATTATCGTTTTCAGTGGTAAATAATTTTATAAAAAATTCTGGCAATCCATTAGGAAAAACTGCAGGATGTCCCATATTTTTTCCAATAAGAGGTACAGAAACCACATTACCCGGAAGAACTAAATCTTTATCAACCCATTTATTTAAATCTCTTCCAAATCCGCTATCATTTTCACTATTATGGCGTATTGCACTTTTTCCCGTTAAATTAGCCAGCCTTTTTACAGACCAATCTCCAATCGGTTTTTTAACCGCATCCTGTATCATTTTGAATTTCTTATTTTTTGTTAAATGAAAACAATATTCCCATTCATCTCTTAATCTGTTTGGCCAATAACCAGGCATGGCATTAGGTTTATGCCATACATAATCATCTATGCATAACCATCCTTTTTCATTTAATTCTAAAATAGTTTTCCAGACATAACGATGTCTTTGCCCATCTATAACTTTATCCTTAATATTTAAAATAAAAGAACCATCATCAGCAAGCACTCTCCAAAATTCTTTGTGAAAAGTCAAGAAGAAGTCAACAAAATTATCAGGATGTATACTATCATAATGATTTTTCCTTGCATCTGCGTAGGGTGGAGATGTCATTATTAAATTAAAGTGACCATCAGAAAATTTTGATAAAACTTCTCTGCTATCACCAAAAAATATATCGACAGCGTTCTTCATAATTTAATTTTTCCGCAGAACAAATCTACCAATTTATGAGGGTCATTAAAAATTCCTTTTGAATCTATAACTCCATATTTTCTGCATTCATTTCCAAAAGAGGAAATTAAATCTTCAGGTATTTCTATATTAAGACTACTTGTAGTTCCTTGTGCTATTAATACTTCCAGAACTGCCTTTATTATTTCTTCATAGCTAACGTTAGAAAGGAATTGCCAAAAGAAATCACTTAACCATATTTCAGTGTTAAATGAATAGGGCATCCCTGTTTTACCTTCGTTCCTGATATTCCTTTTACCTTTTTCCATAGCAATGCCAAATACGCATAAATAAGGACCGGTTCGATTTTTATCATTTTGTGCCATACTCTCCATCGCTCTAATTGCCTTTGGCCAATCCTGGCCGCCCATAGTATTAGTTCGATTTTTTACGGAAGTATAAATATTGATGTGACGATTAGTTCTGAGTTCTAAAATAATAGCATTAAAGTCTGCCTCAGATGCGCCCAAATCTGATATAGCATGAAATCTGTTTGATTGAATAGCTGTATCCTTTGCAATAAATTGATACCTCCAGCCGGAATTCATTCGTTCCTTTTGAATTGTTCTATTTCTAAATTGTTCTTTTGCTATTTTGCTGAAATGTTGATTGATACAATCAAAAGCAGTTGATGCAGGATCACCGCAATATTTTAAAAAATATTTAAAAAGTGCTTTGCCTTCTTTTATATAAATTTTATTGAGTTCTTCTTCGGAAATATTATCACCAATATTTAAGATTGCTCTGGATGATTTTAGATTTGCAGTCTTAACTGCTTTAGAAATTATTTCTTTTAATTTTCTCTCACTTATTTTTTTAGTATGCTTAGTGACTTTTGAGTCATCAAAAAATCCATGATAAGAATTTTCTTCCTTGTCAATTCTTGGGTAATTTTGAATATTAGTTTTGCTAGATTTTGCCATAAGTTTTAATTGGTCAGACTCCTGAACACTTCTTCTAAACTAGAATTTTCGCTTTGCAAAGAAACAATATTAAGGTTGTGTTGCAAACTCAATTCCAACAATTGCTTGCGGACTGATTCGGGATTAGTAGTTGCCAGTTGCCAGTTGCCGGTTGCCAGTTGTTGAACAGCGCTGACTTCTATTATATTTTCTAAAAGATCTTTATCAATCGCTTCTTTAAATTGCACAATAACTGCATGTGAAGTTTTATTTGCTTTTTGCAAATTGCTTAGCTGGTCATCCGCAACAATATTTCCTTTATTGATGATGATAACCCTGTCGCAGATGGCTTCTACTTCCTGTAAGATGTGGGAAGAAAAAAGTACTGTTTTATTCTTCCCTAGATTTTTTATTACATCTCTTATTTCAACTATCTGGTTTGGGTCTAAGCCGCTGGTGGGTTCATCAAGAATTAAAACTTCAGGGTCATGAATTAATGCTGCGGCCAGACCAACTCTTTGTTTGTACCCTTTGCTTAGCTGACCGATTGTCTTTTTGCTTTCAACAGTTAAACCAGTTAATGCAATTACTTCTTCGATCCTGTTCTTTATATTTTTTATTTGGTGAACATTGGCAATGAATTCCAAATATTCTCTCACATACATTTCATAATACAACGGATTGCCTTCGGGGAGATAGCCTATTTTCCTTTTTGTTTCCAGCTTATCGCTCTGCACATTTAAGCCGCTTACAAATGCATTTCCGTTATCAGCTTCCAAATATCCTGTGATAATTTTCATTGTTGTTGATTTTCCTGCGCCATTAGGACCGAGGAAACCAACGATCTCTGCCTTATCTATTTTAAAGGAGATATTATCAATTGCTTTTTGCTGTCCATAAATTTTTGTGAGATTGGAAACTTCAATAGACATGCAGTAAAATTAATTGTTATTTGACGCAGGCGGCTGGGGAGGTCTATTCTGTGGCGGACGTTTTTGTTGAGGTCTTTGCTGCTGCGGTCTCTGCGGACGGTTTTGTGGTTTGCCTTGTTGTGGACCTCTTTGCTGTTGCCCAACTTGTGGTCCAGTTTGTTGATTACGGTTTTGCGGCGGACGGTTTTGGTTTTGTTGTCCTCTTTCTCTTGCCCGGCGTTTTTGCGTATTTTTTTCTAAGGAACGTAAACTTATTTGTCCAACCACATCAACAAACTCAGGCTCAATTTCTTTGGGCTTGCCGGTAGTAACTTCTACTGTTTCCAATGCATCAGGTTTTATTCCCTGCCTGTTTTGCAATTTTATCTTTTTAACCTCATCAATGGAAACAGGATAATGCTTTGTACTGTCCGGCATTGTGTACCACATAATATTCCTGAAAATATCTTTCTTTATAAGGAAGGCTCTTCCTTTGGTAACTTCCAGCACTTCTGCATCATCAGGAAAATATTGCAATGCATCAAGGTATGTATCCAGCTCATAATTTAAGCAGCACTTCAATCTTCCGCATTGCCCGCTGAGCTTGGTTTGGTTTATACTTAAATTCTGGTAACGGGCTGCCTGAGTGTTCACACTTTTAAAATCTGTGAGCCATGTAGCGCAACACAGTTCCCGTCCGCAACTGCCGATGCCGCCAACTTTTCCTGCTTCCTGCCTGGCACCAATCTGCTTCATCTCTACCCTAACCTTAAACTCAGTAGCATATAATTTTATCAATTCTCTAAAATCAACCCTGTCATCAGCAATGTAAAAAAATGTTGCTTTTCTGCCATCAGCCTGTATCTCTACCTCAGCCATTTTAAGATCAACCTTTAATTGCCTTGCCATGGCCCGGCTTCTTATTAAAACATCTTTTTCACGGGCCTTTGTTTCCTTCCATTTGTTGATGTCATTATCGGTTGCTCTTCTTAAAACTTTTTTGATATCGGGATTATCTTCTTTTACTCCTTTTTTCTTTAACTGCATGCGGACCAATTCCCCTGTTAATGAAATGGTACCAACGTCAAAACCACTGATGCCTTCAACGGCAACAATTTCGCCTTTGTCAAAATGATGTAAGGATGTATTGCGGTAAAAATCTTTGCGGCTGCCCTGGTTAAAAGATATTTCCATGATGCGGCAACTGCTTTCGGGGTCGCTGAAGGGCAGGTTTGCGAGCCAGTCATGAACGTTCATCCTGTTACATCCGCCTGTGCTGCATCCGCCATTACTTTTACATCCGCCCGGTTTTCCGCCTGTTGATGTGCTACAACTTGTGCAACTCATATCTCACTAATTAATAAATAAACGAGAAGGATTATGTAGCCGGCAGATGAATTGCTATTAAGCTTCAGTGGCGTCGCACTCTTGTACAGCAGTTTTATATTGAGCTTTGCCTGAATTATTGCAAACCTTATATATATTATATGTAATGTTCAATGTTGCTATAAAAGTTGAA
>DASYOS010000246.1:0-1542 GCA_036007525.1 Chitinophagaceae bacterium | reverse complement strand
CCTATAGCCATATCGATCGTATTAATATTAGTTGGTGATTTTGGTAAAAGATGGCACTTGCCATTTGCGAGCCCTGAATTATTGTTGGGTTATTTAGGGCTGTTCATATTCTATTTTATTCGTTTCCTGAAAAAACTAGAGAAAGACATCATTGATGATTTAAAATTAGCTGTCGTCTTAATAATTTGCATTGGGAATACCATCACAGGTCTTCATTGGGTGCCAGATCAAGTTTCTTATATATATAGATGGTTTTTTGATCCACTTATTTGGGCAAGTTTTATGCTTTATATAATTGGATTGAGTAAAACGCCAGCAAAGAGTAAAGTTTATACAAGTCGGGAATTTGAATAGAATTAGTTTAGTTTCTAACGGGCTATATTTTTTTGATTTGGGTTTCGTACAAATAGCGTACAGATTTTAGAGTATATATGAAATCAATTATTTGAATTAGGCACTTTGTAAATAACAATAAAATGCTTAAAATTAGCCTTATAAAAATCAAGTATATGGAGCAAAGATTTAAGAGCTTAAGCATTTTTGAATTTCAGGAGAGATTTCCAGACGATAAATCCTGCATGAGTTATCTATCAGAATTAAAATGGGGAAATGGTTTCCAATGTCCTCAATGTGGAAACGAGAAATATTGCGATGGGAATAAAGGTCATATTCGTCAATGTACCAAGTGCAATCGTTTAGTGTCTCCTACCAGCGGCACTCTTTTTCATAAGGTAAAATTTCCCTTGCTCAAAGCCTTTTATATAGTTTATTATATGAGTACAAACAAGAAAGGAATTTCCAGTACAGAATTAAGTCGTAAACTTGAACTCAGGCAGAAAACTTGCTGGCTATTTAAACAAAAAGTTATGCAAGCGATGAAAAGCAGTGGAAACAATAAGATAGAAGGCAAAGCAGAAGTTGACGAAACAGTAGTTGGTGGTCAGGAAGAAGGCGTAGTTGGCCGAAAAAACAAGAAGAAAAAACTTGTGGTTTTTGCAGTAGAAAGAAAAGGTAAAGGACTAAGCCGGTTTTATGGAAAAGTAATTGAGAATAGCAGTGCTAAAGAATTAGGAGCATTTATGAAAATATATATAGATACTAAAGCAGATGTTAAAACAGATGAATGGACAGGTTACAAGCCATTGAAAGAGGAATTTGTAAATCTTCGTCAGTCACCTTCAGGTAAGAAGGGAGAAAATTTTCCTGATCTGCATCGAGCTATTATGGGATTTAAAGGATGGCTCAGGGGAATACATCATCATGCCACACATTTACAAGCTTACATAAATGAATATACTTATCGTTTTAATCGAAGTAATATGAAAGAGAATATTTTTGAAAACCTTATTACAAGAATGGTAAAGGCAACTCCTTGTTCCTATAAAATGATTATTTCTTAAATGCCTAATTCAATCAATTTAATAAAATTAAATAGCACAGTTTAATTTACACTCCCCTTCCATCGACAAGTTAGAAAAGTGACTAAAAACAAAACCGCTTTTATAACTGATATGGCGCTGCTTAAACTGATTTATCTAGCTC
>DASYOS010000245.1:0-3332 GCA_036007525.1 Chitinophagaceae bacterium | reverse complement strand
TTCCATCAATGTATAATGTGTGACCGGCATTTGGGCCTCCCTGAAAACGGGCTACTATATCATATTCTTTCGCAAAATAATCTACAATTTTACCTTTGCCTTCATCACCAAATTGTAAGCCTAGAATAACATCTACCATTTTGAGTTGCAAGTTAAGTTGCAGTAAAAATAAAATGAAAAAAAGTAAATGCAATTGATATTCCTGCATTGTTTGGAAGTGGTGGAAAAGAAATATGGACATTGGTATGCAGATGGAGTAAGTAACTTCCTGCAATTGCGGGACTATGGAAAATTAATGCAAGTAATCAAAAAAAAAATTATGCTACTTTTAAAATACTCAACTTGCTTGTATTGAATTTTCGCTGAGCATATTCCATAGTGAGGTGAAAAGTTTTTACTTTTTGGGAAGGGAGTTCATACATTGCATCGGTGAGTATGCTTTCGCAAATGCTGCGAAGCCCGCGGGCTCCCAGTTTATATTCCATAGCCTTTTCAACCATAAAATCATAAACTTCATCATCTATACTTAATTCGATCCCTTCTATCTCAAATAATTTTTTATACTGTTTTATCAGGGCATTTTTTGGATCAGTTAAAATACTTCGAAGCGTTTCTGCATCAAGAGGATTGAGATAAGTAACAACCGGAAGCCGGCCTAATAATTCCGGAATCAGTCCAAATGCTTTAAGGTCCTGTGCATTTACAAACTGCAATAAATTTTTGCGTTGAAATTCCTGCTCATCTTTATTTACATTAAATCCGATTGCATTGGTATTTATCCTTCGTGCAATTAACCTGTCAACACCATCAAATGCACCACCACATATAAATAATATATTAGACGTATTTAATTTTATTAACTTTTGCTCAGGGTGTTTTCTTCCTCCTTGCGGTGGTACCAATACATCAGTTCCTTCCAGTAATTTAAGCAAGCCCTGCTGAACCCCTTCTCCGCTTACATCCCTTGTTATACTTGGATTATCACTTTTACGGGCAATTTTATCTATTTCATCTATGTAAACAATACCTTTTTCTGCAGCGGCTACATCATAATTACAAACCTGCAACAGGCGACTGAGAATACTTTCAACATCTTCACCCACATAGCCAGCTTCAGTAAAAACGGTGGCATCTACTATCGCAAATGGAACATTTAAAACACGGGCAATTGTTTTAGCCAATAATGTTTTACCGGTACCCGTTTCTCCAACCATTACAATATTACTTTTTTCTATCTCTACCTCATTATCTGTTTTTTGATTCATCCTTTTGTAATGATTATAAACCGCTACAGATAATACTTTTTTTGCTTCATCCTGGCCAATTACATATTCATCAATATATTTTTTTAATTCCATCGGTTTTTTAACCGCAAGTTTAAATTGGGAACCGGTGGCTGATTTAGCAGGCTGATTTATCATTTCCTGACCGATAATATCCTGAGCATGCTCAACACAATTTTCACATATATGTCCTTCCTGCCCGGCGATAAGAATTTTTACCTCATCACGGTTTCTGCCACAAAATGAACAATGTAAAGTTTGTTGTTTAGCCATATGATAATGCTGTTTTAATCAGCAAAATTTTTTATTGTTTGTAAAGATAAAACAACCCGTGCGAACATCAGGTGTTAAAATGATATATTATTGAGCTGGTAATCTTACAGTTTCTCCAATATTTTATCTACAATACCGTACTTGAGGCTCTCTTTTGCATCCATCCAGTAATCCCGATCAAAGTCTTCCATCACTTTTTCATAGGTTTGGCCACAATTCTCTGCCAGTATTTTAGCTCCTAATTGCTTAGCTTTTAAAATTTGAATTGCCATAATTTCGAGATCGGCGCTGGTTCCTTGTCCGCCACCGCTTGGCTGATGTATCATCACTTCTCCATGCGGATAAATGAACCGCTTACCCTTTTTTCCTGCACTTAATAAAATACTTCCCATACTCGCTGCCATACCCATGCACACTGTACTTACAGGAGATGATATCATTTTCATTGTGTCATATATTACCATGCCGCTTGTAATAACACCGCCGGGTGAATTAATATAGAATGTAATCTCCTTACCTGGCAACATAGCTTCTAAATATAAAAGGCGGTTAGTTATATCTTTAGCGCTTTTATCATCAACAGCTCCCCATAAAAAAATTTTTCTCTGCTCAATAAATTTTTTATCGAACATTACACCACCCATCATTTTTTCCATAGGGTTTTCGGAAATCTCTTTCTCATTTTCCTCTTCATCCATTCTTATATATTGCTTATTATAAAAGTTCATGCTTAAGGCTTTAATTTTTTTTCTTTTTTTGAATTGACCAATAAAACTTCATCTACCAAACCATAGTCTTTTGCTTCGGGGGCTGTCATCCAGTAATCGCGGTTACTGTCCTTTGCAATTTTCTCAATTGTTTGCCCGGTATGAGTAGAAAGTACCTCATATAATTCATGCTTTATCTTTCTTACTTCATTTACTGTTATCTCAACGTCACTTGCCTGCCCCATGGCGCCTGCACTTGGCTGATGCATCATTATACGTGAATGTTTTAAAGCTGTTCGTTTACCGGGAGCTCCGGCAGCCATTAGAACCGCTGCCATGCTTGCTGCCATCCCTGTACAAATTGTTGCAATATCCGGACTTACAAATTGCATTGTATCATACAGACCAAGACCTGCATATACACTACCTCCGGGAGAATTTATATAAAGTTGAATGTCTCTTGTACGGTCGGTGCTTTCTAAAAATAATAACTGTGCAGTAATAATATTTGCAACCTCATCGCTAACCGGGTAACCCAAAAAAATAATTCTGTCCATCATCAAACGGCTATAAACATCCATTACTGCTATGTTCATTGGCCGTTCTTCAATAATATTGGGGGTAAGATTGGTTACATTATGTTGGATATAATCATGCAAAGTGTGGCTGCTGATACCCTGATGCTTAATGGCGAATTTTTCAAATTCTTTTCCCTGGTTCATATAAAAAATTTAGTAGTAGGAAATATAGGGTTGAAAGTTCCCAAATATTATGCTAAGAACAAAATAAGAACAAGTTGGCAGTTGACCGTTGTTAGTTGTCAGTGAATTACCTCTGCTCTCAACGAACAACTGACAACGGACTAATGTTGATGATTATGCTGTAAAGCAGTAAGTTCCTCAGTAGAAACTTCTTTTTCCTGCGGTTTTACCTGACCTTCTGACCATGTAAATAATTTGTCCGTAATAAGTCTTCTATAGCTGGCGTCTACCTGTTTTTCTTCTTTCATCATCCTGTCAACATAACTTTCTATCCAGCTTGTATCTCCATCCATCTTCATTTGCCCAAA
>DASYOS010000244.1:0-14511 GCA_036007525.1 Chitinophagaceae bacterium | reverse complement strand
AGCCCGGCACCGCCGTATTCTTCCGGCACCAATACTCCCATTAACCCAAGCTTTCCCATTTCTTTAAAAGTATCTACAGGAAAAGTTTGTGCTTCATCCCATTCCATTACATGGGGTTTAATATTATGCAATGCAAAATCTTTTGCTGTTTGCGCTACCTGCTCTGTAAGTTCTGTTTGTTTAAAATCCATATACTCTTATAAGCCTGCAAGTTAATTAGTAATTTTTATTCAACTTTAATTTATCGTAAGATAAGGTGAGGCTTTATTAAAAATCTCATCAGTAATAATCATTATTTTCTTTATATCTTCTACAGCAGAAAAATTACCATGCTGTTTTCTGTATTGTACTATGGCATTAGCAATATTGTACCTGATATAAGGATGCGATTTCATTTCATCAGGCGTAGCAGTATTAATATTTATCTTTTTCACAGAAACGTTCGTCAGGTTTAATTTGGGTTTTATTTTGATAAATGTAGAATCCGGCAAGCCATAAGTTTCCCTTATCTGATCAATAGAATAAAAGCCCCCGAGTTTATCCCGAAATGAAATGATGCGTTGAGCAAGCCTACTGCCAATGCCCGGCAATGCAATAAAAGCGGTTGTATCAGCAAAATTTATTTCTACATTGGGAACAATTGGTTTTTTGTATGAAGTGTTATTATATTCCGGCTTAGCACCAAAGTTTTTATAATCATTTGTATATTGCTTTTGTGTGCTTTCAATTCTAACATAAGGCAATAAACGCTCAATATCATCTTTGTGCAAACCCCATATTTTTGCAATGTCTTCCGGTTTATAAAAATGTCCACCTTTTGATAAATATTTTTGAATAGTTTCTGCGGTTTTCTCGCGAACACCCAATCGCTGCCAATCATTTACCGTAGCAGTATTGGGGTCAAAATAAAAAACCTCACCTTTTGCTTTTGAATAATAATTTTTTTCGGATGGCTCGTAGTAGTTGGGATAATTATTTTCATCAAAATTTTTACTATTATATTTTTTATCTGTAGAACTATCCACCTGCTGAATTTTTAGCTGTGCAATTTCTTTATCAAATTGGGCATGGTCAATCGGTTTGTGATGAATAAAATAGGGATATACAAAAGGAAGAAAAATACAAATAAGAATTATGGCAAGAAGAATGAAGGTTCCTGTTCTTTCTTTTTTAGTAAAGCTTAAATACTCTTTTAAAAAGTATTTCCACATAAAAACTTTTCAGAAATATACAAAATAATTAAGAGAGCCCTATCCTTACAATTGTAGTGTTAATCCATCCCAAGCCAATTCATTACCCTGCGGCAATTCTTCATTAATATTTGCATGCCTCCCAAGTTGGTGGCTAATATGTGTAAAATATGCTTTTGGAATTTGCAACTCTTTTACCAGGGCAACTGCTTCATCAAGTGTAAAGTGAGAGATGTGACTTTGTTTTCTTAAGGCGTTCAATACAATTATATCGCTGCCAATAATTTTTTGCCTTTCACTTTCATCTATGCGGTTGGCATCAGTTATATAGGTAAACTTTCCAAATCTAAAACCCAGGACGGGCATTTTTAAATGGTAAACAATAATAGGCGTTATCGGTATATCACCTACCATAAAAGGTTCGGCGGTGATTGTGTTCATATTTATTTTTGGAATACCTGGATATTTGTTTTCAGTAAAAACATAATAAAATTCCCTTTTCAATGCTTCTTCAGTTATGATATTGGCAAAAATTTCCATAGGTTTGTTAAGAAAATAATTGTAGGCTTTTATATCGTCCAGGCCGGCAACATGATCTTTATGCGGATGGGTAAAAACAACTGCATCCAAATTTTTTACATTTTCCCGCAACATCTGATACCGAAAATCAGGGGTTGTATCAACAACCAAAGTTGTTGTTTTGCTTTGCACTAATATACTGCTGCGTAAACGTTTATCTTTTTTATCAGGAGATGTACAAACCTCACAATTGCATCCAATCATAGGAACTCCACTACTGGTACCAGTTCCAAGAAAAGTAATTTTTAAATCTGGATAGCTCAATATAAATGTTGTATTGAATGTCTATTGTTTCAATATCCAATATTAGATATTAACTTTTAAAACTTCATCATACATTTTTTGAGAGTCGGTGGTAAGTAACTCATAGGTAATGGTTAATGCCGGCAAAAGCTCAATCAGCGTATTTATTCTTCCTTCAATATTTAAAAACTTATTAAGTACCACTACTTTTTTTTCTTCTAAAATACAATAGCCACTTTGAAATGAACCTCTTTCATAGCGAACAACATAGCCCGCTTCTTCTATAACTTTTTCTAGTCTGTTTAATATTGATTGATTGTACTTCATACCTCAATCCGCCTAAGGCGGAGCTTTTACATTTTTAATTAAAGCAAATTTACAACTCCCTCCATTTTAATCCTCTAATCCTGAATTCCTAAAAAGCCTGATCAAACTTTACTAGTCATTCTTATAACCGGAATTATTATTTCTTCCAAGCTTACACCGCCATGTTGAAACGTGTTGCGGTAATAATTCACAAAATGATTATAATTATTAGGATAACATAAATAGCCATCCTGCTTTGCAAAAATAAAAGAGGAATTTACATTAGGAACCGGCAAACCCGCTTGCCTGGGATCTCTAAAAGCCAACACTTCTTTTGCTTCATAATTTAAATTTCTGCCATGCTTATACCTGAGGTTAGCCGTTGTTTGCTTATCTCCCACAACTTTGGTTGGTGTGTGCACCCTGATACTTCCGTGATCTGTTGCAACAATCAGGTTTATTTTTTTATCCGCAACCTTTTTTAATGCCTGGTGCAATGGAGAATGCTCAAACCAGGATGCTGTAATGCTGCGATAGCTTACTTCATCAGCCGCAAGTTCTTTAAGCACTTCCATTTCTGTTCGTGCATGGCTTAGCATATCAACAAAATTATAAACAATAATATTGAGGTCGTTCTGCATAAGGTTATGCATATTATCAACCAGCTTTTCACCATCGTGGTGATTGGTAATTTTAATATATGAATATTTTGTATCAGCTTTTCTTAATCGTTGCAGCTGCGCTTTAAAAAAGCCTTCTTCAAACATATTTTTACCACCTTCTTCATCGTCGTTCTTCCACTCTACAGGAAATTGTTTTTCAATTTCGACCGGCAATAATCCTGCAAAGATAGCATTCCGACTGTATTGTGTGGCAGTTGGTAAAATAGAATAAAAAGTTTCTTCCTCCAGAATTCTAAAGCTTTCGGCAAAAATTGGCTGAATTGTTTTCCATTGATCGAGCCTTAAGTTATCTATTAAAACAAAAAAAGTTGGTATACCTTTTTCTACATGAGGAAAAACTTTATACTTCATTAATGTATTACTCATAACCGGCGCATCAGCTGCAGGGTTGGTAACCCAGGAAGAATAATTTTTTGAAATGAATTTAAAGAATTCAGTATTAGCTTCCTGTTTTTGCGATTGAAAAATTTCCTGCATTTCCGGACTATCACTTTTTTTCATTTCAAGCTCCCAGTAAACAAGTTTTTTATAAATTTCCATCCACTTATTATGATCAGGGTTATCACTTAGTGCCATAAATAATTCCCTGAATTGCTGTTGGTAAGATGAGGTGGTTTTTTCTGCAACAAGCCTCCTGTTATCAATTATTTTTTTTAAAGAAAGCCAAACCTGATTAGGATTTACCGGCTTAATTAAATAATCTGTTATTTGTGAACCAATGGCTTCATCCATTAAATTCTCTGTCTCATTTTTTGTTATAAGTACAATAGGGATTTGTGATTTTGCCTCTTTAATCTTTTGAATTGTTTCCAATCCCGAAATGCCCGGCATACTTTCATCAAGCAATACAACATCAACTTCATTATCCATTACATAATCAACTGCATCAAAACCATTGCTTAATGATTTTACTTCATAGCCTTTATTTTCCAAAAACATGATCTGCGACTTCAGGCTCTCCATTTCATCATCAACCCATAAAATTTTTGCTAAACTCATTTGTAATATGTTTAAACTGGAACCTTAAAAAAGGATTTAAGTTTTATTAACCCTAAAGTGAAGGTGCACAAATGTAATTTATTCCCGTTCCAAAAATTACCTTTGTAACGTGACTTATCCATTTTAACAATTTATAGATGCCGTATAGAAAAATAATAAATGACCCGGTGTATGGTTTTATCACCATTGAAGACGAATTGATCTTTAAAATTATTTCTCATCCTTATTATCAGCGGTTGCGCAGAATTCACCAAATGGCGATGGCAGCACTCGTGTACCCGGGTGCGGTGCATACCAGGCTCCATCATTCACTGGGTGCCTACCATTTAATGTGTAACGCAATTAATGAACTAAAAGGTAAAGGTTTTGATATAACTAAGAAAGAAGAGCAGGGAGCTAAGGCAGCTATTTTGTTACACGACATTGGGCATGGCCCTTACTCTCACGCTTTAGAAGATACACTTATTGAAGGAGTAGAACACGAGAAAATTTCTTTGCTGCTGATGAAAAAAATGAATGATCAAATGAACGGTCAACTCCAAATTGCAATAGATATTTTTACTGATAAGCATCCCAAAAAATTTCTGCACCAATTGGTGAGCGGTCAGTTGGATGTTGACCGTATGGACTACCTGATGAGAGATAGTTTTTTTACCGGTGTTAATGAAGGCGTGATTGCTTACGACCGCATTTTAAAAATGCTAACTGTGCATAATGGAGAATTAATGATAGAAGAGAAAGGCATTTATTCTATAGAAAAGTTTTTAGTAAGCAGGCGGTTAATGTATTGGCAGGTGTATTTGCACAAGACAGTTTTGTGTGCCGAAAAGATGATGGTGAATATTATTAACAGGGCAAAAGCAATAAAAGCTGAATCTCCTTCTGCAACTTTAAACATTTTTCTTAGTGATGACTACAAACAACATGGTATTGAAAAGTTTCTTACTGAATTTTGCGAGCTTGATGATTATGATTTTTTAAATGCCATAAAATATTGGGTCAACCATCCCGATAAAATTTTATCTTTTTTATGCAAAGGCATAATAAATCGTGATCTTTTAAAAGTAAAGTTCTTCTCACGCCAAATCCCCACAGAGTTATTAGCTAAGAAAAAGGATGACATATGTAAAAAATTAAACATCACAGATGATGAAGCATCTTACCTTGTATTTACGGGGGAAACTGAAAATAAAACATACAATACTTTAGATGAGCATATTAATATTTTATTTAGGGATGGCACTGTTAAGGACATATCTAAAGTTGATAATGCACTGATTAATCAAACTTTATTTGGCACGGTAAAAAAATTTTACTTTTGCTATGTAAAATAGCTTTTAGCTGCAAGCGCAAGAAAATACACAATCCCTAAAACTTGTTGCTTGAAACATGTAGCTTGCAGCTTGTAGCACTTATCTTATGCAGTTTACCGCAACTCAAATAGCAACATTAATCAATGGAAAGATAGAAGGCGATGACACTGTCTCTGTTTCATCCTTTGGTAAAATTGAGAACGCTACAAAAGGACAATTAGCATTTTTAGCCAATCCCAAATACGAGGAGCATTTATATAGTACACACGCATCCATCATTATAATAAACGAATCTCAGGAAATAAAACAGGCGAATGGGGCTACATTAATTCGTGTGCCAGATGCCTATTCTGCTATTGCAACTATTTTGGCCGTGTATCAAAAAATGAAGACTGAACAAATGGTCGGGATCCAGCAACCAGTGTTTTTAGCTGCTACAGCTAAAATAGGGCAGAATGTTTTTATCGGCGCATTTGCATATATAGGTGAAAACGTTATTATAGGTGATAATGTAAAAATATATCCTCAGGTTTTTCTGGGGGACAATGTTTCTATTGATGCCAATACTATTTTACATCCGGCAGTAAAAATTTATCATGATTGTATTATCGGAAAAAATGTAACCATTCATGCAGGCAGTGTGATTGGTGGCGATGGGTTTGGTTTTGCACCACAGCCGGATGGCACTTTTAAAAAAGTACCTCAAATTGGTAATGTTATTATAGAAGATAATGTGGAGATTGGTGCCAATGCTACAATTGACAGGGCCACACTAGGTTCCACTTTAATAAAATCAGGAGCTAAACTCGATAATCTTATACAGGTTGCCCATAATGTAGAAGTAGGAAATAATACAGTTATTGCTGCTCAGTCAGGCGTTAGCGGAAGCACTAAAATTGGTAACAATGTTATGATTGGCGGACAGGCGGGCATTGTTGGCCATTTGCAAATTGCAGACGGCAGTAAGATAAATGCCCAAAGTGGTGTAAGTAAGTCTATTAAAAAACCTAACTCAGCAGTTACCGGGTCGCCGGCTTATGAGTATACAAGCGCCTTGCGCAGCCAGGCTTTAAATCGTAATCTTCCTGACATGCAAAAAAGAATTGTGGAACTTGAGCAATTGGTACAACAGTTACTGGCAGAAAAAATATCCCACTAAATTTCATTAACGTTTTTCTTTTAATTCATTGTTGCTTAGCGATAAGTGAAATCCGATTCTTTTCATACTTTCGTGGATATGGAGCACAACAACTCTGGTCCTAAGTATTTTCAGCATACTATAAAGGAAGAGGTAATTATTTCAGGGGCAGGCATTCACTCCGGACAGGCCGTTACCATGAGGCTAAAACCATCAGAACCAAATACAGGAATAATTTTTCAAAGGGTTGATCTACCAGGAAAGCCATTGGTAAAAGCAGATGTAGATAATGTTATTGAAACTAACCGCAGCACCACTATTGAGGTAAATGGAGCCAGGATAAGTACAATAGAACATCTTATAGCCTCTCTCGTAGGTACTCAAATAGATAATGTTTTAATAGAAATCGATGGCGAAGAGGTGCCGATACTGGATGGAAGTGCATATCCATTTGTAGAAGCGTTGGAAAAAACAGGAACACAAAAACAAAATGCAGAAAAGATCTTTTATTCAATTGATCATAACATAACATATACTGACGAGGAAAAAAAGGTGGAAATGGTGGCACTCCCATACCATAATTACCGCATTAATACATTAATTGATTTTAATTCGCCGGTACTGGGCACCCAACATGCAACCATAAAAAATATTGCTGAATTTAATAAGGAGATTGCGCCAAGCCGTACTTTTTGCTTTTTTCATGAGCTGGAATTGTTGCTGGCAAACAATCTTATTAAAGGAGGAGATATAAATAATGCAATTGTAGTTGTTGATAAACCCGTAACCGAAGACCAGGTTATGCGTATATCTAAAGTTTTCAATAAAAAGGATGTGCAGGTAAATGAAGAAGGAATATTAAACAATCTAAAATTACGTTTTCCAAACGAACCCGCAAGGCATAAATTGCTTGACATGGTTGGTGATCTTGCACTTGTAGGGTTTGCCTTTAATGCTCATATAATTGCCAATCGCCCGGGGCATGAAGCAAATATCATGTTTGCTAAAAAAATTAAAGAACATATTAAAAAAAATAAGTTCAAACAGGATGTCCCAAAATACGATCCTAATAAACCTGCTTTATATAACGTTAACGAAATAGAAAAAATTCTTCCGCACAGGTATCCTTTTTTACTGATTGATAAAATAATTGAACTTTCAAAAACACATGTGGTGGCAATAAAAAATGTTACTTACAATGAGCCTTTTTTTCAGGGTCATTTTCCGGGCAATTATGTAATGCCAGGTGTTTTACTTGCTGAAGCTTTGGCACAGGCAGGAGGTTTTATAGCTATACCAATGGATTCGGAAGATAAATACGACACTTATTTTCTTAAAATAGAGCATTGTAAATTCAAACAAAAAGTAGTACCCGGAGATACATTAATATTGAAAATGGAATTGCTTCATCCTATGCGCAGGGGAGTTTGTGAAATGAAAGGCACTATATTTATCGGGGATAAATTAGTAACAGAAGCTATATTAGTAGCACAAATTGTAAAAAGACCAAAAACATGATCAGCACTCTAGCTCATATTGATCCTGCTGCAAAAATCGGAAACAATGTAACCATTGATCCATTTGCTGTAATTGAGTCAGGTGTTACAATTGGGGATGATACACACATTATGTCTCATGCAACTATTTTAAAAAATACACACATTGGGGCAGCCTGCAATATTTTTCCAGGAGCAGTAATAGGTGCTATTCCTCAGGACTTGAAATTTATTGGTGAAGAAACTACCGTTGAAATTGGCGATCATACTACCATAAGAGAATTTGTAACTATAAACAGGGGCACGAAAGATCAATTGAAAACTGTTATTGGTAATAATTGCCTGCTTATGGCATACTCACATGTGGCGCATGATTGTATTATAGGCAACCATGTTATTCTTGCTAACTCAGTACAATTGGCAGGCCATGTACAAATTGGGGATTATGCTATTTTAGGCGGTGTGGCTGCTGCCATTCAATTTGCAAGAATTGGCGCCCATACTTATATTGCAGGGCATACTGAAATAAGAAAAGATGTTCCGCCTTTTATTAAGGCCGGCCGTTCTCCGTTATGTTATGTTGGCTTAAACACAGTGGGCTTACAAAGAAGAGGATTTACAATGGATAAAATAAATGGGATACATGATATTTATCGTTACGTTTATTTAAAAGGATTAAATATAACGCAGGCATTGGAAAGTATAGAAGCAGAATTAACTAACGGTAATGACAGAAATGAAATTGTAAATTTTATCAAGAGCAGCAAACGGGGCATTATAAAAGCTTCTGCTAAAGGAACTACTGATGAAGATTAGGCTTACAAATGTTGGTAAGCGTTTTAACAGGGAATGGATCTTCCGCAACTTTAATTTTGAATTTCACTCTGAAAGATCTTATGCCATCACAGGGCCAAACGGATCAGGCAAATCAACCCTATTACAGATTATAGCAGGTGCAACCACATTTAATGAAGGCGATATAGAATACTTTTTAGTAGATAAAAAGATTGATGCAGAAAATGTTTATACCAATATTTCCATTGCAGCGCCTTATTTAGAACTGGTTGAAGAAATGACATTAATAGAGTTCTTTCAATTTCATTCAAATTTAAAACCCTGGCTGCCATCTTTTGATAATAAAAAAATAATTTCTATTATCAAGTTGGATGATGCTGCTAAAAAACAAATAAGATATTTTAGCAGTGGGATGAAACAGCGTGTAAAATTAGCCCAGGCAATTTTCAGTGATGTGCCCGTTGTATTACTGGATGAGCCCTGTACCAATTTAGACGAAGAAGGAATTATTTTATACAAAGCTTTGGTGGATGAGCATTGTAAAAACCGCTTGCTAGTTATTAGCAGTAATGATGTGCAGGAGTATGATTTTTGTGATGAGAGGATTGATATGAGAGATGTAAAAACATAAGATTCGTAGCGTTTTTTTTGGGTTGGTGCCTTAACCCAACATTTAAAAACGCTATAAATAAGTATTGATACCAATTGTGATTCTTAAAATAGTTGCGCATATAGCACCAATTGTAATACGACACCGTAACAGACTCACAGAGACGAATGAAATATAAAAATATCAGAGAAGAAGAACTAAAAAATAAAGTCGGTTCGGACTGGTTTAAGTCATTCGACACGACAGAGATTTTGGGGAACGTAGATTTTACAGTTTTCCCAAAACAAGACAATATTTTCGGACGTACACCGCTACTTTGGGCTGAAGCTAAAACCGGCAATTTTGACGTTCCGACAATGTTTGTTCAATTAGTTCTTACAATCGGAAAAGCCCGAACCTTTGACAAAACATTGCCTCCTGCATTTCTTGGTGCTTTTGACTTCAAAAAAATTGCGTTTGTTCCATATATCAGCATTCAAGATCTTTTTTACATCAACGACTTTAACTGGAACGTAGCACCAAGCAATCACGACACAAAAGAATTTAAACTCATTAAAAACAGAATTGAAGCAACACTCAAACAAAACACTTACGTCTACGATTATCAGATTGACGAAAAAGACCTAAAAACATTTATTGCAAACAACATCGCAAAAGCGACAGAAGCGAGTAAAATAAAAATTGACAAAAATAATTTCATTCCAATTTACTTGCGTTGGCTTGACATCGTAAAACCAGTAATTGACGTAAACTGGGACGACCTCAAAAAAGCAAGTATTTTAAACAGCGATTTTTATTTAGCCGACTTGTTTGTTGATGATAAAGACACCAATAAAATTGAAGACGACGCCTCAATAAGAGATAATCTATTTGTAATTTTTCAAAATCAAGGCTATAAAATTGAGAAAGAAAACATCAAGCAAATGTTTGATGCAACAATCAATATACGAAACAAAGAAACCTATTTACAATTTTGGAAACGTTACAAACGTCCGCCAATAAAAGAATTTCTGAACTACATTATTGAACGAAGAGATCTACTTGTTCCGCAAGACATCAGAGAACGCAAAGGTGCGTTTTTCACTCCTCGACAATGGGTAGAACTTTCACAAAAATATTTATCTGACTTGTTGGGTGAAAATTGGCAAGAAGAATATTATATCTGGGACTGTGGCGCTGGCACAGGTAATCTTCTTACCGGTTTGACCAATAAATACAATATTTGGGCAAGCACTTTAGACCAAGCAGATGTGAAAGTTATGCACGACCGTATTAAACACGGTGCAATCTTATTAGAAAATCACGTTTTCCAATTCGACTTTTTGAATGATGATTTTTCTAAACTTCCACAAGGTTTGCAAGATATTTTGAATGATGAAAACAAACGGAAAAAACTTATTATCTATATCAATCCACCTTATGCTGAAGGCGATACACATTCCGAAAATAAAATAATACGTAAAGGAGTCGCTAATTCTAAAATTTATGAAAAATATAAAAGTGTTTTAGGAGAAGTTGTTAGTGAACTTTTTATTCAGTTTTTAGGAAGAATTTATAAAGAAATTCCAGATTGCACTATTGGCACTTTCAGTACATTAAAATATCTAAACTCACCTAAATCTGCTAAATTCAGAACTTTTTTTAAAGCAAAAGCTGAAAAAGGATTTATCACAATTGGCAACTCATTTGACAACGTAATAGGTAATTTTCCAATTGGTTTTATTATTTGGAATTTAAAAGAAAACAAAGAAGTATTTCAATCAATAGAATGTGAAGTATACGATAAAACAGGAAATTATATTGGGAATAAATCGTTTACAAGTTATGATAACAAAAAGTTTTTGAATGATTGGTTGAAATTATATTATGATAGAAAAAATGAAAAGATTGGTGTATTGGGTTTCGTTGCAAACGATTTTCAAAATCAAAAGCTAGTTTTTATAACTACAAACGGTCGAGGACATCACGAAACATATATCACTCATTCAAATTTAGTAGAAATTTTAATTTATTTTTCTTTACGCCATTGTTTTGGACACACTTGGATAAACCATAACGATCAATTTTTATTCCCAAATGAAACTTGGAAAAAAGACATAGAGTTTCATAACGATTGCCTTACTTTTTCTTTATTCTATGAAAAGAACCAAATAAGAGCTACTGAAGGTGTAAATCATTGGATACCTTTCACAGAAAGCGAAGTGAACTCAAAAGAAAAGTTTGAAAGCAATTTTATGAGTTCCTTCATAAAAGGAAAAATCAAATCAGAAGAACAAGCTGACAGCTTGTTTGGCAACAACACTGCAAGCGCCTTTGACATCAATAAGCCAAGACAGTTTTCAGCTGAAGCAACCGAAGTTTTTAATGCAGGACGAGAACTCTGGATATATTATCATTTACAAGAAAACGTAAATGTCAATGCAAGTTTATACGACATTAGAGAATATTTCCAAGGGCGCAATGATAAAGGAAGAATGAATGCAAGAAGCACAGACAAAAAATACACGGACCTAATTGGCAACTTGCGACAAAAACTAAATTTGCTATCCGACAAAATCGAACCGAAAGTTTACGAATACGAATTTTTGATACGATGAAAAGAACAACTTGGTGATAACAGCAGTTTGGCAAATAAAAACAGACTACCTAAGTTATACCTTGAATTTTTTTAATTCAAAAATATTCTTTACCTCCTGCTTGCAATCAGCAAATTAAGGTCAGTATATTTTAAATCGAAACGCTGGCTTAAATGAAAATTTGTTAGCGCTCCTTTAAATAAATAAATGCCGCTACGCATATTTATCTTATGCCATACCATATTCTCAAAACCGCCATCATCAGCCATTTCAAGCATAAGCGGCATTAATACGTTGCTGATAGATTGTGAGGCAGTTCTGGCAAAGCCACTAGGTATGTTGGGTACACAATAATGTATAACATCATATTTACGGAATACAGGTTTTTCATGTGTAGTAATGTCCGAAGTTTCAAAACAACCCCCATGATCAATGCTAACATCAACAATTACACTCCCTGGCCTCATCCTGCTTACCATGTGTTCTGTAACAACAACAGGCGTTCTTCCACCTGAAGAAGACAATGCGCCAACAGCAACATCACAGGTTTTTAATTGCTTGCTTAAAATAGTTGGTTCTATAACTGAAGTGTATAAACGAACTCCTATATTGTTCTGTATTCTTTTTAAACGGTAAATACTATTGTCGAATATTTTTACACTGGCACCCATTGCAAGGGCTGTTCGGGCTGCATATTCACCCACAATTCCGGCGCCTATGATAATAACTTTTGTTGGGGGGATGCCTGCAATGCCGCCTACCAAAACGCCTTTGCCATTATTTGCATTGCTTAAATATTGACCTGCAATAAGCATTACAGCACTTCCTGCAATTTCGCTCATGCTGCGTACAATGGGATTGTGCCCGCTATCATCTTTTAAATTTTCAAAACTTAACGCAGTAATTTTTTTCTCCATCATCTTTTCAAGAATATCCTGCTTCATTACCGCAAGATGAATAGGAGAAATAATAAATTGATTGGGTTGCAGCAAAGGAACTTCATGTTCACTTACCGGTGCACTCTTTACCAGTATATCACATTCAAAAACTTCTTTTTTTGTCTGTGCTATTTTTGCTCCTGCCTCGCTGTAATCATGATCAGAATAGCTGGCTCCTTCGCCGGCGTTGGTTTCTAAAACCACACGATGCCCATTGCTCGTTAATACAGATACTGCATCGGGAGAAAGGGCAACACGATTTTCCTGAAAGGATGTTTCTTTGGGAATGCCAATAAATAGCTCAGCCCCTTTAGGCTTTATATCAAGCGTTTCTTCCATCGTTTCATATGTAAAGGATGGAGATACAAATGGTTTTGATACAGACATTACAGATGATTACTAATGAAATTAAGAATTATAAATGAATTATAATGAGGGAAGTTTACAAATGATCTTTCTTTTGGTTTCACTTATTGGTTCCATGTATACGTTCACGATATCCTCCGGTAAAATAGATAATACTTTTTCAGGCCATTCAATAAAACAGCTATCGCCGCTGTAAATACATTCCTCCACACCGGCATTAATGGCTTCCTCCGTATCCTTTACACGATAAAGATCAATATGAAAGATGTTTTTATTATCTGCAGCTGCGTATTGGTTAATAATAGAAAAAGTGGGACTGGAAATATTTTCCCCAACCCCCAGGTGTTCACCTAACGCTTTGATAAAAGTAGTTTTGCCGGCGCCTAAATTTCCATGAAAAGCAATAACTTTTTTATTATCCATATAATTAAGAAAACTTTTAGCTACGCTTTCAATTTCATCCAAACTAAAAACTAACTCCATACCGCAAAGGTAAATTACAATAAGTGATATGCTAAGCACGATTTACAGCCTAAGCGAAACGAGTTTTATAATTTTTCCACCCCTCTCCGTTGGAGAGGGGAAATGCAGAGTGGTTAAATATCTTTATTTTTCATGAGTGGTGAGGCTTATTTTCTCCAAGTTTTTTCTTGCCGGGGCTGTCAGCACTTCACCGTCCATAGAAAATCTTGAACCATGACATGGACAATCCCATGTTTGCTCTGCAGTATTCCACCCCACAATACAATTTACATGCGTGCAGGCAGGATTAACTGCATGCAACCCGCCTTTTTCATCTTTATACAAGGCAATGGAATCACCATCATATTTTACAACTTTTGCTTCTCCCGGTGCAAGCTCTGCAAGCTCTTTAATTTTTGTTTTTGCAAACCTGTCGCCTATAAATTTGGCGACAACATCTGCGGCTTCTTTTACAAAATTTTCAAACCCTGCCACGGGTTTAATGCGATTGGGATTAAATAGTTTTTCGTATTTGCTTTCGCCTTTTACAATAAGATCAGTAAGTACCAATGCAGTTACATGGCTGTAGGTCATTCCGTTACCTCCAAAACCGGTGGCAACATAAACATTGTCAGGATTTCCCGGTAAATGCCCGATGTAAGGTAAGCCATCTGCAGGGGCAAAAAATTGTGATGACCATTTAAAAGATACTTCTTCAATATCAAAATATTTTCGGAGATAAGCTTCTAATTTTCTAAAACATTCTTCAGTGTTTGTTTGATGAGCAGTTTTATGATCTTCGCCACCGGCAATTAAA
>DASYOS010000243.1:0-10672 GCA_036007525.1 Chitinophagaceae bacterium | reverse complement strand
GCAGTAAATAATTATTTTGCAAATGCCGGTTACCAGGTTGCCACCATCAACTACAGGCTTGCTCCAAAATTTCATAGTCCTGCTCCGCAGGATGATGTACATGCTGCTTTTACATGGTTAAGAAGCCATGCTGTTGAATTAAAAATAGATACAAATAATTTTGTTTTAACAGGGAGATCTGCAGGCGGACAAATTGTTTTGACAATGGCTTATACCGGTAACGAGCAAGGCGTAAAAGGTGTAGCAGCATTTTATGGCCCTAATGATATGCTTTGGTCTTATGATCATCCCACAAAAATGGCGATCATGGATTCAAGATTGGTTCAACGGGATTTTTTAGGAGGTTCTCCATCTGAAGTTCCGGACAGGTATATTGCAGAGTCACCACTACTTCATGTTACATCACAAACTGTTCCTACCCTTTTGGTTCATGGTAAAAATGATGCACACGTTTATTATGAACAAAGTGTACGGCTTACAAAAAAGCTAAATGAATTTAAAGTTAAAAATATCTTTCTTTCGTTGCCTTGGGCTACACATGGGTGTGAGTATAATTTAAATGGCCCTTCAGGTCAGCTATCAATGTACGCTATGGAAAGATTTTTTTATTCAGTAACACAGATGGGGAGATAGCACCGTAAAATTATGTTGTGTAATTTTAGATCATGATAGAGATCTCTATCAACACTCCTGCATTGTTATTTCCTGCAATTACTTTATTAATGCTGGCTTATACAAATCGTTTTTTAGCAATTGCAAACAGGATAAGAAGTTTGCATGAGCATTATCATACAATGGAAGTAAAAAATATCGCCATCAGGCAAATAAAAAGTCTTCGTGCAAGATTAAATTTAATAAAGTACATGCAAGGTTTAGGGGCCCTTAGCTTTTTCTGTTGCGTATTATGTATGTATTTTATTTACAGAAGCTGGATGCAAGCCGCAAATATTATTTTTGCTACAGGCATGATAACATTGCTTGCTTCAATAGTTTTATCTTTTATAGAAATTCAGCAAAGTACCAGGGCGCTTGAGCTTGAACTAAGTGATATTGAAGAACTGGGAAGGGCAAATATTTTTACTGATATGTTTTATAACAGGGAAGAGCACAAGGAGGAGTAATACGTTTTACGTAGTGCCTATTCAATTTACTTAGAACTTAAAACGTATAACTTACAACTGATTTATTCTTCGTTAATATGCAGCTCTACTGCAGGAGCGTTCTTATAGTTTTTATTATACTTAATAAAGAAGTAGATATAAACTACCCTGCTTATTCGCATAAACCATGGCTGTAATAAAATTATCAAGGCAGTATTAGTAAGCAGCCAGTAAAATATCCTGTTATCTTCTGTTGAAATGCCTATCAACATCCACCATGCAATAAAAGTAAAGCCGGATAAAAAAACAATGAGAAAGTAACTTACATAGCCTGTGCCGTACCAAAATCCCACTTCGAGATCAAATTTTTGTTTGCATACCGGGCAATGTTCAAACATATCAAAAATATAATTCAGGCTTAATTTTTTATAAGGATTATTATTTTTAAACATGCTTCCTCTTCTGCATCGCGGGCAACGCATGGTTAAAATACTCCATAATAAAGAGGGCTTAGGAATTTGCAAATCCGTCATGTATTAAAGGTAGCCTGAATCAATTTAATGCTACTGGCTGTGTAGCTATCTTTTTTCTTTCACCAATTTGCTGGCGCCACATTGCGTAGTATAACCCCATTTGCGAAATTAAATTTTCATGGGTGCCGGTTTCAACTACCTCACCTTTTTCCAACACATAAATTCTGTCGGCATGCATAATTGTGCTAAGGCGGTGTGCAATTAAGATAGTTATTTGTTCCTGTTGCGAGGATACCTCTTTAATAGTATTGGTGATCTCTTCTTCTGTTAGTGAATCTAATGAGGACGTAGCTTCATCAAAAATTAATAAATGTGGGTGGCGAAGCAATGCTCTTGCAATGGAAAGCCTTTGTTTTTCTCCTCCTGAAACTTTTATTCCACCTTCACCAATTAAAGTGTCCAGCCCATTATCTGCCCTGGTCAATAAATTATTGCAGGATGCTTTGTGAAGTGCATCTAAAACCTCTTCGTCAGTTGCAGAAGGATTTACAAATAACATATTCTCTTTTATTGTGCCCGCAAAAAGTTGTGTGTCCTGTGTTACAAAACCAATTTGTGTACGCAGTGTATCAAAATCAATATTATTTCCATCAACATTATTGTATAATATTTTCCCTTCCAGCGGCCGGTACAATCCAACCAATAATTTTACCAATGTTGTTTTGCCGGAGCCGGATGGCCCTACAAAAGCAATTGTTTCACCGGTTTTTACAGTAAAACTAATATTGCCTAAGGCCGCCTGGTTTGCACTCTGATGTTTAAATTTTACATTTTGAAATTCGAGTTCTTCAATATTGCCAAAGTGTTGCGGCGATTCAGGCTTTTGCTCAGGAGCTTTGATCATCAGGTTGTGAAAATTTTGCAATGAAGCTTCAGCTTCACGATAGGTTATGATAATATTTCCTATTTCCTGCAATGGCCCAAAAATAAAAAATGAATAAAAAGTAAGAGTAAGCAGTTGTCCGGGCAAAATAATATTGCCGAATATTAACCACATAAGCATGAACATTATTATCTGCCGTAAGGCATTCACAAAAGTTCCCTGTATAAAGCTTAAGCTACGGATACTTTTTACTTTCTTTAATTCCAGCCCTAAAATTTTATAGGTATTATTATTTAATCTTTTTACTTCCTGATCAGTGAGTCCAAGGCTTTTAACCAGCTCAATATTCCGCAAACTTTCGGTTGTTGTTCCTGCAAGTGAAGTAGTTTCTTTAACAATTGTTTTTTGTATCGTTTTAATTTTCTTACTTAAAAAACCTGTGAGTAATGATAAACAAACAATGCCTCCAAAATAAACGGGCATTATCGACCAGTGCAATGTGAAGGAATAAATGGAAACAAAAATTACTCCTACAAGTAAGCCAAATAAAATATTAATAAATGATACAATGAATTTTTCTGTATCAGTACGCACTTTTGTAAGTATGCTTAACGTTTCGCCGCTTCGCTGGTCTTCAAATTCCTGAAAGGGTAGTTTGAGAGAATGTCGCAATCCATCTGTAAATAATTTAGCGCCAAATTTTTGCACTATCACATTTCCAAAATAATCCTGAAAAGCTTTTGCAATTCTTGAGATCATAGCTACACTGATCAGTAGCCCTAAATAGCCCAGCACACCCCAAACAAATTCTGATTGTGAGCGAACTCCGGTTTGAATGAAATTATTTTTACTATCATAATAACCCTTTACATGGGAGTGAACTCCTAATTCCTGAAACATCTTTCCAAAAAAATATGGATCAAGCAGGGAAAATATCTGGTTAATGGCAGCAAGAAAAAGAGCTAATGCCAATAGCCACTTATAAGGTTTTAAATATGATAGTAACAATTTCATTCTATAAAATTAACTCAATAAAATTATCAATATTTTACTTCCGGATATCAAGAGCACTGAATGATTAGAAATAAATGTTGCAAGGCTATTACCTTTTGATATTATTTATGTATTCTACATCCTGAGCAGGATATAATTTATTTACTAAAGCTGTAAGCCTTGTATTTGTACTTCTTACTCTCATCTTAACGGGGATCTTGTTAAAGTCAAATTTTTTAATTTCCTGTACTATTTCTTCTATTGAAAATCCTTTAAAATTTGCAGTAATAAAAAAATCTTCTATTACTTTAATCCAACTGTCTTTATTAGACCAATAGTGTCCTATTTCACTGTTTGCGGCCTGTAAACCATACACTTCTTGCAGAGAAATTGATAATGCAAATTGCTCTATTAAACGCCTGGTAACACCTTGTTTGCACATTGCATCGCAAATTTCTAATGCAAGCTGTGTCTCCTTATTATTTTTTTGATTTGGCGTTAACACTACCCCCGCATTCCACATACAATGATTTGCAGTAATTATAACGTTACCATAATTTATATTCATAACCTGCCCCCACATTTTTTTTGCCGTCTTACTTTTTTCTTTTGATAACATTCCTTCATTTTCATGCATAAAAGCTTTGCCAGCTAAAGCCTGTTGTTTTAAAAGAGATACATCACCAAATAAAAAAGTGTCGGTATCCAGGTATAAAACAGGTTGGTTTGCATACATATCGCATAGCATTTCAATAGCCTTAATTTTTACCCGCCAAAAAAAATCATATTCTCCTTTCCATGAGTTTAAAGTTTCAGCATCTATCACTATAACATTAATCCTTTCTTTTAAATTTTTATAAAACTCTGCATGATCCGTAACAATATTAATGGTAGTATTTTCTTTTTTCTGGGACAGAAATGTAATAATTGAAAATTGTGCCTGGATATGGTTACTTATATCTTCACCAAAAGTTATATATAATAAATGCATATACTATTATTTGCTATTCATTTACATACGAATGATCATGGTTTACATCCACGATTGATAATTGATCAATAATTTTCGGCATAATTATATAACCGTTTAATAACTTATTGGTTGCGGCATACGCCAGTAAGTTATCTGATAAAAATGAGATAGGTGTTTGTAATTGTAGAAGTTTTTTTGCAGCGCTGATTGTTATAGCATAAGCATGTGTACAATCGTGATAACCTGATGTATAAAGATTTTTTGCTATTTGCCTAGGGTAAAGATTGCTGATGGTACGATGAGTAAATTTTATTCCTTTAAAAAAGCGAATACTATGGTAAAATATTTTTTTTAAAAGCACATTAGCAGGTATCTTTTCGGCGCCTGCAAAACCAAAGTATAATAATTCCCAGTTTTTTGGCAAGACTTTCAAAATTTCAGCAAACAGATGAGCTGTATTTTTATTTATCACAATATCGTCTTCGAGTATTAATACTTTTTGGTAATTATTTTTCATCACATCCTGATACACCTGGGCATGGCTCCAGGCGCATCCAACTGCACCGGGCTGCATTGGTTTGCCATAACGATGATGCTTTTTGGCAAGATCAACATTGTAAATATTTTGTAATTTTAATTCTTCTAAAGAAAAATCATTCTTGTCTTTTCCAAAGAACAATTCATATTGTAACCCTTCCAATTCCTTTTGTATGTGATCATGCCTTTCAGTTGCCCGATTTAGCGTGATGATATAAATATGATCAAAATAAACATTCAGTTCATTAAAAAATTGTTTTGATTCATTCATAATTTACCTGCTTGTTTATTTAACCTGCCCACCCTTCGCGGTCCAAACTTCTGTACTGGATTGCTTCTGCAAGATGTTCTGTTTTTATATCTTCACTTCCTTCAAGATCAGCAATAGTTCTGCTCACTTTTAAAATTCTGTCATAAGCCCTGGCAGAAAGATTTAGTTTTTCCATAGCCACTTTTAAAAGATTGGAGCCCGCCTGTGTTATAACACAAATTTCTTTCAGCATTTTACTGCTCATTTGTGCATTACAATAAACGCCGGGATTATCTTTATACCTTTCCGATTGGCGCTCCATTGCTTTAATAACTCTTCCCCTGATGTCCTCGCTTTTTTCTGAACGCTCATTAGATGATAGCTCATTGAAAGCAACGGGTGTCACTTCCACATGAAGATCGATTCTATCTAATAGAGGTCCTGAAATTTTATTAAGATATTTTTGAACCGCACCCGGAGGACAGGTACACTCTTTTTCAGGATGATTGTAAAAGCCACATGGGCAGGGGTTCATAGAAGCTATCAGCATAAAGCTTGCAGGAAATTCCAGCGCAACTTTTGCTCTCGAAATAACAATTTTTCTTTCCTCCATCGGCTGCCGCATCACTTCCAGAACAGTTCTTTTAAACTCCGGCAGTTCATCTAAAAATAAAACCCCATTGTGTGCTAAAGAAATTTCTCCCGGCTGCGGTATGCCTCCGCCGCCAACCAAGCCTGCATCTGAAATAGTATGATGAGGCGATCGGAAAGGACGTTTGGAGATGAGGGTTGCATTCTCAGGTAGTTTGCCTGCTACGCTGTGGATCTTTGTAGTTTCCAAAGCCTCTTGCAAAGTAAGTGGCGGCAGTATAGTTGGTAAACGCTTTGCCAGCATGGTTTTTCCTGCTCCCGGCGGACCAATCAAAATTGCATTATGACCCCCCGCAGCGGCAATCTCCAAAGCTCTTTTAATATTTTCCTGTCCTTTTACATCACAAAAATCAATCTCATAGTCACTTTGTGCATGAGCAAATTCCTCTCTTGTATTTACAACTGTGGGCAGTAAAGAATTCTCATCAACAAAAAAATTGATTACATCATTTATATGTTCAACGCCATATACATTCAGGTTGTTAACCATAGCAGCTTCACGTGCATTTTGTTTGGGAAGAATAAGCCCTTTAAAATTTTCTTTTCGTGCCTGAATTGCAATTGGCAGTGCTCCTTTAATAGACCTTATGGTGCCATCCAGGCTCAGCTCACCCATTATTACATAATCAGAAAGTTTTTCAGCGTTTTCAAATTGTTCACTTGCTGCCAAAGTGCCGATGGCAATGGGGAGATCGAACGCGGTGCCGCTTTTTCTTATATCCGCAGGGGCAAGGTTTACGACAACTTTTGTTCGTGGAAAATGATAGCCATTTGTTTTTATTGCGCTTTCCATTCTCTCCAGACTTTCTTTTACAGCGTTATCAGCCAACCCAACAATAGAAGTGAACTTACCACTGCTTACATTTACTTCTATGGTTATGGTAATAGCCTCAACTCCATATACAGCGCTGCCATAGGTTTTAACTAACATGTATTGAAATTAGAGAAAAATTTTTGAGCTACAATTTTTCAAGCAGTTCAATTACCTTTTCTCTTTTTAAAATCAAATACCCAATCCTGTCGTTGCTAATTCCTTCTTTTAACTGGTAACTAAACTTTAGCTGTTCGTCATCAGCCGTTGTTTCAAAGTATTTGAACAAAATATTGTTATGTGTTTTAAGTGATTCACCAATTTCATAAAGGTGAGTTGATAAAATAAACAAAGAGTGTTTAATTTTTATGAGCCCTTCAATTACCACGGTGCTGCATTTCATAGCATCCTGAACATTTGTTCCTTTAAAGAGTTCATCTATAAGTATCAGCCATCTTCTGCCGTCATTAATTTTTAAAATGGTGTCTTTAATTCGTTGAACTTCATTGTAAAAATAACTTTCGCCTTTAGCAATATTATCTACCACATTTATATTGCTTAGCAAACCATCAAATAAAGTAAGCTGCATTGCCTTTACGGGCACACCCATCCCGATATGTGCCAGGAAAACAGCGGTGCCAACAGACCTTATGAAAGTGCTTTTACCCGCCATATTTGCACCTGTTAAAAATAAAAAATTATTTTCCTTATCTAACGTAATATCATAAGAGACAGGGTGGGGCAACAAAATATGGTACAAGCCTGATGCTTTAACTATCGGTGCATCGCTTTCAATGAACTCGGGAAATACAAGCTTAAATTTATCCATGGCAATTGCCATTCCATACCAAGCATCGAGCTGAAAGTAAATTTCCAGTAGTTCAAAAAGGTTTTGCTTATAATTATAACGGAGAAAATAAGCCAGCCTGAGCATTTCGGTAATTGTAAGGTCATCAGCTTTCTCTTTTTTATCGATAGCATAAAATTGTTGCTTATCAAGTATTGTCCCGGCCCTTTGTAATAATTTTTTTAATGACTCAGAAGCAGTATCATTTGAATAAGTATTAATAAGCTTTTGTATTCCTTTAATAAAATAAAAAGCATATCCTATGGAGTATTTTACTAAAGAGAAATCCGCAGAATGTAAAATCTTATAAGCATAAGCTGAAGCAGCAGTAGGGCTGGCAGGAAGTTGATCGACAGGGCTCTCATAAAATTTTTGTATAACCATTATGCTGCCATTGCTGATTGTTTGCGGCCAGGCATCTGTATTTTTCTGAATAGATTTTAATGTTTGCTGAACCCCTCTAATCGCCTCCATAGTATTAAGCGATCTACTAAAAAATTGTCTCAGTTTTTCTCTCCCGCCGAGGGTTCTGGTGAAATCCATTTTGTCGAAAACAGAAAACTCTTCTTCAGTATTAAAGATGGAGAGGTCGTTTAATGTGGTTTTATCAAGTTCCAAATCAATTGAATATTTATTATTGAATATTGTTTTTACCTATTAAATAAAAGCCTTTCCCCTTTTATAGATTCATCAATTGCACCATTTCCATACACACAATTCCCGTTTACAAACGTATGTGTGATATTTGCAGGAAAGGTTTCATTTTCTAAAGGGCTCCATGCGCATTTGTATAAAAGGTTTTCTTTTGTTACTGATGTTGATTGATTTAGATCAACTACAACCAGATCTGCGAAATATCCTTCCCGTATATAGCCGCGGTTTTCAATTTTAAAACAATCAGCAACTGCATGAGCCATCTTCTCAACAATTTTCTCTAAAGTGATAATACCTTCCTTATAATATTTTAACATTAATAATAATGAGTGTTGTACAAGCGGCAAGCCGGAATGTGCATTTTCATAGGGTGCCTGCTTTTCCTTTAAAGTATGTGGTGCATGATCCGTTGCAATTACATCCAAACGGTTATCCAGTAATGCTTTCCATAATGCCTCTTTGTTTTTGGGTGACTTTATTGCAGGGTTGCATTTGATGAGATAGCCAAGTTTTTCATAATCATCAGCAGTGAAATGTAAATGGTGAACGCACACTTCTGCAGTGATCTTTTTTTCTTTTAAAGGAATTGTATTATTAAAAAGTGATAATTCTTTTGCTGTAGAAATGTGCAGCACATGTAAGCGACTATTATGTTTTTTTGCGAGTTCAACTGCAAATGATGAAGATTGATAACAGGCTTCTTCATTTCTTATTATTGGATGATCGTCAGGGTGTAATTCCCCTTTTTCTTTCTTTAATTTAGTATAATTTGTTTTGATGATATTTTCATCTTCACAATGTGTGGCAATCAGCAATTCACTTTTACTGAAAATTTTATTAAGCGTTGCTTCATTATCAACCAGCATATTTCCTGTGCTGGAGCCCATAAAAATTTTTACTCCGCAAATTTCTTTTTTCCTTTCATTCATTAATAAAACTTCATCTGCATTAGTATTGCTTACGCCCATATAGAATGAATAATTTGCAAAAGAATTTTGAGAAGCAATTGCATATTTTTCTTCTAAAAGGTTTTCAGTTAATGCATTCGGTATTGTATTAGGCATTTCCATAAAGCTTGTTATGCCACCTGTAACCGCAGCCTTGCTTTCTGTATAGATGGCTCCCTTATGCGTTAATCCCGGCTCTCTAAAATGAACCTGGTCATCAATAATGCCTGGAAGTAAATGTTTTCCTTCACCATTAATTTCAATAACCTTTTCCTTTACTTTTATATCCTTACCTATTTTTTCTATTCTATTCTTTTGTATAAATACATCACTAATTGTTGTAGTTCCTTCATTTACAACTGATATATTTTTAAAAAGATATTTTTGCATATCTGAAATTAAATAAACAACTCCATGCAAATTATGAAATGCTTTATTAGACTGGCTGTTTTTCTTTGCCCTGTTTTTGCTTTTTCGCAATCAACATATATCCCTTTGGGTTCAAAAGCTTATGATTTTATAGATAGAATGGAAATAAAACTTAAGAACAACAACAATATTAATTTTTCTTCAGTAAAACCCTATAGCCGAAAAGCAATTGTAAAAGAAGCAGAGTTGATTGACAGTTTAAGAAGCCCGGTTAGTAATCCTCTTTTTGGTGGGGTTACTCAATATCAAGAAAATGATTTAAAACTCAGCCGCGTAGATAAATATAATCTCAATAGTTTATTAATGAATAACGCTGAGTGGGTAACTAAATCAAATGAAGAATTTGAAAGCAGGCGCCCCTTTCTAAATGTTTTTTATAAATCAAAAGCGAACATGTTGGAAGTAAATAGCAAAGATATTTTTCTTGCTATAAATCCGATACTAAATTTACAATATGGTACATCATCAAATAATAATAAGGTTTATCTTAATAGCAGGGGAATAACTGCAAGAGGCTTGATCGCTGGCAGAGTTGGCTTTTCCACTACTATAACAACGAACCAGGAAAAAGGCCCACACTTTTTTCTGGAAAGGGTAAATCAATTTGGTGCTGTACCAGGGGTTGGCTTTTATAAGGCTTTTAAAACAAATGGGGTTGACTATTTTGATGCCAGAGGGTATATAACTTTTAATGCTGCAAAGTATTTTGATTTCCAGTTTGGATTTGATAAAAATTTTATTGGCGATGGCTACAGAAGCCTGTTATTAAGTGACTATGGAAACAGCTATTTATTTTTGAAGATCAATACAAAAATTTGGAAGTTTAATTACCAGAATATTTTTGCTGAGCTAATGCCCCAATTTAAAAAAAGCGGAGATATTTTACTTGATCGCAAATATGCTGCAATGCATCACTTAAGTATGGATGTTACCAAGTGGTTTAATATTGGTTTATTTGAAGGTGTGATATTTGGAAGAAAGAATCATTTTGATTTTCAATATTTAAATCCCATAATTTTTTACAGACATATAGAAGGGACTATTGGCAGCCCGGATAATGCGGTTGTTGGCTTTGATTTTAAGGCAAAAATTGCACATACAGCACAATTATACGGACAGCTTTT